>NZ_QUDH01000049.1:0-1195 GCF_003477445.1 Clostridium sp. AF50-3 | reverse complement strand
CACAAAAGGGTAGCTGGCGGCAGCCAGCGCAGGGGAAGCGTAGCGTCCCCTGTTTGATTTGAAGCAGACCATGACTGCGGAAAATCACAGCCCTCCGGCGAGGAGCCTTCGGAGAACGCAATGCACCACCTCTGGGTGGTGTATAATTGCGCCCTTAGTAAACTAAGGGGTTTCCGGCTTCTTCCGTTCCAGCAGTTTTTTCAATAGTTCCTGCGTGTCCTGTCTGTGAAAAATGAGTTTCAACAACAGCATGATATCATCATCTGTCAGGCGTTCCGGCTCTTGCAGAAAACTTTCCAGCATACCGCCACGAGTACAGAGCCGGTGCGTCCGTTCCTTTCGGGTAAGCTGCTTCAACTGATGCTGCAATGCCTTTTCATCATTGATAGCTTTCCGCAGTTTCTTTTCGCTTTTCTCCAGCTCCCGGTTGAGCTTTTCAAGTTTTGAGCTATCAGGCAAGGGCAGCGTCCTCCTTTCCCGGTATCAGCACATAAATCCTGTTCGGCTCTCCAACGCCCTGACGCACCCGCATGATAAGTCCTGCGTTTTCCAGTTCATTCAAAGAACGCTTGACCGTCATAGGACTGCGGGACAGGACTGCGGCAATGGCTGTGACAGGGAAGCAGACAAACAGGATTCCGTTCTCGTCCTCCTGCCCTTTGGATAGCATAGCGTCCAGCATCCGGCAGTACATGACCTTTGCGGTGCTGCTGACTGGAAATCCTGTCAACGCTCTGGGAAATGGCATACAGGGCGGCAGTGGTGTGTCTATCGTCATAAATTCAAAATTCATTCGGTGTGTTCCTCCTTTTTCTTTGCTCGTTTGGATAAATAACGGGGGCAGTCAATCACAACCGCCCGGAAGCTCTGCTTGCACCCATGCTGGCATTTCCGGCATAATTCGTTGTAAGTGACACGCCCCCGGTCATTGAGGTAAAAGGAAAGCTCATGCTTCCTCTTTTTGCTCATTCTCGGCATATTGCGCTTCCTCCCGTTTTAGTGTATGGTTTCGGGGCGATTTTCGGTAAAATTACAGCCATAGAGCCGCTTAAAATCTCCCGAAGTATCAGCGATAGGGTAGACTGTCCCCCTATCAGATTGTTGTGTTTCGGTATCATTTCGGTGTCAGTTCGCCAGTTCTCCCCGGTGTCGTTCCTCCCCTGAATCTCACAGCGGCGTATCGCTCCCTTTGGTA
>NZ_QUDH01000048.1:0-1306 GCF_003477445.1 Clostridium sp. AF50-3 | reverse complement strand
AAGGCTCCTCGCCGGAGGGCTGTGATTTTCCGCAGTCATGGTCTGCTTCAAATCAAACAGGGGACGCTACGCTTCCCCTGCGCTGGCTGCCGCCAGCTACCCTTTTGTGAACTTGCCATCTGGGGACACCTTGCGTTGCAAGCTGTTCCCAGCCGACAAGTTTTACAAAATCTCTCTATACTTTGACGGTCGAATAAAGTATAATGAAGTCAACGACTAATCGGAATTTGGAGGTAATATGCTTATGAAAAAATTTCTTTCTTTGTTTTTGTGTCTTACTTGTGTACTGACTTTAGTTGCGTGTGGAAAAAAGGTAGCTCCTATTACGTTACCTCAAACCGACGAGATTACATCTATTGATATAACTTTTGGGGAAAATACAGTAAGTCATTCAGACAAAACTTGGATAAGTGAAATAATCGCCGATATTTCCAGTTCTGAACCGACTAAGAAGGAAAGTGTTCAAGACTGTCCACAAGTGGAAAGTTATATCAAAATTGACTTCCAGTTTGAGACAGGAACAAGTACTATCTTTGCGTATGAGGATAGTGGTAAATACTATATTGAACAGCCTTATCAAGGAATTTATAAAATTGATAGCCAACTATTCGAAAGGTTACAAGAAACTGATTAATTCCAGTTTGCCACCCACACATCGGGTCAACTTGTCCCGAACTTTTACAACTAAATACCCGCCGCCCACACAGCGGCACACCGAGCAGGAAATCTGAAAAAGGTCTCCTGCTTTTTTTCTGCCCAAAATGGGGTGGCAAAACGCCACCCCATCCACCGATTACCGAAAGGAGTGATACGAAATGCCCTGTCCGCACAACGAAATCACGATTGTTCAGCGCAGCCAGCGACAGTCTGCTGTTGCCGCCGCTGCTTACCAAAGCGGCGAAAAGCTGTTCTGTGAATACGACCAGCAAGTGAAGCACTACCCGGAAAAGCGTGGTATCGTCCACAATGAAATTCTGCTCCCGGCAAACGCCCCACGGTCGTATGCAGACCGCAATACCTTATGGAACGCCGCCGAAGCGGTGGAAAAGCAATGGAACTCCCAGCTTGCAAGGCGGTGGGTGCTTACCATCCCAAGAGAGATACCACCCGACCAGTATGCTGTCCTTGTCCGGGAGTTTTGTGAGCAGCAGTTTGTTTCCAAAGGCATGATTGCTGATTTTGCAATCCATGACCCCCATCCGCCGGGACACAATCCCCACGCCCATGTCATGCTCACTATGAGGGCAATGGACGAACATGGAAAATGGCTTCCCAAGAGCCGCAAGGTTTATGACCTTGACGAAAA
>NZ_QUDH01000047.1:0-1412 GCF_003477445.1 Clostridium sp. AF50-3 | reverse complement strand
ATAAACGCTGAAGGCATCTAAGCGTGAAGCCCCCCTCAAGATGAGATATCCCATACGCAAGTAGTAAGACCCCTTGAAGACGACGAGGTAGATAGGGCAGAGGTGGAAGCGTAGTAATACGTGAAGCTGACTGTTACTAATCGGTCGAGGGCTTAACCAAAAGGTTATGGTTAAGGATAGGTAAGAGGAAGTTATTTCCTAAAAGGATGAAAGATAGAAGTAGAAGAAATTCAGTGTGCAGTTTTGAAGGTATATAAAGAAGACCGTTGTACAGAAATGTATGGCGGTTTTTTTGTGTAATAGGGAATTCCAAGGAATTTCCTATTACACGCTCTTTTAGACTAAAAAATTATAAACGAAGTAGTCTCTAAAAGAGCATTTCCCCCTTACCCCATAAATTTGTTGATTTTCAAATCTATGCAGCTGATTTTATTTTCATCACATTCAGCTTTGACAGATATTCCTTAAGTTTTTCATAATGGCGTTGCTGGACTGACTTTCGATGTCCTTTACCGGCGACAAACGTTGTTTCATCCAACTGCCAGATTTCTGCGTATTTCGATGCGGCTTCCTTTAAGTATTCTGGCGAGTATTCTGTATTAATACTGAACTTTATCCCCGTGTATTGAAGCTCAAGATTAATTTCCTGAAACAGGGAAGTGAGTTTCTCAAACAGGCGGTATCTGGATTTTTTAGTCGCTTTCTTCCATACCCATTATTAAAATTATATATTATGTACAGTTTTGAAAAATGGCACACCGCAATCTCGTTACTGTAGTGTTTGGAAAGAGAAAAGAGCAAATAGTTGTATATATGATAATAGAAGAAAATGACGCAAAATAAATCAGCAGCATTTCTGCAAGAAGGATCAAAATAAGCTGGTGGGAATGCTGCTGATTTTTTAATCTAGTATGTGCGAAATAAATAGAAATGACAAAATATTCTAAAAAATCACAACAAAATAAAAAGAATAACAAATATAGAAAAATCGTTGACAATCCTTGGAAACTCTGGTATCATAACATACGTCCTTGAGACAAGGGCAAATCAATCGAAGAAATAAGAGCGGAAACGCAAACGGGTTTCTGAGAAAGATTAAAAATAAAATAAAAAAAATTGTTGACAAAGTCAATTGCTTATGATAATATAAATAAGCTGCCGATGAGGCAACAACAAAGAACCTTGAAAACTGAACAGTATGTAAAACCCTGAAAATTCTAAGAACAAAGGCTTTTGGTTAAGCCTTGAAGTTCAAGAGAACATTCAGAACAAAACCAAAACAACAGTAATAACGGTTAAAATTAGCCAAGCGAATTTTGACTGGAATCAAAACTTTAACATGAGAGTTTGATCCTGGCTCAGGATGAACGCTGGCGGCGTGCTTAACACATGCAAGTCGAACGAAGCGATTT
>NZ_QUDH01000046.1:0-1577 GCF_003477445.1 Clostridium sp. AF50-3 | reverse complement strand
CTGAAAAATGGGATAGACGCAGAATGTAAAAAAATGTTGTATGGGCTTGCGGAGGAATACAAATTTAAGATTCTGGCGATGGAGGTTATGCCAGATCATATTCATTTACTTCTGGATTGCAAACCACAATTTTTTATATCAGACATGATAAAGATTATGAAGGGGAATCTGGCACGTCAGTTGTTTCTTTCGCATCCGGAATTAAAACAGGAGTTGTGGGGAGGACATTTGTGGAATCCATCGTATTGTGCAGTCACCGTAAGTGACCGAAGCAGGGATCAGGTAGTGGCATACATTGAGGGACAAAAAGAGAAGGAAAAAAGAAAGTAGGAAATTTTATGCAGATTGTATCCAGCTATGGAGTAGAAATTAAAAAAAAGAATATACCGCTCCGCTCTACGCTGGATATTTTTCGGAGGCAGTTTCCTATCTGATTCCGGTGTATGCAGAGACCTGGGAAGAACTTTCAGAAATCAGAAATCCACAAAAACGCTTTAATGAAGCGGAACATCTGGTACATGAGACAAAAAAGAATCATGCCAGATTTCTGTTTGACCGTCATTTCCCTAAGATGCCATCTTATCTGAGAAGAGCGGCGATTCAACACGCACTTGGAGCCGTGTCCTCCTATCAGACACGCCTTAGTTTGTGGGAAAAGGGAGAACTGAGAGGAAAACCGAAGCTGGTCTGTGAGAATCATGCGATGCCGGTATTTTATCGGGATGTCATGTATAAGGAAGCAGAACCGGGAGAAGATGCGGCACATTTAAAGCTGTTTGATGGGCGAGAGTGGAAGTGGTTTCAAGTAAAATTACTTCATACCGATATGGAATATCTGCGAAAAAAATGGAGTGGTAAAAAGGCATCTGCCCCTACTTTGGAAAGGAAACATCATAAATATTTCCTTCGGTTTTCATACACAGAGGAAGTAAGCTTATCAAAAACAGATGTAAAAGAGCAGGTGATATGCAGCGTTGATTTAGGAATCAATACGGATGCAGTCTGCAGCATCATGCGTGCAGATGGCACTATCCTGGGACGTAAATTTATAAATTTCTCCAGTGATAAAGACCATTTGTATCATGTGCTTGGCAGAATCCGCCGTTTTCAGAGAGAACATTCCTCCAGACCGGTCCAACGCCGATGGAATTATGCAAAAAGGCTGAATATGGAGCTGTCCCGCAAAATAGCTGCGGAGATCACGAAATATGCCGCAGAGTATCAGGTAGATGTAATTGTGTTTGAGTATCTGGAAATGCAGGGAAAAATATCCGGAAAAAAGAAGCAAAAGCTTCATTTATGGAGAAAGCGGGATATTCAGAAACTGTGTGAACATCAGGCACATCGGAACGGAATTCGTGTGTCCAGGGTCAGTGCCCGGAACACCAGCAGGCTGGCCTGTGACGGAAGCGGAGCGGTAGTAAGAAACCAGGAGAACCATAGCCTATGTACCTTCCGGACCGGAAAACAGTATAACTGCGACCTGTCAGCATCCTATAATATCGGAGCGAGATATTTTATACGGGAACTTTTAAAACCCTTGCCGGAAACGGAAAGGTCTTCACTGGAGGCAAAAG
>NZ_QUDH01000045.1:0-1632 GCF_003477445.1 Clostridium sp. AF50-3 | reverse complement strand
TTACTTTAGCCTGCAAATAAAAAGTCAAGACTTAATGGGGAAAAAAATATAAAATTTTACATGGTTAAAATTAGGCACTAAAATAAGACCACCACAAGCAGTGCTGGTCTGCAAATAAAAGTTTTGAATTAGCTTGACTCAGAAAGAATACAGAGATATTCCTTCACTCGTCCATAATAAATTCTGAGAAATTTATTAGCGCCTGCAGTCATGTAAACATAGTACGGTTTACCCTGGGCACGTTTTCTGTCCATGAATTGATATACAGGATCATCTTGCGGCATTGTTTTAATAAGAACATCCATTACTTGAAAAAGAGTCTTTCTTAAATTTGAAGACCCACGTTTGGATGTTGGAACACTTTTTTGTGCATAGGAGCCAGACTCGTTTACGCCAGGATCTACCCCGGCGAAAGCAGTAAGGGCTCCTTTATGTGTAAATCTGGTTATATCACCGATCTCAGCCATAAGCTGTGGACCAAGAGATGGACCAATCCCTTTAAACTGCATAACAATCGGGTACTCTGGAAGTTTTGAGGCGGTTTCATTCATGAGAATGCGTATTGTTTCGACGGTAGCAGAAGTGCTGTTAAGCTGAGCGATAGCTTGTCTAATGATGCGTTTGGTTATTTCGTTTTTAGGAAATACCGGGACAAGTTCCGTTGCCTTGGTATAAATTTCTTCGGCTTTTGATTTATTGAAGATATATTTTTTTTGCTTGCACCAGTTTTGATAGTGTTTAACAAAAGAATTTAGAGACATTTTACGAACGCAATCTACATGCCAATACGTATAGACAAAATCAACCCATTTTTGGGAGCCATCACTGCGGGGTGGACTATTAAAATAAGTATTTGCATTTGGGTATGTCTGGTCAATGAGATTAATAAGATTATTTTTCATAGCCGTTTTTTGTTTCACATAGAAATGAAACTGACGATTCATGGCCTTTAGTTGTGTGCGCAATTCATCCACAATACTATATGGTTTAAGATTTTGCCATTTGTCAAGAGCATAGCGGGCGATCTTGATGGAATCAGCTTTGTCAGATTTAACTTTGCGAAGAGAGTCATTATTAAAGTTTTTGACTAGCTTAGGATTAACAGCACTGACAAACAGACCAGCTGCTGAAAATTGCTGAGCAAGTACTTCGTAATAGTGTCCGGTGTGCTCCATTACAATTCGTGATTCACCTTCGATAGAGTGAATAAGTTTAATTAGTGAAAGGATATCACTGGATGTGTGCTTGATCTCAAAAGGAGAGGATACAATCTCACCAAATGGTCTTAGAATTGTAACCATGCTTTTACCTTTTGAAACATCAATACCTACTGCGTTCATAAATTTGTCACTCCTTAAAAATATTACAATGGATAAATACCAGATTTACTCATTACCTGCTCAAACTACTGTGTGTGACACGAATGCACTTAATGTGATTCAACCTGCATAAAACGAACACTGTGAATGAGGAGCTGGTTATCAGTCTAAAGTACGGACGCTAAGTCCTAGTGATGAAGTCGATATACCATTGCATCCTACATTCTAACAGTTTAAGTAATGAGATGGATAAATCCTTACTGGATGTAAGGGGATTACCCATAAGTATATTGTAGTAGTGATGAGTTAGGTG
>NZ_QUDH01000044.1:0-1799 GCF_003477445.1 Clostridium sp. AF50-3 | reverse complement strand
AAAGCTGGACAAGGAAGCTGCCGCCTTGCCAGCCGAGGAGCAGCCAGCCAAGCCCACGAAGTTTGAAACAGACAAGGAAAAATTGCGGCAGGCCATACGCACCGCGCTGTCCTCTGCCGCAAGCTATGGCGAGTTCGCCGCCGTTCTCTTGCAACAGGGCGTGACTGTCAAGGAGAGCCGAGGGCGGCTATCCTACCTCACGCCGGACAGGACAAAGCCCATTACCGCCCGCAAGCTGGGAGATGATTTTGACCGCGCTGCCGTTCTTGCCCTTTTGGAACAGAACGCCCACAGAGCCGCCGAGCAGACCGCAACCGTACCCGTACCCGAATACCCCCGCAACATAAGGGAGCGTTTGCAGGGCAAAAAAGCTGTCCAAACCACCCCGGAAAAGGACGGTATTCAGCGCATGGTTGACCGGGCAGCGAAGCGAGCGGAGGGAAAGGGCGCGGGCTATGACCGCTGGGCGGCAGTCCACAATCTGAAACAAATGGCGGCTACCGTTGCCGCCTACGGGCAGTACGGCTATTCGCCGGAGGAGCTGGACGCAGCCCTTGTATCCGCCAATGCGGATTTACAGGACAGCACCGCGAAGCTGAAAGCCCTGAACGCTGCTATCCGGGAGAAAAAGGAGCTTCAGACACAGGTGCTTGCCTATGCCAAGACCAAGCCTGCCCGTGACGGTCTGAAAGCGCAGAAAACGGAAAAAGCCCGCAGCGCCTACCGGGAACGGCACGAAAGCGATTTTATCATAGCGGACGCAGCCACCCGTTATTTTCGGGCGCATGGCGTTTCCAAGCTGCCAAGCCATAAAGCCCTGCAAGCGGAAATCGAGCAGCTTACCGCCGAAAAGAACGCCCATTACAACGAATACCGGGAGAAAAAAGCCCGTGTCAAGGAGCTGCATACCGTGAAAAACAATCTTTCTCAAATCCTGCAAGGCGAGAAAGACAGAGAGAAAAAGCACGAACATGAGCGTTAAAAACCGCCCCGAAACGATACCAAAACGGGGATATGCCCTGCACCCTATCCGCAATACTGCCCACCTTTGAAACGGGGCGCACAGCGCAGGAAATCCCCGAAAATGACACCGAGAAACTACATTTTTACCGACCTATCCGCTTATGCCAGCGGAAACGGCAGAAAGGAGCGAGAAATGCCACGCATGAGCAAAAAGCGGCGGTTGGAATGGAGCTTTTTCCTCAACCACCGAAACCGTATTACCTACAATGACCTTTGCCGGGTCTGCACACACGGCTGCAAGCAGAGCTTCCGGGCGATTATCGTCCTCTGCCCCCGGTATTTCTCTAAGAGATGGAAACACAGGGAGGACACCGCCAATGGCAGATAACCGCAAATATTACTACCTCAAACTGAAAGAAAACTTCTTCGACAGCGATTCCATTGTGCTGTTGGAGGACATGAAAGACGGGATTTTGTATTCCAATATCCTCTTGAAGCTGTACTTAAAATCGCTGAAAAATGGCGGCAGATTGCAGCTTGACGAGCATATCCCCTATACCGCCCAGATGATAGCCACGCTGACCCGTCACCAAATCGGGACGGTGGAACGGGCATTAGCCATCTTCCAGCAGTTAGGGCTTGTGGAGCAGCTTGACTGCGGGCTGCTTTATATGACCGACATCGAGCTGATGATCGGTCAATCCTCTACCGAAGCGGAACGGAAACGCGCCGCAAGGCTTGAAAATAAGGCACTTTTGCCGCCGCGGACAAATGGCGGACATTTGTCCGACATTCGTCCACCAGAGATAGAGATAAAGAAAGAGATAGATATAGAG
>NZ_QUDH01000043.1:0-1859 GCF_003477445.1 Clostridium sp. AF50-3 | reverse complement strand
CCCCCTATCAGATTGTTGTGTTTCGGTATCATTTCGGTGTCAGTTCGCCAGTTCTCCCCGGTGTCGTTCCTCCCCTGAATCTCACAGCGGCGTATCGCTCCCTTTGGTACGCTCGTTTTGGTCAGGGTTCCTCCATATCCCTGCCAAAAGTCATGACGCTACATCGCCGGGGAAGCATATCCCACACAGGCTGGTCATTCGATTGGAATAATCCATCGATGAACTACCTGTATCATAGAACATTTTTGTGCCCTGTGCCGTATGTCCACAAAGTAGGAATTCGGGGTAAAAATCAGAAATTTCCACGATTGCGGAATTGATATGGTATAATCAATTCAACGGTTATAAATGTCGTTAGAAAGGGGGAACTGCTTCAATGAACGGAGCTACTACAATACAGGAACGGCTAAAAGATTTACGATTAAACAAAGGATAAAACTGGAAGAACTGGCTGAGCAAACGGGTATTTCAAAATCGGCTCTTGGCAGTTATGAAAAAGACGACTATAAGGAAATCAATCATGGCAACCTTATCCTGCTGGCAGATTTTTATGGGGTGTCCCTCGATTATCTCTTTTGCCGGACAGAGAACCGGGCGGAGATCAACACGCCATTAAGGGAGCTGCATTTGAGTGATGAGATGGTAGCACTTCTGAAAAGCGGTCGGATTAACAACCGTCTGCTGTGCGAACTTGCCACCCATAAGGACTTTATCAAGTTTCTTGCGGACATTGAGATTTATGTGGATGGGATTGCCACCATGCAGATTCAAAACCTCAACGCCCTTGTCGATACCGTCCGGCATGAAATCATTGAACGGTATCGCCCCGGCGAAGATGACCCCCATTTGAAAGTGTTGCAAGCCGCCCATATCAGTGATGATGAATATTTCAGTCACATGGTACGGGATGACCTCAACCTGATTATCCGGGATATTCGGGAAGCCCATAAAAAGGACAGCGAGAGTGCACCTCAGACCACCGTTGCCGATGAACTGAAAGAAAATCTGGAAGCGGTTGAAAATTTCAAGGCAGCCGTGATGAAAAGCTGGTTGTCCTTTACTGTAAGCAGCTTGGTATCAACTATAAAAATCTGTCAGATGAAGAATTTCGCTGGCTGATTCGGATTCTCAAAAAATCAAAGAAAATGGGAACGCCTATCAGCCAGAGGAAAAAACGATAAAGAAAAACCGCTGTTGCATGGTTTGTTGGCTTCCATGTAGCAGCGGTTTTTGCTGGGATTATTCAGTTGAATTTTTAGCACGACAAACTGGAATTTGTCAAAGAGGATTATTCCAATATTCCACAGTATTTCTATTTACATCATAAAAAGTAATATTACCCGCATTTATAGGCAAGACAATCGCAAAAGGTTTATTGCGGTCAATATCAACCACTTGAATTGTGTTGCCATCATCTATTTCAAGTTGTTGCACCTGCTGTTGATTCATAGAAATAAATGCTCGTTCATTATATCCCTCTACAGTAAACTCCACAATTCCTCTTTGAATCCCCGAAAGAGTTCCACCTCCACGGAAAAAATATCCGAAGGAAAGTCCTGGACGATTGACATAGACGGAAAAAGAATGGTCACTCAAATCCTGAGGGTAAGAAATATATGCAGCCATCGTGCTGGAAACGCTTCCATCGACCGTCCAATCATCCTTAATCTTCTGCGACGAACGAATATCTGCCTCCAGCTTAGATGAAGTCACGCCGATCTCATTGTTCGTATAAAGAAAACAAACAAATAAAATACAAGCAAGAACAACCCCTATCACAATTTTAAGAAATATTTTTTTTTATTATTTTTCATTTTTTAAACTATTTAATACTAATGTCTTTTATAATAGCTTTTCAT
>NZ_QUDH01000042.1:0-2039 GCF_003477445.1 Clostridium sp. AF50-3 | reverse complement strand
AGCACGCTTTAAATATTACAATAGTAATATTTAAAAAGTCAAGCAAAATTTAAAATAATTTTTCCTATTGTATCTGAGCATAAAAAAGTGAACTGAACCAATAAAAAACGGACAATGACAAAAAGCCCCCTTATTTAAAATAATAGAATCACATAAGGAGCCTGTGGTTTCAACAAAAAACACTTGATTATATGAGCAGGTTTTGTTATAGCAAAAAGTAAATACACGCATATCAAATAATTGAACCAAAGCTGATTGCTATGTGTAAAGTAGGAAAAACCAATCCGTAAGCTTGTAAAATACTTTTAATTAGAGATTCGACAAATTGAAAACTGAATCAATTACTATAATCGGGAATAGACTCGTCTTATTGCTGGGCTTCTGCTAAAATACAGAGGACGTCCTAAAAAACAGACAGAACCAGCTAGTATCAGAGAATATCAGTAAGAAATTGAGTGCCTGAAGATGAAAAATGAACTTTTACGGAATTTTCTGCGATTAGAAGAACGGATGTGAGAGTACAGGTGCAATATGAGGTTATATACAGACACAGAGTATGCGATACATTATCAATGATGTATCATTTCTTTTAGGTATCTTGCTGTGGATATTATGATTTTCGAAAACAATCATGCAATTTATGAAGAAATATGGATAGAAAGTTGCTGACACAGAAAATGGGTAATAGATATTTCTTATATGTATATATAACAGGATATTTTATATGAGTGAATTGGATTATAACGGAATGTTTGAATATCTGTATGGAATGAAATATGGAGAAAAGTTCAATTCCGAAGATTATCCAAATGGTATTCCAAAAGAAGAATTCGAAAGTCTGATTATGGAATATCTTCCGATAACAGCGGAGCAGATACGAGAGTACGCAGTATTTGACGAGGAAAACCACACATATGATTGGGCTCGATTAGGATGTGGAAATTATGCACCTACTTTCTTTGGAACTTCTTTGCCAGAGGTCACGGATATCAAAGAAAATGATGATGAGACAGTCACGTTAACGGTGGAGGCGGTTTGTGATATGGTTATTTGCGATGATGCAGTCATAACCCATGAACTTACGGTAAGGTTTGCAGAGGATGGCAGTTTTCAGTATTTGGGGAATAAAATCCTAAATGACGGAATTATGCAGATACCCGATTATCAATACCGGATTAAAGAATGATTTGATAATAGAAGTATTTTGTGCTAATCTTACATATGTAAGAGAATGGAGGACACATGAAGAAATAAAGGACAGAGGTTATTATATTGTATTTTCATGGGGAAATGGAAATTCTCTATTGGAAGAATCGAATATACGTGGACACTAAAAAGGAGCAAGATGAATTATGAAATATATTTCCAAAATCAGTAAAATCAGTAGCTTCATATTTTACATATTTCTATTGTGCCAATTATGGCATTTATGCCAATATGGAAGCATTAGAAGTCATTTTTTTGGAGTAGTTATTTGTACAGTAGGTTTTACAGCGGCAGTTATTGTTTGGTTGGTTTCAAGAAGGAAGAAGTTAGAAGAGGATACGGAGAGGATAATTAACGATTGGGGGATTCCTTTTTGAATAGGAATCTCTTAACGTATTTAAGGGAAGGATGGAGTAAAAATGATTATAAAGTCTATTATGACCGATGAAGATAGAAAAGCATTAGAGTATATGCTTTCGTTAGAATATGCTATGCCATATCAATTACTTAAGACAAAATATAATAGAAGGAAAATTATTTATATAATGACACCAGTATTATTTTTGTTATCAATCGGCTGCTATTTTGTAAAGAGTTATCCGATGTTTTATGTGGGAATGGGGATTTCTATTATTGCATTGATTTGGATTATTTGGTTTCAATCTAAGGGAAAAAAATTTGAAAATAATGTCCATGAATTTGTATGGAATAAATCAAGATATAACAAAGTGGAAATTGATATTCAGGGAATAAAATTAGAAGATAAAAAGATCTGTGAACTTAAAGAAGATAAAAAGATCTGTGAACTTAAAGAAATAGATAGAGTCTTTTTG
>NZ_QUDH01000041.1:0-2518 GCF_003477445.1 Clostridium sp. AF50-3 | reverse complement strand
ATTTTATATCTATATAACCTATATTTACATTGTAGCATTTAGCTTTAAACTTGTCTTTAACTTTCTCCATAAAATAAATTATTGCTTTTCTAAAACATCGTCATTCTCTTGTGGAATAGCGGTATCTATTCGTTCTTCTATGGTTGATTTTTCTAATTGTAATAAGTGTTTATGCTTGTCTTTAAGTTCTGCCTGTTCAATCATATCTTTTAGTATCGTTGTATGATTTTCTCTGTCTAATGCCTGTACCATTTTTATGGTTGGTGCAACCTGTCTTTGTAACCAATGCAACGCTTTTTGTAAAGTATAAGGTTCTGGCTTTGTAGTTAAGCGTATCGGTTCTCTGTTTTCCCCTACAAACCATGCCCAATCATCATTTGTTTTCCATTGATTTTTTGGCTTGTCGTCCTCTCTGTCAACAAAGCGGACATAATGATTGATGATAGAAAAAGCAGTGCGTTCAGCGTCCCGATAAGTCAGTAAATCTACAACCGCATAATAGGCTCGTTCATTCTTCATGCGTATTTCAAAGCGGTTCTTAATCTCCGTATCTTCAACTTCTATGCTATTCTTGACATACTGCTCATAATTTTTCTGATAAGCACACATATATAATTCACTGCTTGTTGAACCGAGATATAAGGTTTCTCCTGTATTCTTTGGTAAATCGCTACCACATTTTTCCGTACCGCTGTAATCTTTCTGCATACGAAAGTAGGAGATACATTCGCCAGCCTTGTATTTTTCCTTTAACTTTGGAATATCCAATATTCCTGCTTTATCATTGATTGCCAAGTCAAGCCGTTTCATCTTACCACCTGCCGTTAAACAATCAAGCATGAAGTCATACCATGAGCGTTCCTGTGCCAATAGATAACTTTCCATTTGACGACAGCCTCTGCCTTTCAGTTCCAATAAAACACCTAAATGCTCTTGCATGGAACACATGACATTGATGTCGCCTAAAACATATTTGCTTTCATATCCGTATTTTCCATAATCTTCATAAAGCATATAATCGGGTTTTAGTTGTAATACATCACGGATAATCGCCAATGCGTCCGTAGTAGGAAAGCGAACACGGAAGTAATCAATCAACAGGAATAGTGGTTCTTGTGGATTGAAACGCTCAATCTGTTTTTCTATGACTCCTTTTAATTCGTCATTCAATGGCTGTTTCCCTTTTTCAATGCGGTTGTAATATTCACGGCTGATACCACAAGCAACAGCAAGCCTTGTTTGTGTTACTCCGTATTCCTCACGCTTTTGTCTTAATTCTTCAATAAAGTTTTTATCATTCATTCTTTAATTCCTCCAATCAAAAAAGGCAACTACCATTTACTGATAATTGCCTATCATTAAAAATCCGTATAGAAAAAGCAGTCAATCCTAAGACTAACTGCTCTGATTGCTATGAAGTGCTTGTATTTTCTTTACCACTTCTTGCCTATAATTTTCAATATCCAAAACTCTTTTTTTACCTGCTGTTAAATACATAATCGGTAAATCAATTTTTTCAAAATCATTCAACAATAATAACGGTTCTTCAAAAATGCAAAACGGTTGTCCTATTTGACAACTAGTGCTTTCTTGATAAATTCTAAAATCCTCAAATAAAAATTCATTTTGAGGAAGTGTAATATTTTTAACTTCTTCTCTATACAAGTATCTTGCAAAGTTATACAATCCAAATGCAAAAAAGGAAATTTTTCTTGTAAATGGATTTTCTCCATAATCTTTTGATTTTCTATGTGCTTTACAGAGATTAGCCAATTCCAATGAGAATTTTTCCCAATTTTTTTCTATTAGTGCAAGGAAACCGTTTATCACAGCTTTTTCTTCTGCTGTATGTTTATTTTGAAGAAATTCTTTACTTTCATCAATCACATATTGTTTCCACATAGGTTCTTGATAATACAGATACATCACTAAATTTGTGATACTGCATGCAGACTTTAACCCATTCTTACTAAGTCCGTTTTCTTTTGGAAATATTTTTTCAATGTCACGAAAGCGGTTTGCACAGAATATATGTGGTAAAATATTCCAAGCGTGAATGGAATGGTCGCAACCGCTGTTTGTTATTGTGAGTTGTCCCCATGTTACTGCCGAATTGAACGCATTATTTAAATAGCTCATATCCTTTTCTTGTAATGCTAAGTAACTTCCTAAATAAACAATCTTTTTTCCGAAATTTTTATGCAATAATTTCAGCCATATAATAATCTGTTCTTCTGGCTTTTTACTTTGACAGTATTTCGTATACTTCTTTAATCGCTCATCAATATATGCGTTCATGTTGGCATATCCAAACATTTTATCCACATTTTGTAAATATAGTTTGATAAGTTCCTTTTTTTCCATAGAGTACCTCGTTTCACTTATAAAATTTTGCTATTTGCTACATAAATGCTTTCAATCCCATTAGAATAAGTATAATAGCAATTATATACACCCCACTTATCCCAATTATAAGTGTCATAATAAAATTGAAAACAATACAAACTTTCTTCTGATT
>NZ_QUDH01000040.1:0-2991 GCF_003477445.1 Clostridium sp. AF50-3 | reverse complement strand
TCTATAAATTTTTCATACTCTTCTATTTATATATTCCATATAATTTTTAACCGAGTTTATATTTTTCTTTATCTCATCTAACGTAATATCTTGGCTCGCATTGACAAATGTTTTCTCTCCATGCGCCAAACTATTTCTCTTATTTTTTACTATCAAAAGAAATTTGTCTGATTCTTTATTTACAATCTGTATTCCTATATTTTCAGAAATTTTTCGAATCTCTCTTGCATCTAAATTACCTGAAAACAATTTCAAATATCTGCTCAACTCCAGATAACTAATTTCGCATATTTTTTCTTTTTCACTCTCATATAATTTCTTTAATTCATTCTCTTTAGAACCAATACGTTTTAGATGATATTTATAAATTAAATTTTGAAAAGCTTCCGGTAATTTATCAACCGGAAGCTTTTTTTCGCAAACACTATCAAATAATTCTGTCAGCAAATTACTCATCGTTCCCTCAATCGCATTGTACACCATCAAAAGTAACGATGATTTCAAAAGAAGCTGATTTTCAATCTTTTTATTCTCATCCAGTTCTAGGATTCGTATCATTAAATCCATATCATTGAAACGACTTTCTAAATCATTCCTTGCGGCAATCAACTGCTTCCCCATATTTTAACAATCCTTCTTTTATATAATCAATTCTCGTTCGAATTGTTTTTGCTCTATGTGTTTGATATCTTCCGGAAACAGAAGTAATAAATTTATCATCTGTCAGCAATAATTTTGCTTTTTCCTTTGAAACAGACAAATTTTCTTTATCTTTTAATGCCAGATATGCACCAACTGACAATGCCTCAAAATATGGTCTTGCCACCTGCCGTGCTTTCTCATTTTTTGCAAAACCATAGGGATAATATTTTTCTACAAAGTCCATGGTAATTTCAAATCGATGCTGCATTTCTTTTTTCATTGTATCATCAAAAGAAGCATTTTTATCTCGCATATACTCGTCTAATTGTTTCGATATTCCTTTTGAATCACTATACTTTGGATACCATTCGGAAAAGGCAAAGAAACGCAGCAAAAGTTCTTCCCCTTCCTGGCGTTTTTCCAACCATTTTGCAATTGGTGTCAATTTTTTAAATCTTTCATCCGCAGCTAATTGACAAATGAAGTCATTAAATTTTCCAGTATAAATTCCTTTTCGATATTCCATATCTTTCAACAAATCACTGCCCCGGTTAATCCGTTCGAAAATATCATTTTTCGTTTCATCCGTTGTGCGTTCTGATAAGACAATCATTTTTAAAGAAATATTTTTAAATTTTCTCTGACGGGATATACTTAAGTCTGTAAACTTTAAATTATTCAAATCCGGTACTTTTTCAAGCCCTCTGATTTTTAAATTATCATTGATATATGCTGCCAACGTTCGAATTCTCTGCGATCCATCAACAATTTCATAACGCCCCTCCGAAGTCTCGGCCAAAAATATATACGGAATTGGCAATCCTATCATCAAAGACTCTATAAAACGAGATTGCCTGTTTTCATCCCATACAACTCACGCTGATATTCCGGCACAAAAAACTCATTCTCATCTTTTTCCAAACCATTCAGATACTTTTGAACGATGATCTCAATCGTATATTCTTTTATATCAAATGCAACATTTCTCTGCTGATCATCTATCTCTTTCTCCAGCATATTCATAAATGCCTCACCAGAAATGTTTCTGCTATCCTTCATAAACGTTCACTCTCCCCCTCTCCACTGATAACTGATTTTTTGTGTCTATAATTAATTTTTCTACTTTTTTATTCATCCTTGATTCCTTTTATTATGATATTTTATACTTTTATTAACTGTTGCCTTTATCCCAAAATCCACCAAACTATTTCTCACCATTTCTAATTTTCTTGTCGAATAAATTTTCATCATTTCATCTAGTACAAAAATCAAAGTTCTGTTAATTATCCCCGGATTTTTCACTTGTTCCTTGTCAATATCATTCAAGCATCCATCAAACTCAGAAAATATTTTTTCATAAATCAAATTCACATCGCAAAACTTATAACTCTCCCGTAACCACTCGTACTCTGGTTCGATATATTTTGCATATTGAAATGACGTCCTCACTTTTTCATTATTTACAATAATGGATATAAAATTTTTAATTTCATCTTTTGTAAGGTTATTATTACTTGTAAAAGCTTTTAAGCATTGTATCACTTTTGCAATTGTGTATTCAGAAATATGAATTTTTTCATTGTCCGATAATGCTATATTACGTTTTAAAAGCTTTTCAAATTCCTCTATTAGCATTATTTGATTTTCAAATATATCTAACCGTTTTATCTTCGTTAAAGCACAAGAATTCGCTTGAATATAATAATATAATTTTTCTTCAAGGAACACTGCCCCATTAATATTTTCATAATAATTCATATTAAATAGGAAATCTTCTCCTAATGTTATTTCTTCTGGAAATTTTATTCCTTTATTTACTATAATTTCTCTTTTATATAATTTATTCCACGGACCTTCCAACATAGCTGTTTTCCATAAAAGATAGGCTATATTTTCAAAAAATATCTTTCTGCTCAAAACACATTGTTTTCCCATCCCCTCAGAACTACATATTTTTATATCTTGTGGCATATTATTTTTTAATGTAATTATCTTTGCTCCGCAAAAAACAACATCCATTTGATAGACTTCCATTGCGCGAACCAATTTCTCCACCATATTATTCGCTATAACATCATCTGAATCAACAAACTGCAAATAATATCCCGTTGCATTTTCAATTCCAATGTTTCTTGCATGACTCACTCCAGAATTTTGAATATCTATTACTTTTACTCTTGGATCTATCTCTGCATAATTATTGCAAATATTTATAGAGTCATCTTTTGAACCATCATTTACTAATATCACCTCAATATTCGTATATGTTTGACTCAATATTGAATTTATACAATATCCCAAATATTTTTCGCTATTATAAATGGGTACCACTATACTAACCTTTTTCAT
>NZ_QUDH01000004.1:0-290648 GCF_003477445.1 Clostridium sp. AF50-3 | reverse complement strand
CAATAGCAATGATACTTGAAATAATAGCAATAATATCAGTCATTTTACAATCCATATCTTCCCTCCTAAAAAGTTTGCATATCATTACCACAAAAATTAAAATATTATAATGTTTAAATTTATTGTTTTTCTTTTGTGAAATAGATACTTTTTATATCACATCTTATAAAATGCGGTTTTGCCTTGTAAATACAGCGTTTTCCGCCTGTTAGTGTATAGTGTCTTTTGTTTTTTGTGCCCCCCTTGTTAGATAACGGGGGCTTAATCTTCGCTCGCCACAGGCTCGCTCACAGACGAAGTAAACCAGCCACTTGCAAGACATGGCAGAAAAATCTGAAAGATTTTCCTGCCACCGTGTCTGGATCACTCCGTCTGCCTAACTAATAATATAGTATTATGTAAAAATGTCATTTTATTTAGGTACATCTACCGAATAGCTTAAACAGTCACCTCTTTTGTTACTTTGTAAGTCATTGTAATACCATAGATACATGACTCTGTCATATACATTGATTTCAATTACACCGTCCGGTTTTTGTCCTTCTACTTCCAATGAATAGATTTCTTTATCATGTGCATAGCCGTAAACAAAACGCTTGCTTGGATAATCGGGGTTTAAGTCTTGTTGGAAATCACTTAATTTCAAAGAAGAGTGAATAAGCTCTGTAATATCATCTAACAAAATTCTATCTCGTTTCGTTGTAACCGGTGTAGCATTTATAAATGCGTATTGTGTATGCCCATTCTGTATCTGCTTTTTACAACGAGCCATTACTAAGCCTTGAATATCATCGTTATCATTTCCAGCCCGATAGAAAATCGTATCATATTTTTTGCCTTGCCATATATGCAAGGTTTCATCAACATGATTAAGAAAATCAGCAGGAACCGAAAGTTCCTCATTTTCAGCATTCAAAGTGGAAAGTTGAATAGCTTCTTCAATCGTGTCATAATATACAAGCTTGGCATTATTTTTATCATAATCATTTATCGTAAATTCCACGTATTCATTATCTTTATTTTCTTCTTCCGGAACATAAGTATAACGACCATTTTCAATATGGTCATTATATTCAACATCAACAAATAACCCAATCCCTATCAGAGCTACAAAAATCAAAGAAATCGCTCCAATTATGATTAACATTATTTTCAAAAATTTTTTCATGGCATACACTTCCTTAATCACTTC
Source organism: Clostridium sp. AF50-3 (assembly GCF_003477445.1). Classification (NCBI taxonomy): domain Bacteria; kingdom Bacillati; phylum Bacillota; class Clostridia; order Eubacteriales; family Clostridiaceae; genus Clostridium; species Clostridium sp. AF50-3. Next base: position 289,456 of record NZ_QUDH01000004.1, on the reverse strand, counting down.
AAGTTTATCTATTATTATTTATCATATTATATCATTAGAAAATTGAGTAGTCATCACTTTTCTAGTATCTGTCAGAATATTTTTTATTCCATAAATTATCAAGAGTGTAAACATTGCTACGCAACAAGCTCTTGACAATTCATGTCCTAAAAAATGATTAATAATCAAGCAGAAAAAGAATAGTTATACTGTATTACAGCAACAAAAAAGACATCTCATATTCTGTATGAAATGCCAATTTTGCCTTTATTTATGCTGTTTTCTCTGTCGTATCAAGGTTCTTTCATTCGTAGTAAATTAGTGGTAAAATTCTTTTATTTTTTGTTTCATATTGCTTAAAATCCCTGTGTTTATGCGGATAATTCGATTTTTACTCTTTTTCAATTAAAAATACAATCCCTCGGCTCGCCCCAGACTTACAACCGTCCCACAAAATCCTCATATCCAAACGCCCGCACCACTTCCGCTGTCCCATCTTCATGCCGGTATACGATCGACGGAAGCGGCATTCCATTAAAGGTATTATTTTTGACCATCGTATAGAGCGCCATATCGCCAAACACCAGCCGTCCACCCTCTTTTAGCGGTGCATCAAACGAATAATCCCCGATGCAGTCCCCCGAAAGACAGGTTGGTCCGCCCAGGCGGAACGTATACGGCTTTTCGCCCGCTTCTCCCGCTCCGATAAGCGGCGGACGGTACGGCATTTCCAGCACATCCGGCATATGGCAGGCTGCCGAGGTATCCAGAATCGCAATCTGCATGCCGTTTTCCATCGTCTCCAGTACGGAAGTTACAAGAAATCCCGCGTTTAAGACAACTGCCTCGCCCGGTTCCAGGTATACTTCCACACCATATTTTTCGCGCAGCCCGCGCACCAGGCGGATCAGGCGTTCCCGGTCATAATCTTCTCTCGTAATGTGGTGTCCGCCGCCCAGGTTCAGCCATTTTACCTTTGAAAACCAGGCTCCAAACTTCTCCTCCGCTGCCCGCAGCGTCGTCTCCAGGTCATCTGAATTCTGCTCGCAGAGCGTATGCATATGAAATCCATCCAGATACGGAAGGATAGTTTCTTCAAAGTTCCCCGCCTCCGAAAGCATCGGAAGAGTCGTCCCCATGCGTGATCCCGGCGCACACGGATCATAGATCGCGTGACCCTCCTGCGTGGAACACTCCGGGTTCAGCCGGAGTCCCGCCTGTTTTCCGGCTTTTTTTACTTTTTCACCATATTTCAGCACCTGCCCCGGCGTATTAAAAACGATGTGGTCGGCATAATTTAAAATCTCATCAAACTCATCCGGGCGGTAGGCGGCAGAAAACACATGGGTCTCCCCGCCAAACTCCGTTTTTCCAAGCCGCGCCTCATAAAGCCCGCTCGCCGCGGTTCCCGACAGATACTGACGAATCAGCGGGTAGACCGAATACATGGAAAATGCTTTCTGTGCCAGCAGAATCCGGCATCCAGCCCGCTCTGCCGTATCTTTCAAAATTTCCAGATTTTTCTTTAAAAGCGTCTCATCCACCACATAAAATGGCGTGCGGATCGCCGCCGTGTCCCGGAGAACCCCAGCCGCCTCCCGTTCCTGCATCTGTTTTCCTTCCTTTCCTTCTCGCTTCCATCTTCCCTGTCCATTCTCTTCCTGCGCCTAAAAAACGCAAAATAAAACCAGTTTCTTACATGGAGGTATTTTTATCTTAATCCACCAGTGCCGGATCCCAGGATTCCTTCCACGGAAGTCCCCATTTATTTAACGCATCCATAAATGGATCCGGATCAAATTCTTCAATATTATAAACGCCCGGTTTCTGCCAGGTTCCATTCATCACCAGCATCGCACCGATCATCGCCGGTACACCGGTTGTGTAGGAGATCGCCTGGGAACCAACCTCTTTGTAGCACTCCTGATGATCACAGATATTATATAAGTAATACTTCTTCTCTTTTCCATCCTTCTTACCCTGGAAAATGCATCCGATATTCGTTTTTCCAACAGTACGAGGACCAAGGGATGCCGGATCCGGAAGCACTGCCTTTAAGAACTGCAGCGGTACGATCTCTTTTCCTTCGTACATAATCGGCTCGATCGAAGTCATGCCGACGTTCTCCAGACACTTTAAATGGGTCAGGTAACTCTGACCGAAGGTCATGAAGAAGCGGATCCGCTTGATTCCCGGCATATTGAGCGCCAACGATTCGATCTCCTCATGGTGAAGCAGGTACATATCCTTCATGCCGACGCCGTCAAAATCATACTCTCTCTTGATCTCCATCGGTTTCGTCTCTACCCAGTGTCCATCTTCCCAGTAAGAACCGTTTGCCGACACCTCCCGGATATTGATCTCCGGGTTAAAATTGGTTGCAAACGGATAGCCGTGGTCGCCGCCGTTACAGTCCAGAATGTCGATATAGTTGATTTCGTCAAATTCATGTTTCAGCGCATATGCCGAAAACACACCGGTTACACCCGGATCAAAGCCGCTTCCCAGCAGTGCGGTAATGCCCGCCTCTTTAAATTTCTCACGGTATGCCCACTGCCATTTATACTCAAATTTTGCCGTGTCCTCCGGCTCATAGTTCGCAGTATCGATATAATGGGTCTTCGTCGCCAGGCAGGCATCCATGATCGTCAGATCCTGGTACGGAAGCGCCAGGTTCAGCACCACATCCGGGTTAAATTTCTCAATCAGGGCAATCAACTCGTCCACGTTGTTTGCATCCACCTGTGCGGTCTGGATCTTTGTCTTGGTGGTTCCCTCTAATTTTTCTTTCAGCGCATCGCATTTGGACTTCGTCCGGCTTGCAATGCAGATCTCCTCAAATGCCTCGCTGTTCTGGCAGCACTTGTGAATTGCTACGGAAGCTACGCCTCCACATCCGATAATTAACGCTTTTCCCATCTTTTTTTCCTCCTGTATTCTGAAATGTACTCTGTTTTTGTTCCATTTTATAATCCAAATTTCACATTTGCTTTTGTTCAAACACTTTTCAGTTCATGTCTCAAACACACACTTTTATTTGATGATACCAGGGTCAAAAGGTCAGAAGTTCGACGCAAGCTTGCTTGCAGGAGAATTTTTGACCTTGGGACCCGCCAAAAACATTTCTTACTTAATCTTTGGATTTCCCAACAGCGCCAGCAGCATCTCCCTTACAATCTTGCACGCCACCGCCGTCGATGCACCGGACGCATCCAGCGCCGGGGATAATTCATTCACATCACATCCAACAATCCAAGCTGCACTGCAGATCTGCGTGACTGCCCGTCGAAGTTCCTCAAAACTGATTCCGCCCGGTTCCGGCGTTCCTGTTCCCGGAAACACACTCGGATCCAGCACATCCAAATCCAGGGTAAAATACACCGGTTTTCCTTCCAGTTTCCGAAGAGTTTCCTGAAGGCTTCCATATCCACGATAAATGGATGCGTCGTCACGTGTTCTTTTCCCCAGCGCCATTCCTCCCGGTCGCCGGAGCGGATACCAAACTGCGTGATTCTGCCGTCTCCCAGGACTTCCCAGCAGCGGCGCAGCACACAGGCGTGCGAAAGTTTCGCACCCAGATAATCGTCCCGCAGATCAGCATGTGCATCAAAATGGATGATATGCAGATCCGGATATTTCTCTGCCAGCGCCTGCACCGGTGCCAGCGTCACCAGGTGCTCGCCGCCCAGCATAAATGGTATCTTGCCATCCCCGGCAACCTCCGCCGCCCGTTCCCGCAGATCCTTTAACGCCAACGATGCGTCACCAAAGCAGAGCTCCTGATCGCCCGCGTCAAACACGGCGTAATCGGTCAGATCACGGTCCTGGTACGGCGAATACGATTCCAGCCCATAGGATTCCGAGCGGATCGCCCGTGAGCCGAACCGGGTGCCCGGGCGGTACGAAGTGGTTGAGTCAAACGGCGCGCCGTAGAGCACGATCCCCGCCTCCTCATAGCTGGCGTCACACGCCAGAAACGTCTCAATATTTGCCTTCAACATCTTCTAACATCTCCTCCACATATGCCGGCAGGTAAAATGCCCCTTTATGCAGGGTCGTCGTATAATACCGGCAGTCCAGCCCCCGCAGGTTCCATCTTGTCTCATCCAAATTCTTTAACGGATGGTATTTCTTCGACGCAAATCCAAACAGCCAGTGCCCGGACGGGTAGGTCGGGATATGCGCCTGATAGACGCGGCTGATCGGAAACGACTCTACGATCCGCTTATGTGCCCGCTTGCACGCCTCCGCGTCCTCGGCATAAAACGGGCTTTCATGCTGATTGACCATGATGCCGTCCTCTTTTAACGCCTTATAGCAGTTCCCGTAAAATTCCCGGGTAAAAAGTCCCTCGCCCGGTCCAAACGGATCGGTCGAATCCACGATGATCAGATCGTATTCATTTTCCTTAAAGCGGACATATTTCAGCCCATCCTCATAGTGAATCGAGAGTCTCGGATCATCGAGACGGCACGCTGTCTTCGGCAGATATTTCCGGCAGACCTCCACCACCAGCGGGTCGATCTCCACCATATCAATGTGCTCGATCTCCGGATAGCGGGTCAGCTCCCGGATCACGCCTCCATCCCCGGCTCCAATCACCAGTACCTTTTTGACCAACGGATGCACTGCCATCGGCACATGCGTGATCATTTCGTGATAGATAAATTCATCCTTTTCCGTCAGCATCATATATCCATCCAAAGTCAGAAACCGCCCAAATTCCGGCGAATCAAAGACATCGATCCGCTGAAACTCGCTCTTTCCGCTGTAAAGCTGGCGATCCACCCGGATGGAAATTTTTACATTTGGCGTATGATTCTCTGAAAACCAGAAATTCATAATTTTCCCCTTTCTATCTACTGCTTATCTATTTCAGCACATTCAGGTGCTCAATCCCCGGATCCTCCGGTCCAGTCATTGAACATCCTTTTTCCAGCGCATACGCAATGTAGTCAATGATCTCTTCCGTGATCTGCTCGCCCGGCGTCAGAATCGGGATGCCCGGCGGATAGCACATGACAAACTCACTGCACACACGTCCGGCTGTCTCGCGGATCGGAAGAGATTCTTTTTCTCCGTAAAATGCCTCCTGCGGCGACATCGCCACAATCGGGTCAATATAGTCAAAATCCATCAGCGTCGATTTATCCCGGCTGAACCGGCGCTTGATCTCCGCCAGTGCGCTGACCAGGCGCTCTACCTCCCGCTGCCGATCACCGATGGAGAGATATGCCAGAATATTTCCCAAATCACCAAATTCCGCCTGGATATCGTACTCGTCCCGGAGAAGATCATAAACCTCGATCCCCGCCAGCCCGATATCGCGCGTGTGAATTGAAAGTTTGGTCACATCGAAATCATAAATGCTGTCGCCGTTCACCAGCTCCTTCGAATAGGCATAATAACCGCCAATCCGGTTGATTTCTGTTCTCGCATACTCCGCCAGCTCCACCACCTGCTTAAATGCCTCACGCCCGCGAAGCGCCAGGTTCCGTCTGGAGATATCGAGGCTGGAAAGGAGCAGGTAGGAACCACTCGTCGTCTGCGTCAGATTGATAATCTGGCGGACATACCCGGCGGACATACCCGGACCCGTCAGAAGAATCGAGCTCTGCGTCAGGCTTCCGCCTGATTTGTGCATCGAAACCGCCGCCATATCCGCCCCAGCTGCCATCGCGGAAACCGGCATATTTTCCCCGAAATAAAAATGGGTTCCATGCGCCTCATCAGCTAAACACAACATCCCATGCTCATGTGCCAGCTTTACAATCGAGCGCAGATCCGAACAAATGCCGTAATACGTCGGATTGTTCACAAACACCGCCTTAGCATCTGGATTTTCCTTGATCGCCCGGCGCACATCTTCCACACGCATTCCAAGAGGAATCCCCAGTCTCTTATCGCCAGCCGGATTCACATAGACCGGAACCGCGCCTCCAAGCACCATCGCGCCCATGACGCTGCGGTGGACATTTCGCGGCAATATAATCTTCTCGCCCCGCTTGACTGCCGTCAGCACCATGCTCTGGACCGCCGATGTCGTACCGCCGACCATCAGGAATGCGTGTGCCGCCCCGAATGCCTCAGCCGCCAGCTGCTCTGCATCCGCGATGACAGACACTGGGTGGCAGAGGTTATCGAGCGGCTTCATGGAATTGACGTCCAGCCGCATGCAGGTCTCTCCTAAAAGTTTCGTCAGCTCCGGGTTGCCGCGCCCCCTCTTGTGCCCCGGAACATCAAACGGCACCACGCGCATCTTCTGAAATGCTTCCAGCGCCTCATAGATCGGCGCGCGCTCCTGGGTCAGCGCGTCATCTCTTCGACTGCCTTCCCCTGTTTCCTCCTGTCCTGAAGCTTCCCTTCTGCGCCGTGTACTCCTTCCGACGCCCGGCTCCAGATTTCTTCTCTCTTCTTCCATCTGCCGTTCCTCCTGAAACTCACTCATTCGTTTCTTCTATCGAATTTCCCTGGTTTTCGCGGTATTTTCCAGTCAAACTCTTCTCTTTCCTCTCAAAAAGCATTTCTTTTAAAACACATTTCTTCCGCTGAAAATTTCAATCATCTCCCGCCGCAGGCTCTCCATAATACTGAGTCTGGTGGTCGGCGGAAGTTCATAAACATCTGTCTTAAACAGATAATTCTGCAGGTCGATCTCTTTCAGCATCATCTTGGTATGGAACAGATTTGCCTCGTACACATTGATATCGACCACATCGTAGCGCCGCAGCGTTTCCTTGGAGATATAATCCTGAATCGAGCGGATCTCACGATCCATAAACAACTTTTTTCCGTCCACATCCCGCGTGAACCCACGCACCCGGTAGTCCATCGTGATGATGTCCGAATCAAACGAACCGATCAGGTAATCGAGTGTCGAAAGCGGCGTGATCTCCCCGCAGGTCGCCACATCGATATCCACCCGGAAGGTCGCCAGACAGGTTTCCGGATGGTATTCCGGATAGGTATGGACGGTCACATGGCTCTTGTCCAGATGCGCCACCTGCGTCTCCCCCTGCACCGGCACCATCGAGCCTTCTGCAATCAGAAGCGTGACCGAAGCCCCCTGCGGATCGTAGTCCTGCTGGGAAATACTCAATACCCGCGCCCCGATCATATCCGTCAGCGATGTTAGGATCCGGGTCAGGCGTTCCGAATTGTACTGCTGATCGATGTAGGCAATATAATCCTTCTGCTCCCTCGGTGTCTTGGCATAACAGACATCATAGATATTAAAGCTAAGCGCCTTTGTCAGGTTATTAAAGCCGTATAATTTTAATTTTTCGCTGTGATCCATATCTTCCTTCTCCTGAAATATAAATGGTGTTGATCAAAAAAGCGGATGATGTGTCTCCACATCATCCGCAAAAACGTTCTTTTTCTGCTTCGCACTATTTTTACAAATCTGCCGTATATCTGCGAAATCTTCCCTTGTCCCTATTTACCGCATATACTGCACATTGCTTCAAACCTTTTTATCCACAGAAATCTTACATTCAGAGTCTATATAGCAAATATCTACTTTTACCACTCTTATTGACCGTTTTACAAGTTGATGTGCATGAGCACTGGTTGTAAAGTAACCAACTTATAAAATTGAGCTTTTAACTCAATCAATAGGGCAGTTCGCACTGCCAATCGGCATTTGACCCGGCTGTCCGTATGGCCATTCCCTGTTTCACAGGTGGTCAGATATATTTGCATGGATGACTCTTAAAATGTTAAGATTTTCCATATCAGAGGTATCATACAGCAATTTTGGTAAAATGTCAAGAATGATTTTTATTTGGGTTGACATTTGAAAATTTTCACTTTTCTAACGGTACTTCCGTCCGCTTCCCGCAGAACGCAAACATCGCCACGCCCGCCGCAAAGATAAACAACGAGATAAACTGTGAAGTCGAGAGGGATCCGACCGCTCCCCGGTTCAAATCACCGCGGAAAAATTCCAGCACGAAGCGTCCCAGACTGTAGCAGATCAGATACAGTGATACCACCTGCCCCTGTTTTTTGCACTTTTTCGCCGCATAGAGAAGCAGCAGGCAGTGCAGAAAATCCAGACCGCTTGAGATGAGCTGGGTCGGAACCAGCGGAATGTTATTCGGGGCAAAATCCGAATTGTGGAACACGATCGCAAAATGGCTGTGGGTCGGCATACCGTAGCAGCAGCCAGCCAGGAAACAGCCGATCCGTCCAAATCCCTGCGCGAGTGCAACCGACGGCATGACCAGATCCGCATACTGGAAAAAGGAAATATGCTTGATCCGGCTCAACACATAGCCGCCCAGCACGCCGCCGATGATGCCGCCATATACGACAAATCCATCGCTGATATCCAAAAGTTTCTTCGGATTTGCCAGGATCTCATCAAAAATTGTGACATAGTACAGAAGCTTAGCGCCTAAGATTCCGCACACGACACCGCAGATCGCGATGGAGAGGATCATATCGACGTCCATCCCCCGCTTGTTTGCCCGGTACTCTGCCATGTAATACGCAGCGATAATGCCGATGCCAATCATCAGACCATAACCATGAATCGTGATGCTGCCGATTGTGAATAAGTCATTTTTCATGAAAGGTTTATCCTCCGTTTTAATTTAATGTACGCTCTCTGATGCTTTTCGATTATAGCATTATTTATATGAAAAAACAAATGTTAATAGATAGCAGAAAAACAGACGTAAAACAGGCTTTTTTCTTCCCATTCTACATCTGTTTCACTGTACTTATTTTATAATTGAGGATACAATCAAGCTAATCAAGCCAGTATCCAGACTCCTTACGCCTCTTCCCGCTCTTCCTCCGGCAGCAGGTTCGTCATGCTCTTTAAGCTGATCGCCAGTGTCGAGCTGTTGTGCAGCAGCGCCGACATAGACGGTGTGATGATACCAGCCACCCCCAAGAGAATCAGACCTAGGTTGAAGCTGATGACGAAACGGTAGTTTCCATGGACACGTTTCATCAGATCCATGCTCAGATGACGCAGAAGCACGACTTCATCCAGGGAATCTTTCTTGATCGTGATATCCGCGATCTCTCTGGCAATCTCTGCGCCCTCGCTGACTGCGATGCCCGCGTCTGCCGCTGACAGGGCCGGTGAATCGTTGATGCCATCACCGATCATGATAACTTTGTGGCCTTTCGCCTTCTCCTCCTCAACAAAGCGCGCCTTATCCTCCGGAAGTACCTCGGAGAAATAATCATCCACGCCGACCCTCTTCGCGATCGCCGCTGCGGTCCGCTCGCTGTCGCCGGTCATCATGACAATGCGCTTAAATCCAGCCTCTTTTAACTGGCGGATGACAGACGGTGCTTCCTCACGCAGCGGATCCTCGATGCAGATAACGGCTGCAAGCTGTCCGCCGATTGCCATGTAAAGATGGGAACAATTTTCCGGAAGGTTCTCAAACTTCTCTTTTCCATCCTCCGGCAGTGTGCACTTCTCATCCTCAAATACGAAATGGTGGCTTCCAATCACGACGCGTTCTTCGCCCACATAGGTAGCGATACCGTGCGCTACGATGTAATCCACTCTCGAGTGCATCTCTTCATGTACCAGATGACGTTTTTTCGCTTCCTGTACGACCGCATTTGCCATCGAGTGCGGAAAATGCTCTTCCAGGCAGGCTGCGATACGAAGCAGTTCTTCCTTCTCCATGCCGTTGAAAGATACCACATCGGATACAACCGGTTTTGCCTTGGTCAGGGTTCCGGTCTTGTCAAATACGATCGTCTCCGCTTCGGCAACAGCCTCCAGAAACTTGCCGCCCTTGACCGTAATGTGATGCTGGCTTGCCTCACGCATCGCAGACAGGACTGCAAGCGGCATTGCCAGTTTCAGTGCACAGGAGAAATCAACCATCAGGATCGACAGTGCTTTCGTCGCATTGCGGGTCAGCAGATAGGTAAGCGCGGTACCGCCCAGACTCCACGGAACGAGTGCATCTGCCAGGTTTGATGCCTTGCCTTCAACAGAGGATTTAAGCTTCTCCGAATCCTCGATCATCTGTACGATACGCTCATAACGGGTGGAGCCGGCGGATTTTTCTACCTTGAAGGTAATCTCGCCCTCTTCCAGCGCGGTTCCTGCGTAAACATAGCTGCCCGGCTCTTTTCTGACCGGCTGGGATTCGCCGGTCATCGAAGCCTGGTTGATCATCGCCTCGCCGCTCACTACGACGCCATCCAGCGGAATCACTGTACCCATATGGACGGTCAGCTCGTCGCCCGCGGTAACATCCGAAAGCGGTACAAAGACTTCGGTCCCGTCCACTTTCTTCCAGACCTTTTCCACGTTCAAAGACATGCTCCGCGCCAGATCACCAACGGATTTCTTATGTGTCCACTCCTCCAGAAGCTCACCGACGCCGAGCAGGAACATAACGGAGCCAGCTGTATTGAAATCGCGGCGCAGAAGGGAAACACTGATCGCCGTCGCATCCAGCACCTCCACATGCAGCTTGCGCTTAAATACGAGGCAGTGGATACCTTTCACGATATAACGGATCGCCTGCACGGACGTATACACCGCCCGGACCGGCGCCGGGAGAAATGTCTTCGTCACAAAGCGGGTCAGTACCTTCTGAATCAGCTTTTCTTTGTACTCCTGATTCAGGGCGCGTCCGCTGCTTTTAACTGCCATCTCCTGTTTTTCGGTAATCTGACCATCAAACGCCGCTACCTGTACGAGTACCGCCTCCCGATCCTCCTTATAATAGATAACCGCATCTGCTGTCCGCTCATACACCTTAGCCGCCGTCACGCCGTCCAGACCAAGCAGATACTGTTCCAGAACATCCGCTTCGCGCACGGTATGGAATTTCCGGGCAAGGCTGATACGAATTCTTCCTTTGATTTCATGCTTTATAATGAATTTCATGATTCATCTTCCTCCGGTTATAGAAGAGCTGCCGCGAAACAGCATCGTATGCTATCCTGCGGCAGCCCCCTTTTATTTTTAATGTATTCTCGGAGTCTCTTCTGATTCACTCCAGACATCCGCAATTACTGCTCTGCCTTCTCAGACTCCGGTGCGGCCTCGGTTGTCTCAACAGTCTCGTTGAAATCCTCATCCTCACCAAAGCTCTCATAGCCGCGAGCCTCGTTGATCTGCTTTGCCTCTGCAAGGATGTCCTCTGCGTTCTCCTGGATATTGGTAGCGGTGGTCATCACACAGTCACGTGCACGAAGTCCGGCTGCTACACAGTTTACGTAAAATTTCTTTGCATCCTCGCTGCTAAGAATCTTAACACCTGCTGTTCCAAACAGAACGCCGCCTGCAAATAAACCTAATTTTTTTAATTTGAAAATGTCCATCATGATTACTCCTCCTCTGATATTATCTAATTATATTCACATATGATTTTTGAAAACTTTTTATTCCATTTCAAATGCGAATATTGATGCATTTAATGACTCATTTCTGAGGTACAAGTAGATAGTAACAGCTTATCCCCATGATAGTCAAACCTAACTTTCCTTATTGAGATTTTTTATCAGCTAGCATCTGAAGTTATACTTGACAGCTCATCCTCATTCCGCAGAGAATACTGGCGGCAACGGTTTAAAACGCCGATTTCTTCCAGCACTGCAACCATCCGGTACACCGTTGCCTTGCCGATCCCCGGGTCGCGCTTGGAGGCCTCGTAGTAGATCTCCTTACAACTGCTCCATCTTCCCTCCAGGATCACATCCAACATGATCTTTCTTTGATCGGTCATCCGTTTCCCCCGTCTCTTCAGTTCGCTGATAATCTGCTCTCTCTGCTGCATCGTATCATCTCTCTTTCCATATCTTCTAAATTATTTTTCCGCACATCTGCCGTTTCCGTCCACAACCCGGCTTTTTATTAGCGCAGACTAACTGTTCGTTTAAAATATATAGCATACTCTGCTTGCCACTCTTTTTGCAAGTACTAAATTCCGCTTTTGTCTCTGGCTCAGCCTCATTAAGTCCTTAGATACGACTCGCACTAAGTGCTCATATTATATTGTGTTTCATCAAAAACAAAACATAATTAGCATGAACAAACTCAGGTTAGAATGCCGCAACTCAAGTTAGATGTCTCTAACCTTAATTTAAAGACTACCTCTTTTTTTCTCATCTGTCAATGAATTTTCGAAAATATATTTGATTTTCTTCTCTGATAATGGTAAGGTACTCACAGAATAATCAATTCAGACAGGAAAGGAAGGATTTTTCGATGAGCTTCAAAGAAATAAAGCCAGAAGAATTAAATTTTAACCCGTTTACCCGCATCGGTTCCGACTGGATGCTTTTAACCGCCGGCACCGAGGATAAATTCAACACCATGACTGCCAGCTGGGGTGGCGCAGGCGTATTCTGGGGCAAACCGGCTGTTACCTGCTATATCCGTCCCCAGCGCTACACCAAAGAATTTATAGACAAAGAAGAACTCTTCTCCGTCAGCTTCTTAAAAGACGGACACCGCGATGCTCTCAAACTCTGCGGCTCCGTATCTGGCCGTGACCACGACAAAATCAAGGAAGCCGGCCTGACCCCGGTCTTCATCGACGGCGTACCGGCATTTGAAGAAGCTGACACCATCCTCATCTGCCGCAAAATGTACCGCACATCCATGAATCCGGCAGATTTTATCGATAAGGACGCTGACAACAAGTTCTATCCGGAGAAGGACTATCATGATATGTATATTGCGGAGATTGTGAAAGCGGTTGTGGCTGAATAAGCAGAGCCGTTCCATTTAAAATTTAAATCCCACAGGAAATGCCGCTGTCTGGTCTCTAGCTGTGATTGTATGTTTTCCTGACAGGCAATCACAGCCGGAAACGCTGATTTGCAGCATTTTCTGTGGGAATCCTTTGAATGATCCTTTTGGGTCTATTTGTTTATATTGTATCTTTATTTATTCCTTTATTTTGCCAATTCCAGCATCCGCGCCAGCGGACCAACCGCCCTCTGCCGCATCGCCTCATCCATCTCCACTTCCTCTTCTGGATTTTCCAGCGCCCGCAGTACACTGTCCAGATGAATCTTCTTCATATTCGGGCAAAACTGACGGTGACCTACGGAGAAAAACTTCTTCTCCGGGTTCTTCTGCAGCAGTTCATAGAACACACCCATCTCGGTGCAGATCAGGAAGACTTTCTCATCCGAATTCGTCGCATAATCAATAATCTGGGAGGTACTTCCGACAAAATCTGCCAGCTCCAGCACATCGCCGGTACACTCCGGATGCGCCAGCACGACTGCCTCCGGATGCAGCTCCTTTGCTTTCTTTACATCCTCCGCATGAATGCTCTTATGTACATGGCAGAAGCCATCATTGAAAATAAAGTGCTTCTCCGGAACCTGCTTTGCCACAAAACGTCCCAGATTCTCGTCCGGAATAAAGAAAATATCCTTATTCGGCAGTTTTTTCACAATCTTGAGTGCATTCGATGAGGTAACACAGACATCCGATTCTGCCTTGATCTCCGCCATCGAGTTCACATAACAGACTACCGCTACATCCGGGTATTCTTTCCGCACTTCGCGGATCTTCTCCACCTCAACCATGTGCGCCATCGGACAGTCCGCGCTTCGGTCCGCCATGATAACCGTCTTCTCCGGGCTTAAAATCTTCGCACTCTCGCCCATAAATGACACGCCACAGAAAATGATCGTCTTCTGCGGCACCGTCGTCGCCAGCTCCGCCAGATAATACGAATCGCCCACATAATCGGCAATCTCCTGTACTTCCCCATCAACGTAATAATGTGCCAGAATCACGGCATCCTTCTCTTTTTTTAATGTCTCAATCCGCTGCTTTATCTCCTGATCCATCTCTTTTCCCTCTCCTTTTTTCACCGCTCTGTTCACGCTTCCGAATCCCCATCGATTGACAGAAACCATACCATTTTTCCGACAGCTGCGGTTCATTTTCTTCTTTACTATGTATCCGACATCTTTGCCACGCCATATTTCTCTGTCCATATAGCTTCCACACGGTAAACTTCTGTGATTATACCTCTAAGAGAAAAGCTGTGTCAATGAAATTTTGACACTTTTTATTACATCTGTCTTGTCATATAGCAATTCATCTACATACAGACTGAAAGTCTGCTTTTCCGGCGCTTCAACCAGCGCAGCCAATATGCATTTATGCAATTTTTTTGTTTCACAAATGTATTTTACTGTGCAACAAAAAGTCAAACCAAAAATCGGACGGTTTTTCGCTGTGTTTTTCACTGTTCAAACCGTCCGATCTACATGACATATTTATAATTTTATCGCTTTATGCACATCCGCCCTTATTGCTGAAACAGCACCAGTCTCGATACCTTTCCTTCCGCGTCCGCCCAGATCGCGCATTTCTTTCCCGATTCCAGATCGTCTGCGGTCACGATGTTCCGGGTTAAATACGGCAGAATATGTGTCTCAGCGCTGATAGTATAAGTCACGCCATCCTCTGCTTTCACATAGACGGTATCATCATTCTCGGCACTCTTTTTCACCGACTCGATCTCTGTGTAAACCGGCACGGCGCTCACATCGGTTACATGGACGAAGAAGAGCTGTCCGTTCGTGATAGGCGGCTCGCTCATCGTCATCGCCTCCCCGATGTAGGCATATACAACGGTTCCCGTCTCCTCCTCGGTCATATCGACCGGATTGCCTGTCTCTGCGTCAAAAATCGGCGTTTCCGGTGAAAATGTGATCACCATCTCGCCGGCACTGCTGATTCCCGACTGATTGTCGATCGTGACGGAATCGCTGGTAACCTCCGAAACCGGACCATAAACACAAATAGTTTCCGCTGCAGTGGCCTCCCCAGCTGCCTCCGTATCTTCGACAACCGGCTTTGTCTCCTCATCGCCCGCTTTTGCACTGGAAGCGCACCCAAGCGCACCTACCGACAGTGCTGCACAAATCCCCGCAATATATAACGATTTTTTTTTCATAATTTGAATCTCCTTCCGACTGTTCTTATGCCTGCTCCCTATCTGTTCCCAGGGACTTCTCTGAAATTTTTCAAAACTTCCCAGGCACTTTTTAGTTTCTAAAACCAGTGAAATATTTTTCTCTATGCTCTGTATTCAGCTCTTCTATCTGGTTTTCTCTGTTCTAACAGTCTACCCTATTTCACCCAAAAGTAAAAGTGCTTTTTTCTTACGGATTTCTGATATTTTATTACTGTTCATGCATACGTGCCCAGTAACGGAATTTGCCGTGGCTTCGCATTTAAATACGGCAAATTCCTGCTGCCACCGCGTTTTCTTACGGCACTTTCGGTTCCAAAAGTGCCTACCCGTAAACAGTAACGATATTTTCCTTTGCCGGTCAGGAGGTCCATACAAAGCTTCAGCAACTGTGCTGCCATGTAACATTTCACTCCACTTCCTCTTCTATCAGCTCCACACGGCAGATCTGTGGAAAATTTACCGCGATCTCCCCGCCTATATTTTCAAGTCCAGGCTGATTTCCACTCCTTATTTCCGCCAACCACAAAACTTGCCGGTAATGGTCGATTTTCTTCAAGCGTCCTGTTGCCGTTCGATAAGTACCGCCCTCCTTGTGCACGTCCGGCTGAAACCAGGTCACAGAAAGCCGAACTGTCTCGCCACGCATCAGCTGCTCCTCCGCTTCCACAAGCGTCTGATTGATCATCTCACGCACGCTGTCATCCAGATCGATCTCCCGCTCGGTCAGACGCGCCTCCTCCTCTACCGCCTCCTCATAGCCATTCAGTGCGGCAAACGAGGCGAACTGCGCCGCCCGGTCCTCCACCGGCATCCGTGCATGGCGCAAGGGAAATGGGTAAGAATGACCGAGGATATCGCCGTAGCGGCGCTGGGCGTCACTTTCCTGCCCTTTTTGGGTTTGGCTTCGTCCACCTTTTAAGTTTTCAAATTCATTCACTCTATATTGATCTTCCATCTATGCCTGATGCCCCCCGATCTGCCCGTTCCGCTCCTTGGCGGTCGCGCCTTCCTCAAAGTTCATCCCGCGCAGCACCGCATTTTTTCCATATTTTTTCTTGATCGTCAGAAGCGCTTCCTGCATCCGGCGCTCCCGCTCGCGTTTTTTCTGTTCTTCCTTCTCTTTTGCTTCCTTTTTTGCGTAATCGGTAAACAAATCAAGCTGTTCAAATGTTTCCTTCTGTTCACGCTCTTTCGCCATTTTCTCATTTACCACATGGCATGCCGAGAGCGACATCCGGCGGATGAGAAGTGCCGGGTTGACAATCTTATCATACAGAGCCGCCATCGCCTCCAGAAGCTCGCTTGAGGACGAAGTCGCACGCGGCAGATTCCACGTTCCATGTGCATGCTTCGGCACACGCCGCCCGTAGCGATCGGTTGTCACCGGTCCCTTGTATACTTTCCGTATCTCCGGGCGGGTCAGGTTTTCGATGTCATATCCGACCGTTAGAACGAGCTGATCGGTCACTAGCCGTTTTTCCACCAGCTCCAGCGAGATCCCGTCAATCATCTCCTGAACCACGATCCGCGCCTTGTCCGCCGTGTACGGACAGTGAAGCACCTGTCCGCAGCCCAGGCTGCTGCTCTGCGGCTTGTACGCCCGTATCTGTGCGATCGTGCACGACTCATAGCCCCACGCATGGTCAATCAGAAGCTCGGCGTTGATGCCGAACATCTGGTACAGCAGTTCCTCGCTGTAAAACTCGCCCGGTTTTCCCAGTGAACAACGCGCAATATCGCCCATTGTCCGAAGTCCCGCCTGCCAGAGTTTCTTCTGATAGCCCGGTCCAACCCGCCAGAAATCAGTCAGCGGCTCATGCGTCCACAAAAGCTCCCGATAACTCTGCTCATCCAGCTCGGCAATCCGCACGCCGTCCTTGTCCGCTTCCACGTGCTTCGCCACAATATCCATCGCCACCTTGCACAGATACAGGTTCGTCCCAATCCCCGCCGTCGCCGTGATGCCTGTTTCCTTTAACACCGTGCGGATGATGCGCTTTGCCAGCTCGCGCGGCGAAACCTTGTAAATTCCCAGATATTCCGTAACATCCATGAATACCTCGTCGATCGAATACACATGGATGTCCTCCGGTGCCACATACCGGAGATAAATCTGGTAGATCTGCGTGCTCCATTTCATATAGTGCGCCATTCTCGGCGGCGCAACCAGATAGCTGACCGCCAGCGACGGATCCGCCTTTAATTCATCATTTCTCCACGATTTATCCCGGAACTGGCGTCCCGGCGCCCGTCTGCGGCGTTCCTCATTGACTTCCCTAATCCGCTGAATCACCTCAAATAACCTGGGACGCCCCGGCACACCATAGGATTTCAGCGGCGGCGATACCGCCAGACAGATCGTTTTCTCCGTCCGCGATGGATTCGCCACGACCAGATTCGTCGTCAACGGATCCAGACCTCGCTCGACGCACTCGACCGATGCGTAGAACGATTTTAAATCAATGGCAATGTACGCGCGCCTGGAAACTGTTTTCTGCATGGCAGGATCCTCCCTTCTCTATGAATTTAAAATTTGAGCGCCACTGGTAAAAAATCATCTCACAAAATCAAGCACAGAAAGATTCCGAGCGTACACATGAAAATCCAGTTAAAAACTCACTAAGTGCTTCTATTATAGCATAACCATCAGCTTCACGAAATACTCAAATCCAAACATGTGTTTTGCAGCAGCAATAAAAATGTGCTTGGCACATCCGGGCGTCTCGCGCGGTCGCTTGCGACATGTTTCTGCTTCGCGCGAGTGTGCATCCTCGCGGAGCGTTTTTGTTTCATAGGATGTAATTTCCTATGAAACAAAAAAACCTCCGGTTCATTCGAATGAGAATCACATTTCTCATCCAAACAAACCGGAGGTTTTCTATCTCACCAAGTTTACCTCTTGGATTTATTTACCATTTATTTCTGGCATTATAACTGCGGACCAGCCTTTACCAGAGCCTTGCCAGCTTCGTTGCCTTCGTATTTAGCGAAGTTCTTGATGAAGCGGCTTGCCAGGTCTTTTGCTTTCTCTTCCCACTCAGCCTCGTTTGCATAGGTATCACGGGTATCCAGGATAGCCGGATCTACGCCCGGAAGCTCGGTCGGTACTTCGAAGTTGAAGTACGGGATCTTCTTGGTCGGAGCCTTCTGGATATCTCCGTTTAAGATAGCATCGATGATACCACGGGTATCTTTGATGGAGATACGTTTGCCGGTTCCGTTCCAGCCTGTATTTACGAGGTAAGCTTTTGCTCCGCTCTTCTCCATTCTCTTAACCAGTTCTTCTGCATATTTGGTCGGATGCAGCTCCAGGAAAGCCTGTCCGAAGCAAGCAGAGAAGGTCGGGGTCGGCTCGGTGATGCCGCGCTCGGTACCAGCCAGTTTTGCTGTAAATCCGGATAAGAAGTAGTACTGTGTCTGCTCCGGTGTCAGGATAGATACCGGCGGAAGTACTCCGAATGCGTCTGCAGACAGGAAGATAACGTTCTTAGCTGCCGGTGCAGAGGATACCGGACGTACAATATTCTGAATATGATCGATCGGGTAGGATACACGGGTGTTCTCGGTTACGCTCTTATCAGCGAAATCGATCTTGCCGTTCTCATCCAGGGTAACGTTCTCAAGCAGCGCATCACGTCTGATAGCGTTGTAGATATCCGGCTCAGACTCTTTATCCAGGTTGATAACCTTCGCATAGCAGCCGCCCTCGAAGTTGAATACACCGTTGTCATCCCAGCCGTGCTCGTCATCACCGATGAGAAGACGTTTCGGGTCGGTAGAAAGGGTAGTCTTGCCAGTTCCGGAAAGTCCGAAGAAGATAGCGGTGTTCTCGCCATTTAAGTCGGTGTTAGCGGAGCAGTGCATAGCAGCGATGCCCTTTAACGGAAGGTAGTAGTTCATCATGGAGAACATACCTTTCTTCATCTCTCCACCGTACCAGGTGTTGATGATAACCTGCTCGCGGCTTGTGATATTGAAGACAACAGCTGTCTCAGAGTTTAATCCAAGCTCTTTGTAGTTCTCAACTTTAGCCTTGGAAGCATTGTATACTACGAAGTCCGGTTCGAAATCAGCCAGTTCTTCGTCGGTCGGAACGATGAACATATTCTTTACGAAATGAGCCTGCCAAGCAACCTCCACAATAAAACGGATCGCCATACGGGTGTCTTTATTTGCGCCGCAGAAAGCATCTACTACAAACAGTCTCTTGTTGGAGAGCTCTTTTAAAGCGATATCCTTTACTGCGCTCCAGGTCTCTTTGGATGCTACATGGTTGTCGTTCTTATACTCGTCTGAAGTCCACCATACTGTGTCCTTAGAGTTCTCATCCATAACGATGAATTTGTCTTTCGGGGAACGTCCGGTATAAATACCTGTCATAACGTTTACTGCACCAAGCTCGCTGACCTGACCTTTTTCATAGCCCTCCAGCTCCGGTTTGGTTTCTTCTTCAAACAGCATCTCATAAGAAGGGTTGTAAACAATCTCCGTTGTTCCTGTGATTCCGTACTTGCTTAAATCGATCTTAGCCATCTTAATACCCCTTTCCTGTTATCCGGCGGCTCCCGTCTGTGTGAAATTGTCAGCTTCGCTGACCAGAATCATGCGCTAAGTCTCACGGACGTTCGACTTAAATTTTGTCTGACATTTCTCACCGAACCGGGGATTTCAGTGTCCCCCACTGTACATGTGTATAGTTTGCAACCGCTTTACCTTTTCACGGTTCTTATATTTTGTACAATGCGAAAACTCGCCTTTTCTTCTCTTTATCTATTTTTACCAAAAGAGATTACTTCATCATTCTAATGCATTCATGGTAAAAAATCAAGCGAAATCGCGAAATGATTGATATTTTTTTATCAATTTCATTATTTCAAATATATCTGTCACTCACAGCGTCTAAATCGTTTAAGTTTTAAAATCACACGTACCACACCGCTTCATTCGTCGCTGAAATGGCATCCGTACCCGCCTCAAAGGCCGCCATCACATCTTTTTTGTCAGACAGCAGTCCCCCGGCGATCAGCGGAATATCGGTGTACTCGCGCATGATCTTAAGAATCTTCGGCATCACCCCCGGCATGATCTCGACTGCATCCGGTCGGAACATTTCGATCTGTTTTTTCAATGTATCGAGTGCGATCGAATCCACAACAAAGGTTCTCTGGATCGCATAAAGTCCCATCTCCTTCGCGCGCTCCACCAGTGTATTTTTTGTGCTGATAATACCGTCCGCCCGCGTATTGTGGGCGATAAAATCGACCGCCACCCTCTTGGTGCTCAGTCCCTGGATCATATCCACGTGGACGATCGCCACCTTCCCGGCGTCCTTGATGCGCGCTACAATCTGATCAATATCACAGATCGTGCCAAACAGCACAAATACTACCTTACATTCAGATTTAAGACTTTTTTCCAGCCCTTCCCAGCTCTTAATCGCTGCGATTATCGGAGATTCCTCCAGTAATTCAAGCATTGTCATTCTATGCTTCCTCTTCTCTCATAGTCTTGAGTATTTCTCCCATCTCTTTCAGCCCTGTGAAAATCGCATCCGGCACGACATCCGCCTTCGGTACATCCTCCAGCTTCGTCTCGCCGGTCAGCACCAGGATTCCGTGTGCCCCATTTACCACGCCGGTTTTCACATCCGTGTAGATCCGGTCGCCGACAAACGACATTGCCTCGCGCTTTGCCCCGGTCATCTCCAGAACCATATCCACGGTCTCCTTGAATGGTTTTCCGACATACTTCGGCTCCTTTCCGGTCGATAAGGAGATTGCCGCGCACATTGCGCCGCAGTCCGGGATAAAACCATCCTTCGTCGGGCAGTTGATATCCAGATGCGTTGCCAGGAACACAGCGCCGTTGCGGATATACGTGCAGGCACGCTCCAGCTTCTCATAGGTCAATGTCATATCAAAGCCAATCACGACCACATCCGGCATCTCCCTTGTCAGAAGAATGCCATTTTCACGGAAATTCTCCTCCAGGTCCGGCGTTCCCACCAGATAGACTTTCTTTTCAGGATAATACTCTTTCAGATACTGAATCATCACATCCCCGGATGTAATGATCTGATTTCTTTTAATATAACACCCCATTTTTGCCAGTTTGTCAATATATGTTTTCGGAGATTTCGACGAATTATTCGTAAAAAACACATATCTCTTCCCTGCTTTCTTCACTTCCTCCAGGAAATCCAACGCCCCGTCGAGCACATCCGTATCCAGATAAAACGTCCCGTCCATATCGAGGACAAACAGCTCTGTCTCCTTTAAAATTTCACGTTTTTCCATGCCTCTCTCCTTGTAATTTATCTCTGTAAATATGTACCTGTAAAAAAGATTTTCTTCAAAACAACTTTATCCAATCCTGCCCAAATATGCAAGCAGGTTTTTCATATATTTCAATTTCAAAAATGGGAAGCTGCACAAACTTTTTCTATGAGTCTGTACAACCTCCCATCTCTCATCCTATATTCTGTGTCGGGGCTGTCGGTGTCACCTTCACGATTCCTTACGCCCGCTCTACATTCTTGCTCGCCACAACTGCAATCCCAGTTCCAGCGCAGTCATCAATGATCACATCCCCGATATGCACCGGAGCAGCCACCTTCACGGCGCGGATCTCCTTCATGCAATCAAAGATTTTGCCCTTCGGGATATCCGAAGCCGTCTTGACCGCTGTTCTCTCGATCGTGCCGCCCTCGACGCGTACCGTTGAGGTAACGATTCTCGTCGGATTGGTTACCTCTTTCTTTGCATACGCCTCGCCGCGCGGGCATGTATTTCCTTCTACCTTGATCTCGTCATTTCCCATCGTCACAGTGAGCTGACAGCCCAGCGGACATCCGATACAGGTCAGTTCTCTTACTTCCATCACTCATCCACCTCCGTGCAAATGGTTATTTCTTTCAGATCCGGATATTTCTCCAGACTTTCCTTCGTCAGGATTACCTGCTCCATCTCACCCGGTGCCAGCACGCGTTTTTTGCGGCTGCTCACACGCTCTCCGTCAAAATAAACGGAAATGCTGCGGTTTTTATAAACATCTGCCACACGGAAACGAACCGTCAGCTTGTCTGCCATCGCCTCGGTATCGATCGACTGCGGTACCGTGTAGCGGACGCCATTTTCTGCCTTGAGTGTCACGCTGTGACCTTTCTTCGTCTCGCCGGATTTCACATATTTCGCTGCGTTCTGTCCTGCCAGCGCTGCCTCCTCGGATACATAGTCAACCAGATCATGTACATGAAGCACGTTGCCGCAGGCAAATACACCCTCGATGCCTGTTTCCAGACGGTCATTGACCATTGGGCCGGAGGTAACCGGGTTCATCGCCACGCCCATATTTCTCGTCAGCTCATTCTCCGGAATCAGACCACAGGATAACAGAAGCGTATCACAGTCATAGTGCTCTTCGGTACCCGGAATCGGTTTGCGGTCCGGTCCGACCTGTGCCAGCGTAATGCCTTTCACGCGCTCTTTTCCCTCGATATTCACAACCGTATGGCTTAACTTCAACGGAATATCAAAGTCATTTAAGCACTGTACGATATTTCTCTTCAGACCGCCCGAATACGGCATCAGCTCCGCTACAACCTTAACCTTTGCGCCCTCCAGTGTCATACGTCTCGCCATGATCAGTCCGATATCGCCGGAACCGAGGATGACAACCTCTTTACCGACCATATGTCCCTCGATGTTCATGAGACGCTGTGCCGTACCAGCAGTGTAGATACCTGCCGGACGATACCCCGGAATGTTCAGGGCGCCTCTCGGACGTTCGCGGCATCCCATCGCCAGGATAATCACTTTTGCCTTGATGAGCTCCAGTCCCTCGCTGCGGCTTACGACTGTGATCTCTTTGTCTTTATTGATATCCAGTACCATGCTGTTTAAGCGGTACGGAATTTCCAGCTTTTTCACTTCTTCCTCATAACGTGCCGCATACTCCGGTCCGGTCAGTTCTTCTTTAAAGGTATGAAGACCAAAACCATTGTGGATACACTGATTTAAGATACCGCCCAGCACGCTGTCGCGCTCCAGAATCAGAATATCCTCTGCGCCGCTTTTCTTTGCCGCTGCTGCCGCTGCCAGTCCAGCCGGACCTCCGCCGATAATTACAATGTCACGCTGAATCATGGTTATGCCTCCTCACCTTTTATCATTTCGGAACCTTTGCGGTTTTTGCAGATCTCTGTGATCGGGATTCCCGTCTCACGGGAGAGAATTTCCATCGCTCTCGGAGTGCAGAAGCCTGCCTGACACCGTCCCATACCCTGACGGACGCGCCGTTTGATGCCATCCATCGAGCGTGCGCCGAGTGTACGGGTGATCGCATCCACGATCTCCCCCTCGCTGATTGTCTCGCAGCGGCAGACGATTGCGCCGTATGCCGGGTTCTTGCGGATCAGTTCTGCGCGTTCTTCCGTATTTAAACGTGCTGCTTTCACGATGCCCTTGCGGATCGGATTGAAATTCGGATTCTTGCCAAATCCAGCTTTTTCCTCGATCATCCCAGCCAGATATTCACCGATCGCCGGTGCGCAGGAAAGTCCCGGAGACTCGATTCCGGCTGCATCAAAGAAGCCCGGTGCGTCCTCCGCCTCACCGATGATGAAATCATCGCCGTCCTCATGGGCACGCAGGCCGGAGAAGGAAGTGATGACCTGACGGAACGGAATGTTGTTGACACTCTTGGCTGCCTTCTCACATGCCTCTGCCAGTCCCTCGGCGGTCGTGTAGGTTCCGTCCTTATCTTCCTGATCCACCGCGGTCGGTCCGACTAAGAGATTTCCGTGAATCGTCGGGCTGACGAGGATTCCCTTGCCATACTTGCCCGGAAGCTGGAAGACAGTCGCTGATACGTGGTTGCCTGCCTCTTTATCGAGCAGGCAGTACTCGCCGCGGCGCGGCACAATGTGAAGCTTCTTTTCCGAAACCATGTTGTGGATCTCGTCAGAATACACGCCGGCTGCGTTCACGACATATTTTGTCTCGAAGACACCGTTGTTGGTTATCACACGGTATCCTTCTGTCGTTTTTTCAACTTTTTCTGCTTTTGTGTTGAATACAAATTCAACGCCGTTATCACAGGCATTCTCTGCCAGCGCGATCGTCAGACCAAATGGACATACGATGCCGCCAGTCGGTGCATAGAGCGCTGCCACAACCTCCCCGCTGACGTTCGGCTCCATCTTGCGGACCTCATCGCCGGTCAGAATGGAAATATCCGGCACACCGTTTGCCACGCCTCTCTCATAGAGTGCCTGCAGCGCCGGGAGGTCCTCCTGCGCGAAGCAGAGTACCAGGGAGGAATTCCGCTTGAAATCAAAATCGAGTTCTTTGGATAAATCTCCCATCATGGCGTTGCCTTTTACATTGAGCTTTGCTTTTAAAGAACCTGTCTTTGCGTCATAGCCCGCATGGACGATAGCACTGTTTGCCTTCGATGTGCCGGAGCAGACATCCTCTTCTTTTTCCAGAAGCACGGTGCGGCACTCATATTTCGAAAGCGCTCTGGCGATGCTGCTGCCGATGACGCCACCTCCGATAATCACTACGTCGTATGTATTTCCGTTCATACTGTGATCCTCCATTATTTATACTAAATGTTTTCTTGCTCTCGTTTCAACTATCCTGTTTGTTTAGACAATTCATCCTATTTCTGCTGCATTTCGTGCGTAAGCCCATCTGAACCCTTTAGCTGCTACAGCTCCTCTGCAAACCGGATCTCCTCCATCGCCTGAATATCGCTCAGAAGTGTTTTTCGAAGCGACTTGTCCTGCACTTCCACCGACATCGTCGCGGAGGGACCCTCGCCCTTTAACTTATTCTTGGCAATATCAAAAGACACGATTTTCACATTCTTAGAACGCATGGTATCCATGAACGCCCCAACACACCGGCTGCTGGTAAATTCCAGATAGAAATCGAACACCTTTGCATGCTCATGAATCATTGTATCCACACGTGTCAGGAGCTTCAAGGTAACCGCAATCAGAATCAGACCGTAAACCGCACCGTCCACAAATCCGATACCGGCTGCCAGTCCTTCACAGGCGCAGACCCAGAGACACGCCGCTGTAGTCAATCCACGCACCTGATTACGCCCGGTTACCATGATCGTGCCAACCCCTAAAAATCCGACACCGCTGATAACCTGCGCGCCCATCCGCGCCATGTCCGCTTTTGCAGATGGAAATGTCCGGAACATATATTCACTCGTCAACATGACAAGCGCTGAACCCAGGCAGACCAGCACATGCGTCTTGATGCCCGCACCGCGCCGTTTCAGGCCACGGTCAATTCCAATGAACATTCCCACCGCCAGCGAAAACAGCAGGCGAATCCAGATGCCGACCGCTGTCCAGGTCGCCGCCGTCTCCACAATCCATTTCCAAACTGCCATTTTTTCTCCCTCTGCAAGCCCGTAAAGCTTCTAGAACACAGCTCTTTTTCGCTCCACAAGACTCTTCCATGACCGATACCGGTATCTTTTATGGAACAAAAAAGAGCAGAAAGCATCCGTATTTCTACGTTTGCCTTTCTGCTCTTAATCTCACAGGCTTTATTATATCCAATTTATTAACGTTTTGTCAATCTGTTTCTATGCTGCGCCGTACAGAAGATCCGGTACACATGTAATTAAGAACGGGCAGAAGGTCAGAAGCAGAAGAACAACCAGAAGGGACACGATAAATGGCCATACTTCCTTCAGGAACTCACTGATCGGACATCCCGTGATACCACAGGTCGTGAACATCATCGAACCGAACGGAGGTGTAATACCACCGATCATGATGTTAACGATCGCTACCAGTCCAAAGTGGTAATCATTGATTCCAAGCTGTCTTGCAACCGGAAGCAGCAGAGGTGTAATAATCATCAGCGCCGCGCCGCCTTCCAGGAACATACCCATAATCAGAAGAATTACGTTGCATGCCATAAGGAACAGCCACTTGTTGGTTGTCAGGCTTAACATACCAGTTGCCACGACTCTCGGCAGGTTAATCCAGGTCATGTAGTAACCGAATACATTCGCTGCAACCATGATCAGGACAACGCTGGAAGTACCGGCGATACTGTCAAGCAGGATCGGAACCAGATGCTCTTTCAGGGATAGTTTCTTGTAAACGAAACGTCCGATAATAATACAGTAAAGAACGGCTACCGCACCGCCCTCAGACGGGGTAAACATGCCAAAACGCATTCCCAGGATGATACCAAATGGGAAGAACAGACCCCAGAAAGAGGTAATACCCTGTTTCACGATCTCTTTCAGAGACGGGAATTTTTCACGGGTGGTCGGGTAGTTTCTCTTATGTGCAATAATCGAAACAACGATCATCATCGAGATTGCCATCAGAATACCCGGAATATAACCAGCCGCAAACGTACGACCCAGGGAAATCTGTGCAATCAGTGTAAAAACGATCAGGTTTACTCCCGGCGGAATAACCGGTGTAGCAGCCGAGGAAGCCGCTGTGATCGCTGCGGAGAACGCCTTGGAGTAACCTCTCTTCTCCATCTCCGGAACCAGCATCTTGGACTGCATCGCACAATCTGCGTTGGCCGAACCGGAGCATCCGCCCATCAGCATACTAAGTACTACGTTTACCTGTGCCAGACCGCCTTTCATATGACCGGTCAGCACTTCCGCGAAATCCATCATCTTGTCACTGATGCCGCCGTAGTTCATGACGGAACCAGCCATAACGAAAAATGGAATCGCTAACATCGAGAACGACTGTGTAGAGGTCATAACCTTCTGTAAGATCAGCCAGTTTTTACTGGTTGTATCAATAAATGTAAAATAAAAGAAGGTTGAACCAAACAGTGCATATACAATCGGCATTCCCAGGAAATAGAGAATAAATACCATAAAAATCGGAACGAGTTCAATTAATTCGAGTCCCATCAGTTATTTCCCCCTTTCCCTTTAAATACCTTGATAATATCCTTAACCAAAAAGTAAATACAGAAAATCAGTGAAAGCCCAAATCCGATCGGAACCGCGCCGGAAATATACCAGCTCGGAACACGCAGCGTATTCGTCAGCTTATCCATCGTGTTCATCACATACTGGACGCTTGTTCTGGTCAGCATAATCAGAGTAACAAGCTCCAGAAGATCCATAATAACCTTAACAACTTTTCTTATCTTCTCCGGAAGAATGTTGATCAGGATGTCTACGCCCAGATGTGCGTGCTTACGGTACGCATATGCGCTTCCAATAAAGACGGTCCAGACGAAGAGCCCCGTAGCGACCTCTTCCGACCAATACAACGGTCTTTTCAGGAAATAGCGCATAAGGACGTTTGCGTTTACAACGATTGTACAGAGTGTCAGTGTCACGCAGGTAATAATTGCATCCAGGTTTACCAGCACCGACCCCAGTGTGATTTTTTTCTTTTCCATAGTCTATCCTCATGCATTCATAATGGCAGTCAGTTTTGCATAACCGACGACTGTTCTGTCATACAGCCATCTTTCCAGCAGTTGTAACTGTTCAGTACCTTCACAGTCACGCGCAAAAATCCATTAAAAATTGCCTACGGCAATGGGATTTTTGCCTGCTGGCCCATGTTTTCGTACGGTCAGCGCAGTAAATGCGCAGACCTACTGAACAGTTACCAGCAGTTTCATATTTCCGGCACTATACGTTTGTCGGAAGTCTGCCCGGACCTCAGACAATCTTCTTTGTTCTGACAGCCCGGGCAGATATACTTTCTTCTCCGCAGCGGTTCTGATAACCGTTACGTTTTACCATTTCATAATTGCTTTAAAATACTGTATTTGTTCGGAACAATCTACATTATTCGTTCTTTGCACGGTAGTCATTCAGGAAATCAACCAGTTTCTGATGAAGTTCCGGATCTGCGCCGTACTCGTCTACGATCCAGTCATAAACCGGAGCACAAGCCTCTGTGAATGCGTCAATATCTACATCGTTCCACTCAACGCCTTTGTCTTTCAGGAACTCGATCATGGAGCTTCGTCGTTTTCAGCATTTTCCTGCTCCCACTTACCAGCTTCTACACAGCACTCATCCAGGATGTTTCTCCATTTTTCCGGGATGGACTGATATACGTCCTCAGCCATGAATAACCAACGGGTTGCGATGAAGTGGTTCGTGTTTGCAACTTTCTTGGTGTACTCATAAGCACCTGTATCCTTCAGGGTGGAGATGGAACCTCGAAACCATCAACAACACCACTGGACATAGCAGATAAGCACTCCGTAAAGCTCATTGCAGACGGGGTAGCACCCAGACAGGTAATCGTCTTAACAAACAGCGGAGACTCGGTCGAACGCATGATCAGACCATTTAAGTCAGCCGGTTTCTCAACTACCTTGTTCGTACATACGCTTCTGAATCCGAACGAATAATGTGTATCCAGAACGTGGATGTTGTGCTCGCTTGCCAGTTTTGCATTCAGATCTTTTACAATATCAGAATCCATCACTGCATTGTACTCTGCATTGTTCTTGTAAAGCATCGGTCCAACTAATACGTTGTAATCGCCGATGTAATCAGCAAAGTAGGACGGCTCCTCCAGACCCATCCAGACAGCGCCGTTGTGTGCCTGTGCTACAGACTCCGCGTAGCAGTCAAGCTGGTTCTGTCCGTAATACTCCAGAGTGATATGACCATCGGTCTTCTCTTTTACCAGGTCTGCCAGATATTCGCTGGCTTTGTAGTTCCACTCTGCCGGCTGAAATACGTTGGAAAACTTGATGGTGATGTAGTAATCATCTGCAGATGCCTCGTCACCTGCTGCCGTTCCTGCGTCTGCTGCCTTTGTGTCAGTCTTTGTGTCAGTCTTTGCGCCGCTGCCGCCGCAGGCCGCCAGGCTCATCGCCATCGTCGCTGCCAGTACTACTGATAATACTTTTCTCATACGTTTTCTCTCCTTCTTCTTAACCTCCCCCAGTCATCTTTCTGACCGGTTCATCAACAGTTTCTACTACTTTCTAAATAAATTACCATTTCAGCATTTAGGCAAAAAAATAGCACCATTTAAAAAAACAGTCTTTTCCAGCTGTTTCTAACCATGGCGCATCTCTTCGTCTCTGCTTTTGGTCCTTTATTCATCTTTTACCTAATTTTAACACTTATTTTACGATTAGGCAAGCTATTTTGTCGAAATTATATAATTTTTTCTCGATTTTAGTCGATTTTTGTGTGATATTTTTGTAACAATCTTGTTTATTTTTTATCAACATTACAGATTTAACAGATCCAGTTGCGGAAACAGGGAAGAAACAGTATACTACTTCTTAAGATATTTTCTATGCTTCTATATACTGTTTTTATATAGGTGATGATTGATTTTTTATATGAAAGGGCTTACCATGATTTACTATAAGATAGAAATTCACCACAACGAAAAAACCTTCGAATCCCTGTCCCGGATGCAGTACGATCTCTTCTGCGCTTCCAACCGGATCACGCGGACAATTTTAAGCATCCTGTTCATCGCCGGAGGTATCATCAATCTAAGCGAGTGGTGGGGCATCCTCTTAGCCGCCTACGGCTGCTATCTGACGACCAGCACCTACAGCTCCGCCAACCACACCGCCCACAAGCTCGCCGAACAGATCAAAAAAAGCGGCATGCCGTTCCCGGCGTCCCGCTATGAATTCCGTGAAAATCATCTGGAAGTCTATTCTCTTCCGAAAAACACCCGCGAAAGCACACTGGCTTACAATGAATTTGAAAAGCTGGGTGAGGACCGCGATTATTTCTATCTGTTCCGCGATTCCTACGGCGGGTATATGGTGCCGAAAAAGGGGATTGACGCAAGCGCGGGGTCCCGTTCAAATTCGGATGAGAGCCAGAATTTGAAAGCAATTGGCGCGTTTCGGGAATTTTTGGAAAATAAGAGTGGGAAACGGATTTACAGGAAGACGATTCCGCTGGTTCGGGTGATGCAGGCGTTGAAGAAGAAAAGATAGGTCGATAGATATAAACTATAAAATAGTTCAACAACTATAAAAAGCCACGATTTGAACTCTTTGATTCAGATCGTGGCTTTCTCAAAAACCTGCTGTTCTATTCTGTTTTTCTGCCAAAAATCTTCTGCAGTTCCTAGAATCAGCCTTACCGCGTGGTGCTCAAACGTTTTTGCAACACTTGTGGCTAAAAAATATCAATGCAGTTATTTTCTTCTATCTCTGCGCCACCTTATGCGGATTCAGAATATTCTTCGGATCAAACACTTTCTTGATTCCGTTCATCAGATCCAGGTTCTTCTCCGGCAGGGATTCTCTTAAATACGGCTTTTTCGCATATCCGATGCCGTGCTCGCCGGACACCTGACCTTCGAGTTCATGGGCCTTCTGATAGATCTTCTCCATTGCAGCAGACATCCGTTTTTCCCACTCTTCATCACTCAAATCGTCTTTCAGGATGTACGCGTGCAGATTTCCGTCGCCCGCATGACCGAAGCTCTTGATACGGATATCAATCTCATTGTGGAGATCGTGCAGATACGTTACCATCTCATTGACGCGACTTCTCGGAACAACCATATCGACCTCATCCATGTAAGTCGTGGATCCCTTGATTGCCTCCAGGAAAGCGCCTCTGGCTTTCCAGATGGATTCCTCACGCTCCTGGGTATCGCAAATCAGCACGTCCAGTGCGCCCTGTTCCAGGCAGAGTTTGGCCACCTTGTCATACGCTTCTTCGATCTCCTGGGTGGAATTACCATCAAATTTCAAAAGCAGATACGCATCCGACTGTTTATCCGGGAACGCTTTTCCTAAATACTCCTCGGCGTCTTCAATCACTTCCCGCTGCATGAACTCGATCGCGGTCGGGATCGTCTTAGATTTGATGATAACCGGGACGGTGTCGATCGCCTGTTTCAGTGTTGGGAACGGGATCAGAAGGCTGATGACACGCTTCGGAAGCGGCAGAAGCTTTAAGATCGCCTTGGTAATAAAGCCAAGAGTTCCCTCGGAACCAATAATCAGATCTTTCAAGTCATAGCCTGAACTATTCTTTACGACTTTGCCTCCAAACTGAGTGATCGTGCCATCCGGCAGAACCACTTCCAGCCCCATGACATAGTCTCTCGTCACACCGTATTTGACCGCACGCATACCGCCCGCATTCGTGCTGATGTTGCCGCCGATGGTCGCTGATTTCTCACCCGGATCCGGCGGGTAGAAGAAATCGTGATCTTCTACATAGGCGGACAATTCCATCAAAAGGACGCCCGGTTCCACCGTGACCGTCAGGTTTTCCTCGTCCAATTCGAGAATCTGGTTCATCAGGGTGGTATCGATCATGATGCCATGTTCCATCGGAACCGAAGAACCAACCAGACCCGTTCCGGCGCCCCTCGGTGTCACCGGAATCGTATTTTCGTATGCATATTTCATGATCGCCGCGATCTCTTCGGCTGATTTTGCCTTTACCACCACATCCGGATAACTGCTGGTGCCGCTCAGCTCATCGTGGCTGTACTCTTCATTGATATTTTCACCTACGAGGACACGCTCGTCATCCTGAATTGTGTTTTTTATATATAAAATATCATCTTTATCTATTTTCTTGTAATTTCCCATGATATCCTGCTCTCCTTCCTGTGAATCTTTATCTTCCCATCTCAATCTTCTCAATCAGTCTCGGGAGAATCTCATAGAGATCACCAGTCAGGCAGTAATGTGCCGTCTTGAAAATCGGCGCTTTCGGATCTTTATTGATCGCGACGATCGTCTCCGCGTGATTCATGCCGGCAGTAAACTGGACCGCACCGGACACGCCGCAGGTGATGATGAGTTTTGGGCGGACCGTACGGCCACTCAGACCGATCTGGCACTTGGCATCCAGCCATCCGGCTTCCACCATTGGACGGGTGCAGGCAAGCTGACCTCCCAGCAGATCTGCCAGTTTTTCCAGCATTTTCAAATCTTCCGGCTTCTTCACGCCTCGTCCGGCTACCACCAGGACATCAGCATTTTCGATAAAGGTTTCCTTCGGCTTTTCTACGATATCCAGAACCCTCACGTGGGAAAGCAGTTTTTCCTTCTCAATTGTACAGACCACAATCTCACCGCTCTCTTTCTCGGCACGCTCCGGTGCGTTCATGATCTTATAGCGCACGGTCGCCATCTGCGGACGGTGGTTCGGGGTCTTGATGTGCGCCATGATATTGCCGCCAAAAGCCGGTCGGATCTGGGATAAATCAGTATTTTCATCCATTTCCAGGATCGTACAATCCGCGGTCAGACCTGTCTTCATACGGGCAGCCACACGCGGCGCCAGCTGTCTGCCGACCGTGGTCGCACCGACGAGAATAGACGATGGTTTTACTGTCTGGATGAAGTTTTCAAAAACAGCCGTGTACGGCTCGATCTGGAAACGTGCCAGTTCCGGTGCATCATAGACGAATACTTTATCTACATTATAATGAAGCAGTTCGTGTGCAGCCGCTTCGATTCCATTTCCCATAAACAGGGCGTAAACCGGATGTCCCGTTACCTTGGAAAGTTCTCTCGCTTTTCCAAGAAGTTCCAATGTAACCGGATGCACCTTTCCATCCACGTGATCTACGTAAACGGCAATGCCCTTCCATGCACTCTTATCGACGCTTGGTTTTACCGCGTCTTCTACATATTCAACCGCGCCCTTCGGACCTTTTCTCACGCAGAGACGGCACATTTTACAGGCGGCGCTGATCGTCACCTTTCCGTCCTTTTCTTCCATCGCCCCGAACGGACAGAGCTTGATAAGTTCCTGATTATCCGGGATTTTGTCCTGATGTATGATTAACTCAGCCATGCTTCCACCTCCTACACGAATTTCATATCCACGATCTTCTGATACAGCCGGTCTGCCAGCTCTTCGCCGCTTCCGTCCCACATTTCCTTTTTGTCATTGACAGCCGGTGGAAAAATGCGCTGAACCTGCGTCGGGGAACCATTGAGTCCATAGTGCATCGCGTCTTTATCGTCCATATCCGCCAGGGAAAGAATCCGGATTTCACGGTCTTTCGTGTTCATTTTCCGGACATACGAAGGAAGTCTTGGCTGAAAAATGTCCTTGTCAACGGCTAAGAGACACGGAAACTGCACTTTCGCCACCTCGACCTCTTCCGGCAGATCCATGCTGACGGTGATGCCGTCCTCATCAATCTGATTGATCTTGACAACATCTGCCACACTCGGGATATTCAGCCACTCGGAGATCTCCGGACCAACCTGCGCGGTGTCGCCGTCCGTTGTCTGTTTGCCGCAGAGGATCAGGTCAAAATCGCCGCAGCTCTTGATGCCCTGCGCAAGTGTATAGCTGGTCGCCAGTACATCCGCACCGCCAAATTTGCGATCCGATAAAAGCGTTCCGCCGTCCGCGCCCATCGCAAATGCCTCGCGGATCACCTGCTGCGCCTGCGGCGGTCCCATGGAAATGACGTGAACACTTCCGCCCACTTCTTCCCGGATCCGGAACGCCGTCTCCAGCGCGTACAGATCGTATGGGTTCATCTTCGAAGCCGCGCCGTCTCGTTTCAGCACGCCGGTAACCGGATCGACTTCTACTTTATTGCTTTCCGGTACCTGTTTGATACAGACAAGAATCTTCATTCTGTTTCCTCCTTCATATGGATGCTTTGTAAAAATCTTTAAATGATGGATGCTCTTCAGGTCCTCACAAATTTTAAAGAATTTTTAATCCGCATATTGGTTCTACCAATTTATTGAAAAGAAAAAGAATTTTGGTAGAACCAATTTTCTTTATTCGTTAGTATAGTGGGCTGCGTTCTGGTTGTCAACGATTGTTTATCTTTTCACATAGAATGTGTTTTTTCATTTTTTTCCAAAATTTCATCTATCATCCGGAAATGCCGGTCCAGTGCATCCTTCCCCGCTGCATTATCTTTGTTCCGCAGCGCTTCCGCAATCTGCCGATGACAGAGATTCAGTGCTTCTTTCGCCTCTTTTGTCCGCAGAATTTCCGCGCGCATATTCCGGATGAAGGTATCGATCACGCCGGAACACGCCTCTAAAATATTGAGCAGCAGCACATTTCCCGACGCCTGTGCCAGTGTAAAATGGATCTGTTTATCAATCCGGGCGTTTTCCTGCTCGTCCATGCTCCGGTCAAGACGTTTTACCAGTTCTTCCAGCGCGTCCATCTGGCTCTCCGACGCATGTTCAACCGCCAGGGAAAACGCCTGCTGTTCCAGCGCATAGCGGATCTGGCTGATCTGCTGATAATTAATCTGGGACATCGCAAACATCATCCCCATCGTCTCCGCAATGCTTTTCTGAAATTCACAAGTGATGTAATTCCCCGAGCCCTGCTGGGAGGAAATCACTCCCGTCATATCCATGATCCGCAGCGCTTCCCGGACGGAATTGCGGCTGACTTCCAGCATCTGCGCAATCTCCCGCTCCGGAGGAAGCTTCTCCCCCGGACGCAGCTCGCCCGCCATGATGCGATTCTTGAAATATTCGATGACGCCTTTGTAGGCTTTTTCCTGTTTTTCCATAGACACTGCATTCCTTTCACTTTGTCTTTATCATATCATATATAAAAATCCGGATTGAACCGAAAAGATTCTTTTTACAGAAAACTCTCCAATCTCGTCTCCTGCCAGCTTATAATCTCCTGCTCCAATTTACAGTTGTGCTCCAGCATATACCGCAATATTCCCGCATAGCTGCTGCCCTGTTTTATCATTGCTTCCGCCTTCGCCCGATCGGGTGCTTCCAATGGCTTCGCATATGTCTGAAACCGCTGCAATTCCTGCACACCCATCGCGCACAGCTGAAACGGCAGTCCCGTCTTTCGGATCAGATGCCCCGCGATCGCCAGACCGTCTGGATCGAGATCTCCAAAATGATACCAGGAAAGTCCCGGATTTTCTCTGGCGATCCGCTGCAAAAGCGCCTGTTTCGTGCGGGTATGGTAACCACTCAGAAACAGGTAAAATATATGTTCCCGCTCCAGCCGATGAAACGAGGTCAGATTTTCCACCGTCATCAGCGCCGCATCCCGGATCTGGATGCTTTTTGCCTTCTGGAATGTCTCAAAAGGGATCGACATCGGCAGATCGTGATAAATCCGAAGTTCGCGTCCGTCTTCAAGGCAGATCCGCGCATCCCCTTTCAGATAGATATACGCCGGATTGGAATAAATGTAAAATTCCTCCAGAAGCGCCGTCTGCCGCTCCCGTTCTTCTTCCAGCTCCGCAAGCGGTTCATCATACCGCCCCGTGTGCTCCAAAATTCCACACACCTTTTTCCGGTATATCTTTTCCCACTGTTTACTGTCATGCAGAACTGCCTCTGACATTTCCCGCTCCAGCGTAGTTCTCTGCTTTTCCTGATTTTCTTTTAAAAATTGCACCAGATTCCAGATAGCTTCTGCCTCGGTTATCTCTTTTTCTACCTTCTTTTCATCCAGCTTTCTCGCACGGCTGTTTTTCAGTGTCTGAAGCTTTTCTTTTCCATATGCCTCCAATAAATCGCATTGGCAGAAGCGATGATAAACCTCTTCCAGCCGTTTTTTTAGAATATTCTTTTCTGTCCGGTTCAGGCAGGCATAGTAATCTTCCCAACGTTCCGGGACAGCACAGATCTGACGGAGAATACCAGTATTCGGAGGAACCACATGAATAAGTCCCTCCGATTCCATCTGACGGATCAGTCGTTCAAATTCTTTTTCCTGGAAAAGCTGTTCCGGCGGGAGAAAATCTTTGTTGTAGCCCTTGAAAATATCGGATGGTTTGACCGAAAACACTTGTTTTACCTTGTTTTCACCGGCGTAGGTGACGCTTTTTTCGTATTGATCCAGCAATTTACTTAAAAGCTGTTCTTTCCACTCTTTCCGATCCGCCATTTTTTCTCCTCGTTTCCTATGCCTGCTTCACCAATCCTTCTACCGCATTCGTATACCGTCCTGTCACGATGAGGCTGACGGTTGAATCGATGAACTGACCGATACTGTTGATCTTCTCCGGCGGGGCTGCATAGAATACCTGGAAGTGATTTTCTTCGAAATAACGGACCATCTGCTCGATCCGCTCTCTCGACAATGCCGAGAACGCCTCGTCAATGAATGCCAGACGGGCGCAGCAGGTGTTTGCCGGGTAGCACTGCAAAAGACTCGCCGCCAGAATGATGAAATACGGGGTCTGCTTCTCGCCGTTGCTGGCGGAACCCTGTTTTTTTGATAACTCTGCCGTGATCTCGGTCTGTCCCTGACGGCTGCTGATCTCCATATCGTAAGAGAAATATCTCCTGTAATCCGTGTATTCCCACTCATCTTCTTCCGCCAGAATGATACTCATAAACTCCTGAATATCATTCTCCATCTCCTCGTCGTCGCGCGCCGAATTCATATAGACCTGCGGGGAACTCATATATTTTTCCAGACGCCTGCAGATGCGGAAGAAGAGAGCGCGATCTGGCTTTTCTTTCATCACAAACTTGTAGGTATCGTTGCCAAACGGCATATGGCGCAGTTCGCGGTTGATCGCGTCCATCTCACGTTTTGCCTCGCGGACATTCTCGTCAATCTCCGCCACGAAATCGTTCATAAACGCGCTCTCCAGCCGTCCTGCCTGCTCCTGCAGCTTCTGCTGGGCTTCCTCCACCTTGACGTGCGCCAGGTTCCGGTATTCTTCCCGGTACCACGGGATGTAACCGATGCCGCGCTTTCCGACGTCGATTCCCGCCAGGCGGCAATACGCCAGCTGTGCGTCCTCCAGCTGGCGCTCCCGCTCTGCCAGCATATTTTTGCTCTTGTCGATGGAAGCTGTGTCGTCACGCGGAGCGTGCCGCGCTTCTCGCTTTCGCGGTTATATTCCTCCAGCATCGCCTCTTTGAGTTCCATGTTGACAAGGCATTTTTCCTCATATGCCTTCTGGCATAAATAGATCTCCGTGCTGATACGGCCCAGTGTTCCTTCGCAGCCCTTTAAATCATTCTTACAGCCGCCGAGCTCACTCTGGTTCTGGTTCACACTCTCATTTGCCTCGCGTGCCAGCCGTCCCGCCGTCTCCAGTTCTTTCAGGACTGCGGTAAAGTCCGGATTTGCCTCGATCTCCTCGCGGTCCTTTACCAGGCTGTCCCTGCGCTTTTTGCAGTCCTTCAGCCCATATGCCGCGCCGAAATCGTAGTGTCCGCCGTCCCAGTCGATCTCCTTGATCGCATCACGGTATTTGATAACCTGTGAAAGTGCCTCTTTATCGACCCGCTGAACCACCTGTAATTCTTCCAGTTCTTTTCTGGACTGTTCCAGCTGACAGCGGATCGCGTCTGCGCCGAGACACAGCTCGGTCCGTCTCATATCCATCATCGCAACCGCATAGCTCTTCGCCAGCATGCCATCCCGCATGAGTCCGCCCTTCGGGTATTCATGCAGCTCTTCCAGATTTTCACAGAGATGAATGCCGTTTAACAGATAATTGGCGTAACGTCTCGCATAGACGTTCGGAATCCGTAGAATCTCCGCCGCGGAACCTTCCACCGCCTCTGTTTCCGGAAGCTTATCCGTGATCACGACATTTCCATCATAGATCCTCTCTTTCTGTAAAATCTGCATCGCCTTGTGGCAGTGCGCGCCGTCCACGATGATATAGAAACGCTTTCTTCCCAGAAATGTCTCAACCGCCTTTCTCCACTCCGGAGCGGTCACCTCCTGGACCAATTCGGCAAAAATGTGGACCTCGGTCTGGATACCCTGTTTTTCTAACCCTCTCTGAATCTTATTCCGGGCATTTTCCACCTCCGCCGGGAACACAAGGATATTCGATTCCAGACGGCGGATCTTCTCCTGCAGCGCCCCTATCTCTTTTTCGCGCTCTTTACACTGATCCTGCAGGTGGATCTTATTTTCCTCATAGATGCCATCCTGACGGTGCACCTTCTCGCGGAATGCGTCAAACGCCTCCCGCTTCTTCGCCGTCTCCCCATCCGCCTGTTCCAGTGTCTCCAGATAGGTGTTTTCCGAGGATAAGGACGGAAGATCTGCTTCCAGAAGCTTGATAAGCGCGCTTATCTTCTTCTTCAATTTCAAAATCTGCGCCAGCTTGTCCTCCCAGTTCTTTTTCTCACGATCCGCTTCCTCGATCTGGCGTTTCAGGGAATCCATGCTTTCCTGCATTCCCTTGACCATATCGTTATTTTCTGCAATTCGCAGGCGTTCCTGTGCGGCTTCCTGCTGTCTTGCGAGCTCTCCCGCCCGCTCGGTCAGGCGCCCGTACTGGTCTTTTAAAGCCTGATAACGGTTTTTCGTCTGCTTTTCTTCCTCTTCCTTCTCCCGGAGCGCCTGATACGAAAGCATCAGCTCCCGGATGCGGAGTACCCGCTTTTTCTTCTCGTATTCATCACTCTGGCGAAGCACCTCTTCGAGCTGGATTTTGCCCTGTCTGAGACTCTCATAGAGTTCCCGCAGGCGCTCAAACTGGCGCTTCTGCTCGCGCAGTTCCTCCAGCGACTGGACTTTTCCCGGTTCCAGGACACAGTCCTGAATAAACTGGTCGATATTATTTTCCGGGTTAAATGCCATCATTTTCAGAAGCTTTGTCCGGTATTTGGCTGCGTCCACGCGGAGTCCCAGCGCCCGGAGTACCGCCTCCGTGCCGCGGTCCCGTCCCATAAAAGAGGAAAGCTTCATCGCCTCGCCATTCACTGTCAGCTCATTTTTCGGCGTGATGCGGAGTGCATTTCCCTCAATCCGTGTAAAATCGATATCGTCAATCGCCGCCCCTGGACAGATAAACCAGCTGCTGACCGGCTTGCCAGACTCACTTGGAGACTCAATGCATACTCCGACCGTGAGCGGCACTCCCAGCGTCGGATCGGAAAATTCCATCGCAATATAGCTGACAACGCTGCCATTTCTCAAATAACGCGCCTCGCCATTACTGCGCGTGTCGCCGCGCACATAGCCAAGCACCGTCCGGTCTCGGTCCTTCGCCGCCTTGTTAAACTGCGTGTTGCCCGTCAGGAGATAGGTCATCGCATCAAGCACCGTCGATTTTCCGCTTCCGTTGACACCGGTCACCAGGGTCGAACCTTCCAGCTCGATACAGACATTCTGGAAACGCGACCACTGGACCATCAAAAGTTTTTTCGCCGATTTCCTATTCATGATCGTCTGATTCTTCATCGCCGTCTTCCTCCTCTTTTGTCAGCTCCGTTTCCCATTCGTCCTCACGGCTCCACTTTTCCTGCATCCGCCGGTTGACATTTTCCACAAATTTGCCAAACTCCTGTGGTTCCAGCACAAACTGCATCGACGGATAAAGACAGATCCGGCAGTCCTCCTCGCCGAGCTTTCCAATCACCTGCAGAAGCTGATATTTGGTAAACAGCGTCAGAATCGATGCAAAACTGCTCTTGTCAATCTGATCCCGAATGCCGTATTTTTCCATCTCATAGCGCAGATCGGTCACCGAAATCTCAATATTTTTCGAAAGACTTCCAGAACGCACCCGGTCCGCATAGAGAGTCCAGAGGCAGCATAAAACCACACTCTCCATCTTTTTGAGTGTCACATGGTTGATCTGCAGTTTTCCATTCTCGCCGAGATCCCGGCAGTTCTGCAGCATAATCACACCATTTTCCCGGTCAATTACAATATCGTATCCGATATATCCCAGGTACGCTGAAAATGGTTCCGAACGCTTGGAGACAAAATAGTACGCTTTTTTGCTGTCCTCGTCACGGTCGCGCACGATAAAGGTCTGCTTCAGAAGACGCCTGACACTTTTCTGGAACATGTCCTTCTCAGAGGATGTATATTCATTCCATATTTCTTCAAATCCCATGTTTTATTTCTCCTTCCGGCGTTCGATTTTAAAGCGCCGCAGAAGCATCTGCTGCGTTTCCAGATAACCATCCTCCGCCTGTATCTCATACCCATTTTCCGAACCATATGCAACCGCCGAGAGCGCGCTTAAAAGATCCCGCTTGCTCTTCATCGGAACCTCCTCGCTGGATATCTCCGTCCGATCTCCTAAAAGCGCCTCCAGATAATTCTCCATCTTATCCTTCGAATACGGGTTCTCTGCCTCCCTCTCCTGTGCCTCCCTCGCACGATCGATGTCCTCCTGTGTCATTTCTTCCAGCTCCGCATAGGTTGCCTCGCGGATCATCTGCTCCCGTCGCGGATAACGGATCGAGTCGGTATCGATAAACTCATTATTTTCCAGCAAAAACAACCCGTTCATCGACTCCGGCAGTTCTTCCTTCCAACCGAGTGTGTTCATCTCCGCCGCAATCACGCGGATCGTCTGCTCGACATGCCCGCGCACATCGCTGTCCCGGTTTTGAAGAAATCTCGCGCGTCCAATCGCAATCTGTAAATAGATATTAATTTTATGCTTGATATCCCGCATGATCTCGTCGTAATCGACTGAGAAAAACTGCAGAATCGTCTGGATCATATCCAGCACCTTATTCTCCGCCTCAATGTGTTCCAGTTCTTCTTCCTTCGCGCATCCCGCCACCAGGCCCTCAAACAGCTCCTGCCGGTTCTGCATCGCTTCCAGCTTTGACCGGATAAAGGAACGGTACATATGAATATTCTGCTGTTTCGTCAGACGCGCGTACTCGCGGATAAAATCGCCCTCACAGTATTCGAGGACGTTCTCGGTCAGACTTTCCAGGCTTTCCTCGCGCACCATCCGCTCGATGATTTTTTTGATAAAGGTCGCCAGGCGCTTGAGCGCACCGGAGAGCTGTTTCGCGTTGCGGTAGACCGAGCGCAGCGCATTGACATAGATATCCGGTTCCCACTGGTCGGGATTCTGCAAAATATTATAAATATTGAAAATATAACTTGAAAATTCTTCCCACTCCGGCTTCATCATCTTCTGGAGAAATTCTGCCAGAAAGACGCCCTGCTCCGTCATCATGATATGCTTCTCATACGTCGCATCGTCCGTGTCCTCCTCCAGCCATCCGACCTCTTTCGAGCAGAATTTGCGGATCACAGAATTGGCAAGCTGGTTGTAATTCCGGTCGGTTGTCATCTCATCGTCCAAATAATCAATGTGATTTTCCAGAAGATAGATGGCAAGCGCATCCCGGATGCGGCTGCGGGCAATGCGGTAGGTGATCTCCCGGTCATACTCATGATAAATGAGCAGAAGACAGTCCGAATAAATGCGGTTGCTGCTGCCGCTTGCCAGGCAGTTGAAAAAGCCGATTGGGAGAGCGTCAAAAAGGTTTTTATTTATACTCACGGTGTATTCCTTCCATATATTTATCTGTATTTATGTTTCTGATTTTCCTGAATATTTCAATATCTGAAAACACCTAACTACCAGCTCTTCCAAAAAACGAAAAGCCGGCAGTCTCAGTCGTTTCTTCTTAATAATTATATACTCTATACCGGGAAAATGGCAAGGCTGGGACTGTTTGGACTTTGATTCCGGTTATTTCAAAGAGACGTTTCTTCCTTTATTTAACGTACTCACAAACTGCATCACACATTTCGTCAGCTTCGCAATGCTTTCACTTTCCTCCGCCCCCGGCTTCATACCCATTCCTATTTCCCGGATGCAGGTCGGGGAAACCGGAACGCAGTAGACATCTTCCGTATTTCCGCGGATCATCAGTTCAGACATCATTGAAATGCCCAGTCCTTTTCCCACCATGCGGATCACCGTCTCGTCATCCACATAGACGGACTGCTCCTTTGCCCTGACTCCCTCTTTTGCAAATGCGGCGTGTACATCGATGTCAAACCGCCCGTAAGGCATCAGGAAATCTTTTCCTTCAAATTCACGCAGCGGAAATTCTTTGCGCCCATTTAAGGGATACTGCTTTGGCAGAATCGCATACAAAAGTTCATGATACAGCGGAATCCACTCGCATTTCGGTTCTTTCTGTCTGCTCGCAAAAATGACATCCGTCTTTCCGCTCTGTAATAATTCAAATGGTTCCAGCGCATGATCGACCATGCGGAGATCAACGTCCACCTTCGGGCAGAGGCGGCGGAACCGGTATAAAATCTCCGGCATCCAGTACATCGCGATGCTCGCATATGCCGCCACACGGATCGACTCCTCCTGCTGTTCCCGCACCGCCTGAATCTTATTTTCCAGGGTGGCATTTGCCTGCAAAAACTGGCGGATATCCGGCAACAGGTTTTCTCCCGCCTCCGTCAGCGCGATGCCGCTGTAACTGCGGCGGATCAACGGAAATCCAATCTCACGCTCCAGGCTGTCCACCAGATGGGTCAGCCCCGACTGCGTGTAGCCAACTACCTCGGATGCTTTCGAAAAACTTCCAAGATCTACCGCCGTCATCAATATTTCCAGTTTTTTGGCATCCATGCCGCACCTCCTTTTAGAATATTACATTTTGTCATATTTCTATTATAAACTAGATTTTCACAAACCACAAGGAAGGCTTTATAATGATGATTAGAAAAGAGTTTTCAATTGTTACTGTTCACGGGTAGGCACTTTTGGAACCGAAAGTGCCGTAAGAAAACGTGGTGGCAGCAGGAATTTGCCGTATTTAAATGCGAAGCCACGGCAAATTCCGTTACTGGACACGTATGCGTGAACAGTAACTTTCAATTCTCATGTAAAAGGAGTGAGTATCTATGACGCAGACCTGTCTTTCCCATAAGCAGCGGCTTTTAGTTGCCGGAACATTATTCGGCATGTTCTTCGGCGCCGGGAATCTGATTTTTCCGGTACATCTCGGTCAGCTTGCCGGACGCCAGTTTCTCCCGGCAGCGATTGGATTTATTCTGACTGCCGTCGGCATTCCGATCCTGGGTGTTGCCGCGATCGGAAGCACGCATTCGGAGGGACTTCAGGATCTGTCCCGCCGCGTCGGACACAGATATAGCTATTTCTTTACCTGTCTGCTCTACCTGACAATTGGACCGTTTTTCGCTATTCCGCGGTGCGCTACGACCTCCTTTACCGCCGGAGTCAGACCCCTTTTAGGAACACAGCTTTCCGAACAGACTATGCTGTTTTTGTTTTCGCTGATCTTCTTTGGGCTGGTGTTTGTATTTTCCATTCGCCCAGGCAGCATCACGCTCTGGATCGGAAAAATCATCAATCCGCTGTTTCTTCTGTTTCTAGGCGTTCTGATTGTGACTGCCCTGCTTCATCCGAGCATCGAGGTTTCAGCGGCAGTTCCCGATGCCTCTTATCAGAATGGAGCTTTCTTTTCCGCGCTCTCCCAGGGCTATGAAACCATGGATGCGATTGCCGGACTCGCATTCGGGATCGTGGTCATTTCGGTTATCCGCCAGATGGGCGTGCGGGAAGATTCAACCATTGCAAAAGAGGTTCTGCATTCCGGTATGCTGGCTGGGCTTCTGATGGCATTTATCTATCTGCTTACCATCCTGATTGGAGTACAGTCACTGGGACAATTCGAACTTTCAGAAAACGGCGGCATCGCCCTCTCCCAGATTGCAGACTACTACCTTGGACGGATGGGCACCTGGATCCTCGCCATCGCGATCACGTTCGCCTGCCTCAAAACCTCCATCGGGCTTGTAACGAGCTGTGCGGAAACCTTTGTGAAACTGTTTCCCCATGCCCTTTCCTACCGTGCATGGGCGGTCGTTTTTACCCTTTTTTCACTCATTGTGTCAAATGTAGGACTGTCCGCTATCATCACTTACTCGGTTCCTGTTTTGATGCTGATTTACCCGCCAGCCATCACGCTAATTCTCCTGGCGCTGGTTGGAAATGCATTCCAGCATAACAAAAAAGTCTATGTCTGCGTTACCATTTGTTCCTGGGCAGCTTCTATCTTTGACTTTTTAGCAGCTCTGCCGGACGAAATGCAGTCTGCCCTAGATCTGGAACCCGTCATCGCATTTGCCAGACAGACGCTTCCGCTGTTTGATTTGAACCTCGGATGGATTCTGCCGTCGCTTGTCGGGCTTTGTATTGGACTTCTCTGGAGACAGAAAGAAAAATCAGCAGACCGCTCACACCTTCCTGTATTTCCCATATCTTAATAGTATGAACGAACCGCAGGAGGCAACCATGAAACGAACTAAATTTGCAGCTGCCCTGGCTGTGCTCACTCTGCTTACCACCCTGACCGGGTGTGGACAGGCGAAGGAGGCGGACGGGGCGCTTGAACCGGTCACACTCAATGAGGTAGCCCACTCGATTTTTTATGCGCCACAGTACGCCGCGATCGAGCTGGGCTATTTTAAGGATGAAGGCATCGCTCTGACACTCGTAAACGGTGCCGGTGCCGACAAGGTTATGACCTCGCTCATCTCCGGGGATGCCGATATCGGATTCATGGGCTCAGAGGCAAGTATCTATGTCTACCAGGAAGGTTCCGCCGATTATGCTGTCAATTTTGCCCAGCTGACCCAGCGTGCCGGAAACTTTCTCGTTGGACGAAGTGCCGAACCAGACTTTTCCTGGCAGGATCTGAAAGGCAAAAAGGTGCTTGGCGGGCGCGCGGGTGGAATGCCGGAAATGGTCTTTGAGTATATTTTAAAGAAAAATGGCATCGATCCAAAAAATGACC
Organism: Clostridium sp. AF50-3; assembly: GCF_003477445.1. Lineage (NCBI taxonomy): Bacteria > Bacillati > Bacillota > Clostridia > Eubacteriales > Clostridiaceae > Clostridium > Clostridium sp. AF50-3. Next base: position 245,028 of record NZ_QUDH01000004.1, on the reverse strand, counting down.
TGACAATCGATCAGAGTATCAATTTCGGGCTGACAGCGGCGGCGTTTACGAGTAATGATGCGGATTACACGGTCGAGTTCGAGCCCTTCGCCACCACCCTTGAAACCGAAGGAAATGGCACCGTTGTCGCCTCGCTCGGCGTCGATTCCGGTTATGTCCCCTACACCGCCTACTGTGCAAAGCAGAGCTATCTAAATAGGCATCCGGAAATTATCCAGTCGTTCACGAATGCCATCCAGAAGGGCTTAGCTTACGTCAACTCCCACAGTGCGGACGAAATCGCCGAGACAATCCAACCTCAGTTCCGGAAACAGACCGCGCGGCAATCGCCCGCATCGTTGAACGCTACAAAGCGCAGGACACCTGGAAAAATGATACCATTTTCCACAGGGACAGCTTTGAGCTTCTGGAAAATATTCTGGAAGAAGCAGGTGAACTCAAGGAACGGATTCCTTATGAAAAACTGGTAACGACCACGTATTCTGAAAAAGCGGCTGGATTGCAGAATGAATAACCAGCAAAAAAGAATGTGCCTTGGCACATTCTCGCGCCGAGCGCGGTCGCTTGCGACAACCTACATCTTCGCGCGAGTGCGCATCATTGGCACGTTAGTGCCTTTTTGTGTAATAGGGAATTCCAAGGAATTTCCTATTACACAAAAAAGCTGTCGTGTATCACTATTCAAACATGACAGCTCTTTATTTCTATGCCGCAAACACTCCCATTACCTTCTTAAAATAGTCCCAGAGTCCCGCTTTCTCCACCGTTTCTGCCGCTTCTATCTCCACACTTCCCAATTCCCGTCCATCCAGCCGGTAGACCAGATGTCCGATCACATCACCTTCCCGAACCGGCGCTTTGCGGGATTCTTCCATCATCCACTCTTTTTCGATTCCATCCAGATTCTCTCCTCCCATCGAAAGGTAAGAAAAGGTTCCCCGCAGACGCCCTGCAACCTGTTCCTGGATGCCGCCTGCCACCGTCGTTTCCGGCACAGCTCCCGGATTTTCATCTTTGTAAAGATGACAATTTGCAAACCCATAATTTAATAATGTGACCGCATCCGCAAACCGCGCCTTATAATCCGGTGCTGCCAGAATGACGGCAATCAGATCAACGCCATCTTTCCGCCCGGTTGCGGACAGGCAATATTTTGCCAGCGATGTAGAACCTGTTTTCAGTCCCGTCACCTCAAAATTTGTCACCATTTTCAGCAGCTTATTCGTATTGGAAAGTCCAAATTCTTTCTCTCCCTGCTTGGTCCGGTGCGTTATATTTTCCGTCCAGATCGTTGAATACTGAAAAATTTCCGGATACTTCGTGATCAATTCCCGCGACATGAGGGCAATGTCGCGCGCCGACATCGCGTGCGTCGTAGACGCCGTCAGACCACAGCAATCCTCAAACTTTGCTGTCTCCATTCCAAGCCCTTTCGCCCGCTCGTTCATCATCGCAACAAATGCCTCCTCACTGCCGCCGATATACTCTGCCATTGCCACACTGGCATCATTTCCCGATGCAATGACGATGCACTTGATCAGCGTTTCGACCGTCTGTACCTCCCCTTCTTCCAAAAACACCTGGGATCCCCCCATAGATTTCGCATGCGCGCTGGTCGTGACCTCATCTTGCAAATGAATTTTTTCCGAATGTAACGCATCAAAAATCAGAAGCAGCGTCATAATCTTCGTCACGCTGGCTGGATTTCGCGCCTCGTCCGCATTTTTTTCGTACAAAATAGTTCCGGTGGAGGCTCCATAAGGATCGCCTCCGGTGCCTGGACGGGAAGCTCAGCGGCATTTTCTGCTGCCTGCGCTGTCTCTGCGGTTACTGAAACGGGAATCCACAGTTCCTCCGCGTAAGATGTGAGCATACCATTTCCCCCCAATTTACCAATTCCAAGCTGTATGCCTGACACACATTCTCCCATCGTAAGCACAACCGCTACACCAATCGCTGCCAGCCCTCTCCAAGCATTTTTGTTTAAATACACTCTTCTCCTGTCTCTGCCCCCTTCGTCCCAACACATACATCCTTTTTCCCGAAACAGCTTCTTTTTCACAAACCAACACCATTTTTCCACACGCTTCCATTTCAAATACCACGCCTCTCCCTGCATGATACATTTTTCATTCATATCTTCCTCCGCCTGCACATACTCTCTTCTCAAGATATGGCATATCCGCCCGTCCCTATGCCAAAGAGAATTGTAAGAAACTGTCATAGACCACCTTTCCTTTTTATGGTATACTATAAGAACACAGACAGGCTTATAAAAACGTTTTCCGCTCTCTTTCTTGCTGTGTCGAGTCGGTGGCAAACTTTCTCGGCCTGTTATTACTATCTGACGCAAAAAACGACAGATAAATATGAATAAACAAAAGGTGAAAACTATGATGAGAAGAAATTCCTCCCTTGGAAGCGTTGGATTTTCTGCACGTGGCGGACGTTCCAGGCGACGGCACGGCGGTTCCTCCAACTTCCGTATTTAATTTTAATCGGCATTCTGATTGTACTGCTTGGAATTGCCGCGTTCCTCTGGGTGCGCCGCTCTCCGGCAGCACATGTATCTTCGGTTCCAGCGTCAACCGAAACGGATTCTGAAAATGGAGTAATTTCCCTTGATAATGCATCTGCACCTGCTGATGACAGCCTCGAGGGTGTCATCGCTCAGGCAAAGCTTCTGGCAGACGGTTATGACTATGACGGGGCAATCAATCTCCTGTCCAGCAGTACATACGCATCTGACGAGTCCGTGACGGCAGCGATCGACGAATACAACGCCACCAAAGAAACACTGGTGCGCGCTGATCCGCGCAAGGTAACGCATGTATTCTTCCATACACTGATTATGGATACCTCGAAAGCATTTGACGGCGACAGCCGCGAAAAGGGTTATAATCAGGTCATGACGACCAAGGATGAATTTATGAAGATTCTCCAGTCGATGTATGAGCGCGGTTTCGTTCTGGTACGTCTGCACGATGTAGCATATGAGGTGACCGCAGAGGACGGTTCCAAGCATTTCCAGGAGGGCGATATCATGCTTCCGGAAGGTAAGAAGCCGTTCGTCATGTCACAGGATGATGTCTGCTACTACGAATACATGGATGGAGATGGCTTTGCCTCCCGTATGATTATCGGCGAGGATGGCAAGCCAACGAACGAGATGAAGATGGACGACGGTTCTGTTTCCGTCGGTTCCTATGATCTGGTGCCGTTACTGGATGATTTCATCAAAGAGCATCCGGATTTCTCCTACCGCGGCGCAAAAGCGTGCATTGCTTTTACCGGTTACAATGGCATCCTGGGCTACCGCACCGATTCCGCCTACAATACTGACGAGTACAAAGCGGAACACCCGGATTTCAACTTTGAGGAAGAACGCGCCAACGCAGCAAAAGTCGTCCAGTGCCTGCGCGACGACGGTTTTGAAATTGCCTCCCACAGCTGGGGACACCGCAACATGGGTACGATCTCCATGGATAAATTCCGTGAAGATACCGATAAATGGGCAAATGAAGTCGAAACGCTGACCGGTCCGTGTGATATCATCCTCTTCCCGTTTGGAAGCGATATTGGGGACTGGCATCCGTATGATACAAGCAGCGAGCGCTTCCAGTACCTGTACAACAAGGGATTCCGTTACTTCTGTAACGTAGATTCCTCCCAGTATTTCGTCCAGATCGGCGACGATTATATGCGACAGGGGCGTCGAAACCTCGACGGCTACCGGATGTATTACGACCTTCCGGAAAGTGGAGTCGGCGGCGATCATTTGAGTGACCTGTTTGATGTCAACGAGGTATTTGACCGGTCAAGACCTACTCCGGTGCCGAAGATGACGGAGTAAGATAAAGCTGTAATCCAATTTTAAATAAAAGAAAGAGAAATCGAGCATTTGTTCGATTTCTCTTTCTTTTTTAAAAACCCCGGAGTCTTCCACACTCCGGGGCACACCTTTTCATTCAAGCACAGCTTTCCGTTGCAAATCTTAGAACTGCACAATCTCCTCAATCGGCTCTGCCTTTTCCACGTAATCTGCATAAAGCATCGGACCTTCGCCCTCATACTCCGGCATATACTCATATTCTACGCGGGCACGTACTTTGACCCAGTCTTTCGTCTCAAGCAGACGGGCATTTTTTGCCTTGCACATGAAACCTAAGAACGTCATATCTGCCTCGCAGCAGGTCATCGCCATACGTCCAGGAACAAAGTTGTTCTTCGGGAAATCCGGGGTTTTCAGTACCATGCCGGTAAATTCAACGGTCTTTCCACGGTAACGGTCCGGTTTATCCATCGCATCAATATACCAGATACCATATGCCTCCGGCGGAATCTCGATCACTTCGGCATTGACATCAAATGGAAGATCCGCTTCGGTCACTTCCTCAATTTCGCCCTCTGCGTCCTCAAATACGATCTGAACCTGCGGGTTCATGCCCTTTAAAGTACGGCGGTATACATCCAGATCCTCGATCTCGTCGCAACGGTTCATGATAATCATTTCCGTGTTGCGGACCATGGCACCAATCAATGGTTTCATGTTCTGCAGGTATAAATCAAATGTGGAACCATCGATGATCGTAATCTGCTGATACAGATCCCAATCGTTCGGAAGTTTCAGGGCATCCAGATTCCACATACCGTTCCACTCCATCAGAACTCGCTCCGGATTGTAAAGGAGTTCCAGATCCTGTAGGTATTCCGGCGTCAGCTTTTCCGCTTCCTCTATATAGACAACCGCTGTATGAGTCTGCTTTAAAAGCTCCTCATCATACTCTTCCTCGCCCTCTTCGCAGACAATCAGAAGTGTTTTTCCTTCGGTCTGGAAATAATCCTGCTGCATTGTAAATTTAATAAACTGGGTTTTTCCAGCTTCCAGAAAACCATTGATGAGAAACAACGGCATCTTATCTTCATTCATAGTTCATTCTCCTTGTATTTACGCGTTGAACGCTGCCTTCAGACCCTCTTCGTCCAGCTCGGCACCGATCACGCACACCTTTCCGGTAAAATCCGGTGCTCCCTCACGGATCTCAGCCTGCTCCGGAACCATATCAAAATGCAGCCATACGCCCTTTTCTTCACTCGGAACCATGCCTTTCGCACGCAGAACCTCGCCGTATTTATCACCATAAGCCAGATCATCCAGAATCTTCTGCAGATCTTCTTTCTTCATCACGCCGACATTCTCCAAGCCCCAGCTTGTAAATACATCATCTGCATGATGGTGTCCTTCGTGATCGTGGTGGTGGTCATGGCAGCCACAGCCACACTCGTCATCATGGTCGTGATGATGATGCTCATGGTCATGATCGTGACAGCCACAGTCATCATCATGGTCATGATGATGGTGCTCATGATCGTGATCATGACAGCCACAATCGCAGTCATCGTCATGGTGATGATGCTCGTGATCATGATCATGGCAGCCACAGTCGCAGTCATCGTCATGGTGGTGATGCTCATGATCGTGGTCATGGCAGCCGCAATCGCAGTCATCGTCATGATCATGATGGTGATGATGCTCATGCATATGCTCTCTTGCCTCTTTCATCAGCTCCTCTGCCATATCATCTTCCTGCTCAATCATCTCAAGAAGCTGTGCACCGGTCAGCTCGCTGCATGGAGTGGTCACGATGGTTGCCTTTGCATTGTGCTGGCGAAGCATCTCAACCGCACCCTGTACCTTCTTCGGATCCGCTACATCGGTACGGCTTAACACGATCGTGCCTGCATTTTCGATCTGGTTGTTGAAAAACTCACCGAAGTTCTTCATATACATACGGCATTTGTTGACATCTACCACGGTAACCGCACTGTTTAACATAACCTCAATCTCAGAAGCTACATTTTTTACTGCATTCATAACATCAGACAACTTGCCGACGCCTGACGGCTCGATGATAACACGATCCGGCTGATATTTGGTCAGAACTTCCTCGAGGGAACGTCCAAAATCGCCGACCAGGGAGCAGCAGATACAGCCGGAGTTCATCTCACGGATCTCGATGCCAGCGTCTTTTAAAAAACCGCCGTCAATGCCGATCTGTCCAAATTCATTTTCAATCAGAACGACTTTCTCGCCTGAAATTGCTTCTTTTAAAAGCTGTTTAATAAACGTAGTCTTTCCTGCACCCAGGAAACCGGAAATAATATCAATCTTTGTCATTTTACTTACCTTCTTTTCTGTACAAATGTGTACTGACTGTAAATCATTGTCCGCCCGGTACCTGGCATCCCGGCAATGCATAGCTTTACATCGCCCGAATCTGCCGAAGTTCCGATCAGCCACTTATTATTTTACACAAATACCTAGTAAAGTCAAGCATCGGCAAAATCCCGTTACTGGGCGCGTGTGAACAGTAACGTTTTTAGCCTCACATATATGCAGCCTTTTTGAGACCAAAACCGCCCTATAAAGACACAGTAATCGTCCGCTTCCAGCTCGCCCCAGCATACACTGCCGTGATAAGCTCTGCCAGCCAGAACGCGTGCCAGACACCGGTAGGACCGATGATCCGGCTGAGCACAAATGCGATCGGAATGATAATCACGGCATAGCGCATCAGGGAAATTTTCAGAGATTTAAGTCCCATTCCAAGTCCCTCAAACGCGCCGGAAGCAATGACGGAAACCGTTGACATGACAAAGCCCGGGCTGATGAGCCGGAGCGCCGTTCTGCCGATCTCCACCGTCGAAGGCGTCTGCGTAAACAGCCCCATCAGGAAATCCGGCACCAGCTCGCCAAGCAGGGTTCCCGCTGTCATGATAATGCCAACAATCATGAAGGCCGCGCGGAAGATCTTTTTCACCCTCTCCTGCTCGCCTGCACCGTAATTGTAACCGATCAGCGGGCGCATTCCCTGCACCACGCCGCTGGCTCCCTGATAAAGCAGTGCCTGCAGCTTGTAGTAAACACCCAGCACCAGAATATATACCTGCGAAAATGGTGCCAGAATCGCATTGAGCGCCGTCAGAAGCAGGGATGTCAGCGCCATATTGAGTGTTGCCGCGATTCCGACTGAATACATACCGCCGCAGATCTCCTTCGACGGACGCATTTCCCGCAGCGAAATCTCCACATTTAACGGTTTCACATGGTTTAAAATCAAATAAAACAGCAGCGACGCCGTCTGCCCGATTCCTGTCGCCCACGCCGCACCGCGGATTCCCAGTTCCGGCATGGGGCCTAAGCCAAAGATAAAGATCGGGTCCAGCACGATATTGACGCCGCATCCAATCAAGACGGCTGCCATCGATATTTTCATTTTTCCAACCGACTGGTAGACCTTTTCATATGCCATTCCCATCGTGTCGATCGTTGAAAACAGAAATACATTGCAAAAATACGTCAGTCCGTAGGAAATCGTTACCTCATCGCTCGTAAACATCCGCAGGAAATACGGAATCACCGCCATTCCTAAAATCGTTAAAATCATTCCATGTAAGGCACTTAAAAATACTCCCTGCGATGCTGTCTGGTTCGCCATCCGTGTTTTTCCTTCGCCAAGGCGTCTCGCCACCATCGCATTGATACCAACGCCAAACCCAACCCCGGCTGCGTGCGCGAGGTTCTGGATCGGATAGACAAGCGAAACCGCCGTCATCGCGTCCTCACTGATCATTGCCACGAAAATGCTGTCCACGATATTGTAGAGTGCCCCGGCGATCATCGATATGATGACCGGGATTCCCATCGAAAGCAGCAGCGGGACAACTGGTTTTTCTTTCATGTAGGTCTGATCCATTTTTCCATCTCCATTCCCTTTTTTATTTTTCACTTTTCATGAGCGTTTCTGACACATTCTTCGCAGAAAAAAACACCTAGGTTTCTTCTGCAAAGCATTTCTTATCAAATAAAAAAGAGACTACGGACTTTACTGTTTATCTCAGAAACAGTACAAACCCTATAGTCTCTTTAACGCTTAGACAAGCTATTCGATTTTCGTTTTCTATCGCCGACCAGCAACTCTGCAAGCTTTTGCTGGCGATCTGCCCATTCCGGCAACCGAATATTATTATAACCGCAAGCCATTTTATTTGTCAACCACTCCCTGGCAAATCATCGCGGCAAATTCCTGCTGCCACCACGTTTTCTTACGGCACTTTCGTTTCCAAAAGTGCCTACCCGTGAACAGAAACATGAGCATACAGAATGTGTATATTTTACAAAAAAACATCCTATTTGCGGGCAGTAACAGCTATCCCTCTCTGTATCAGTGAAAAGAGCAGAAACGCCGCCAGATCCACCACAACAACGCTCGCGCCCGCCGGTGTTGAGTACGTGTAGGACAGCACCATTCCTCCAAAGAAACAGATCAGCGACAGAATCCCCGATGCGATGACCACCCCCCGGAAGCTCTTAAACACCCGCATGGAGGTCAGAGCCGGGAAAATAATCAGACTGGAGATCAGCATCGCGCCCATCATCCGCATTCCAATCACGATCGTGATCGCGGTCAGAACCGCTATCAGCACGTTATAGAGCGATACATTGACGCCGGTCGCCTTGGCAAAGCTCTCATCAAAGGTAACCGCAAATACTTTGTTATAGCAAAAAAGATATAATCCAAGCACCACCATGGAAAGCACCGCCGCAAACTGGACATCTTCCCGGCTCATCGCGAGAATGCTTCCAAACATATAGCTGCTGACATCGGTCGTCATACCGGTTGTCAGGGAAGTTACGATAATACCGATTGCAAGCGCACTGGCCGAGATCATCGCAATCGCAGCGTCACTCTTTACTTTTCCATGTTCCGTGATCCGCAGCAGGAAAAATGCCGCCAGCACGACCACCGGAATCGAAACCTTTAAAGGTGACCAGCCTGCCGCCAGTGCAATCGAAAGGGATCCGAACGAAACATGGGATAAACCGTCTCCAATCATTGAGTAGCGTTTGAGCACCAGGCTGACACCCAGCAGAGAGGCGCAGAGAGAGACTAAAAGACCGCCGATCAGCGCCCGCACCATAAACGGGTATGATAACATTTCAGATATAATTCCCATCTTCTACACCTCCTTCTCCGCATTTCTGTCTTTCAAATGCTGTTTCGTTTCAGAATCAGTTTCCGAACCCATTTCCGGCTTCTGCATCTTTCTGATTCCATCCTTCTGCATCGGCACTCCGCATCTGTGCCCCAGAGTTGCCAACTCTTCCCGTCCCAGGAAAGAATGAGCAATCTCACTCTTCACATATTCTTTCATCGTACCCCAGAACAGCGGCTTCTGCCGCATCTGCAAAATTTTTCCTCCCTGATGCACAATATTTGCCATATCATGGGAAACCATCAGGATTGCAACCTTTTCTTCCTGATTCAGTTTCCGGATCAGCTGGTAAAAGTCCAGAATCGCCGACGGATCGAGTCCCGTGATCGGCTCATCAAGAATCAGCAGCTTATCCGTCGCACAGAGCGCCCGCGCGATCAGAACACGCTGTTTCTGACCGCCGGAAAGCTCTCTGAAACAGCTTTTTTCCAGATCACGGATTCCCAGACGATCCAGATTTGCCCGCGCCTCTTTCTTTTCTTTCATCGAATAAAACGGGCGGCTGCCGCGTTTTCCCAGGCACCCGGAGATAACCACCTCAAACACAGTCGCTGGAAAGTCCTTCTGCGCGTCGGTCTGCTGCGGCAGGTAACCAATACCGGCTTTTTTTAATTCTTCCGAATATTCAATCCTGCCCGAAGTCGGTTTTAAAAGTCCCAGAATGCCCTTCATCAGGGTACTTTTTCCCGAACCATTTTCCCCGACAATGCAGATGTAATCGCCCTCATTTACCTCCAGGTTCACATCCAGCACCGCATCCTGGTTTTCATAACCAAAACCTACATGCTCACATTTTAAGAGTAATCCCATCTATAATTCCTTTCACTACTGCTCTACTCTTCTATTGTCATAAACATTCACCATGGCTAAAGACTTTTCCCATAATCATCTATTCTTTTTATGACAATCCCTTTTTCAAGTTCTTTACGTTCTGCTCCATCAATTCCAGATAGGTAACGCCCGAATCAAACTGGTGTCTCGTCACATTGTGGCAGGAGTGGAACAACAGTGGTTCCGCGCCCGTCTCTTCCCCGATGATCTCCGCCACGCGCGGGCTGGAAAGCTCCAGGTAATAGACGGCTGGTATCTGTTCCTCCCGCACCTTATCGATCAGGTAGGCGATCGTCTTGGCACTCGGCTCCGTATCCGTACTGCATCCTGAAAATGCCGCCCTGTATTCCAGCCCATACTCATCGAAAAAGTACCGGAGTGGAAATTTATCACCGAAAACGACGAGACGGCGCTTGGCATGGGAGACAACTTCTCTGAATTCTGCATCCAATTCCGTCAATTTATCCTGATAGGACGCGCAGTTTTCCGCATAGGAAGCCGCGTGCGCCGGATCTTCCTGTGCCAGCACCTCCGCCAGCACGCCGGCCAGCTTTTTCGCATTGACCGGGGATGTCCAGATGTGCTCGTCATATTCAATCTCGACGCCGTGACCATCGTCCTCATCCAGATACTCCTGAGCGTGATCTTCATCATGAACCGCCACATCTTCCACATCATGCTCATCCTCGCTGTGAATATGCTCTTCTGTGTCGTGTTCTTCTTCACTGTAAACATGGTCCTCTGGCTCATGTTCTTCTTCACTGTGAGCATGATCTTCCGACTCATGATCGTGATCACCCGCATGAACTGTTCCATCCGCATGAACATGCGTATGTCCATGATCGTGCGCCTCTCCATCTTCCATGCCCTCGACGATCTCCTCCTGCACTACATCCACGCAGTCCATCATCGTCACGACGCGCTTCGGTCCGATGCCTTCCCCGAAGGAATCAAGCACCTGCGAAAGCCACTGTTCCATCGTACCGCCGTTGCAGACTAACAGATCTGCATTCTGGATCGTGATCATGTCCGCCGGCGTCGGCTCGAACGAATGACTGTCCATGCCCGCCGGAACGACCATCGTCAGCCGAATCGAATCCCCGGCAATCTGCCGGAGAAAATCGTAATACGGAAATAGCGTCGTCACAACGTTTAAGCGCGTATCACCAGACGCATCTGCCCCTTTTAACGGATTCGACGATGAATCAGACGATGCGGTTCCCCGCCGTGGCGTACACGCTGTAAGAACACAGGAAAAGGCAAGCAAAAAAGCAAGCATCCATGATATCCATTTACATTTAAATCCATTCTTGTGTTTTACCATATTTCTTTTTTACCCTTAACTATCTTCTATTTCAGTAAATGTTTTTCAATAAACATTTCGAATTACTATTTCAAATATCATTTTCTTTCACAACTGTTTCTCTTTTCACAGCTATGAACAAACACAGACACTACTCCATTCTTCCATGTGACTCATTCTTTTTCTTCACAATCTCCGCTACTTCCGACGGATGTGCCACAATATACTGCGGATGGCAGCCTTCCAGCTCTTCCCGGTCACGGAAGCCCCAGAGCACGCCGACCGTGTCCATTCCGGCATTCAGCCCAGTTTCCATATCTGTATTCGTATCGCCCAGATACAGACACTCTTCCTGTTTTATACCCAGTTCCCGGCAAATGGCGAACGCCCCGTCTGGAGCCGGTTTTTTCGGCGTTCCCGCCTGCTCGCCGCGCACCACATCAAAATATCCTTTCCCAAAGAATGTCTCAATATTCACAATTGCCTGCTCATGCGGCTTGTTCGAAAGGACAGCCACATGTACACCCACCTCTTTTAACGACGCCAGCAGTTCCCGGATACCGTCATATGGCTCTACGTCTTTCAGGCAGTATTTAGAGAAATTCTCCATATAAATCGGAAGCGACGCTTCATAATGAACCAGCTTCTCATCCCCCGCCAGCACCAGCGCGCGCTTCATCTGCATCCGGTATCCATTTCCCACGATCCGTTTCGTTTCCTCCGGTGTAACATGGCGCAGTCCGAATGCATCCAATGTTAAATTTGTCACATAAGTCAGCGCATAAACCGTATTTAAAAGAGTTCCATCCAAATCAAATATACATAAGCGGTACATTGCGTTTCTTCCTTTCTGTTTCCATCTTTTCTTGTAACTTTTTTGTTACTGTTCACGCATACGTGCTCAGTAACGGAATTTGCCGTGGCTTCGCATTTAAATACGGCAAATTCCTGCTGCCACCACGTTTTCTTACGGCACTTTCGGTTCCAAAAGTGCCTACCTGTGAACAGTACCACTTTTTTCCCCTCACAGCCGATTCATACTTTCACAGCTACAAGCAATCATCCATATAAACTCATCTTCGACCAAACATATCGCCCCGCAAATCACGATGTTTCCTGCCTCTCCTTCTGCATCTGCTCTTCACGCTCCCGCTTCGAGAACACGCATCCGCAGTAATTCTGCCGGTATAGATGATACTGCGCCGACAGCTCGATCGAGCGCTTATATCCCTCTTTTTTCTTGAAATCCGACGGCAGAAATGCCACATGATACTCTTCTCCCATCGCCTGCCCGATCGTATTGAGGCGCCCGGCATTTTTGAGCGGACTGATCGTGAGGGTCGTCGTGAACCAGTCATAGCCGCCCTCGGCTGCCAGCTTCGCCGCTTCCCGAAGGCGCATCTCAAAACAAATACCACAGCGCTCGCCGCCCTCCGGATCCTTCTCATGCCCCCTGACTGCCTCATAGTAGCATTCCGGGTCGTACTTTCCTTCTACAAACCGGATCGGATGCACCGCTGGAAGCTCCCGGATCAGCCGCTGTACCTCCTCCGTGCGCGCCTCATATTCCTCCTTCGGGGAAATATTCGGATTGTAGTAGAACACCGTAATCGAAAAATACTGCGACAGATATTCCAGCACGTAGCTGCTGCACGGCGCACAACAGCTGTGGAGAAATAAAGTCGGAACTCTGCCGTCCCGGACTGCTGCATCCAGCACTTTTTCCATTTCTTTCTGATAATTCCGTTTCGCCGTCTGTGTATTTCTGGCTGGCGGATTTTTCATTGGTTCTGACATTTTTCTCTCCTCTTTCTATAACTTCCCATCTGTCCGTGCATTTTCCATCCAGCACACAATACTTCTATCCGAAACGCTTCTTTCCTGACAAACATCATTTCCATCCTTAGACGTCATATGAAGATATGCACAATAATTCATATTCTTCAAAACTTGAAAAAGCAGCCTGTACCCACGGACGGGTACAAACTGCTTTATCTTTTTATTAAACCTTTCAGGAAATTCCAAACAAATTTCCCTTTTTATCAAAATGATACAACTCTTACAGGAAATCGCGAATCCGCTTGCTCCGGACCGGATTTCTTAATTTACGAAGTGCTTTTGCCTCGATCTGGCGGATACGCTCTCTCGTTACGTTGAATGCTTTTCCGACCTCTTCCAGGGTTCTCGGATGTCCGTCCTCCAGACCAAACCGGAGAATAATAACCTGACGCTCTCTCTCCTTCAGGTCTCCAAGCAATGCATCGATATGCTCACGCAGCATAACAGATTCTACATTCCCTTCCGGCGTTACCACGTTGCCGTCCGCTACGAAATCACCCAGATTGGAATCGTCTTCCTCACCGATCGGGGTTTCCAGGGAAGCTGGCTCACGTGCGATCTGCATGATCTCCATGACCTTATCCTCGGACATGCCAAGCGCCTCGGAAAGCTCTGCCACCGACGGCTCATAGCCCAGTTCCAGCGTCAGCTTACGCTGCATCTTGGACATCTTGTTGATCGTCTCTACCATATGCACCGGGACACGGATAGTTCTCGCCTGATCCGCCAGAGCTCTTGTAACAGACTGACGAATCCACCAGGTCGCATATGTACTTAACTTATAACCCTTTGTATAATCAAACTTCTCAACGCCCTTAATAAGACCCAGATTGCCTTCCTGAACCAGATCCAGGAAGCTCATGCCGCGTCCTGTATAGCGCTTTGCAATGCTGACAACCAGGCGCAGGTTTGCCTCAATCAGGCGCTCTTTTGCATTCACATCACCCTCTGCTTTGCGCTTTGCAAGGCGGATCTCCTCCTCCGCGCTCAGAAGCGGAACGGTACCGATCTCTTTCAGGTACATACGGACCGGATCTTCCGTGCCGATTCCCTCTAACAGATCGATCGCATCCAGATCGATATCCTCTTCCTCGTTCTTGAGGAATTCATCATCCACATCATCATCGAGCATCGAATCATTTTCCTTGAGGATCGAATCATCGATCACCTCCGGAATGACATCAATATTATTCTGCTCCAGATAATTGTAAATCTGCTCCATCTGCTCTGTCTGCAGATTATCGCCCATAAAAAAGTTATTGATCTCTGTCACGTCCAGCGCGTTCTGCTTGGACTTTGCTAACTCTACCAGTTTCCTTAACTTACCTAAAAAATTTTCTTTCTCCACGAATTAACGTCCTTTCGATTTATTTCGCTTAGAAGTTTCTTTATATCTAACGTGATATTGTCCCTCGATTGTTCGTGTGCTTTTATTTCCCTGCACCTTTCCCTGCAATATCCCGAAAGTACATTATATACGATTAAATTCTATTTTTCAACAATTTTCGAAATTTTTCGATCTATTTCTATTTAGGCAGTTACTGTTCACGCATACGTGCCCAGTAACGCAATTTTCCGTGGCTTCGCATTTAAATACGGCAAATTCCTGCTGCCACCACGTTCTCTTACGGCACTTTCGGTTCCAAAAGTGCTACCCGCGAACAGTAACTTCAGGCACCCTGATCGCAATCTCTCTTGGTTTATTTTCAATCACGACCTCTGTCTGACTTCCGCCAAACTCACCGTCCAGCGACCAGTCCACCAGCTCCTCCGACTGTACCGTCAGTTTCGAGGTGCGGAACTTGAATACGCATTCATTTTCGCCCTCTCTCTGAATCAGATAAGCAGCAATACTTGCAATGTCAAGCGGCGTGCGCGGTTTCCGGACCAGAAGCACCTCAAACTCCCCGTCATCCAGCGCCACGTCCATACCAACCAGTCCTTTAAAACCTCCGATCGAGGTCGTATTGGTCACCATTCCCAGAATAAATTCCTCTTCCAATTCTCTCTGCTCCCCCAGATGTTCCCACGTAAGGCGCATCCGGTAGGATTTAAGCCTGTCAGGCGTTTGATGGCTTCCAGCATATATGCTGATGCCCCAAAATATTTTTCGTCTCCTGCGGGGTCGAATAGGATACCTCCGTAAATGCTCCGAACGCCGCCACATAGACGAAATACCGGTTTTTGCCGAATACACCGACATCCACCAGAAATGGTTTTCCCAGCGCAGCTGTCTGCGCCGCTTTCCGCATATTTTTCGGAAGTCCCAGACTGGATGCGAAATCATTCGTGGAACCCGACGGGATATATCCTAACTCCGGACGCTTTTCCGGGCTGATCGTCATCAGCCCCGATACCACCTCGTTGAGCGTACCGTCCCCGCCGCTGCACACGACCAGTTCCTTCGTTTTCGCACGCGCCGCCTGATACTCCGCATCCTTCGGGCCCTGCGTAATATAAACAGACGGTCCATAGCCCGCCTTTACAAAACTATCTAAAATTTCAAGAAGACGACTTCGAATCTGTTCTTTGCCAGATCTCGGATTGATGATAAAAAGCATTTTTTTCATAATCGCCATTTCTCCTGCTCCCCCACACTAACAGTATTTCATATTAATATATTTGTATACACGCGAAATGCATTGGGGATCGGATAGCGATCCTGCAGCTCCGCCCGGCGCACCATCAAAACTGTTTTATCCTGATAGCCGGATGCCCGTTTCAAGCGGATTCTGCGTCCACACATATGCCATTCAACATGGGAAAAAATGTGGACTGCATCCGGCAGATCCTCGGTTTCCTTAATATCCGCCTCCGCGATCCCCAGTTCTTTCGCCGCCTTTGCCGCACTCTTTTTTCCGTCCAGATTGACATATTCGTAGAGGGACGCCAACAATCCCTTGCTGCTGCGCTTGCGGATCGCCACCGTATCCTCCCACTCAATCAGGCAGACCGTTTTTTCCTCGATCCGGCGCGGCTTTTTCGGCGGCTTGACCGGATATTGCTCCTCCTCTCCCCGCCGGTGCGCCAGACAAAGGGATTCCAGCGGGCACTTCTCACAGAGCGGACGTCCGCCCGGGATGCAGACAAGCGCGCCCAGCTCAATCCATGCCTGATTATATTCACCTGGATGAAATAACTCTTCTGACCGTAATGCCGTGGAAACCTCACCGGCATCATCACCGGCTGACAAATAGGAATCTCTTTCCTCCGTCCGGCGCACAAGCTCCGCCTCCAGGCGCCGCTCATATTTCTTTCGAAGCGCCGGCTTCGTGCTGTCCTGTGGGTCAGCAAACAGGCGTGTCAGAACACGCACCACATTTCCATCCAGCGCCGGAGCCGGCAGATCATACGCGATCGACGCAACTGCCCCGGCTGTATAACTTCCGATGCCCGGAAGTTTCAATATCTCATCCCGCGACGCAGGCATCTGACCGCCGTAGTCTTCCATCAGGCAGACCGCTGCCTTTTTTAGGTTCCGGGCTCTGGAATAATACCCAAGTCCCTCCCACAGCTTCAAAAGCCTCTCTTCGTCCACCTGCGCGAGCGAGGTGATATCCGGGAGTGCTTCCATAAAACGGGCAAAGTACGGTTTGACCGCCTCCACCCGCGTCTGCTGCAGCATGATCTCCGAAATCCAGACCGAATACGGTTCCGGATTCTCCCGCCACGGAAGGAGCCGCCGGTTTTTACGGTACCAGGATAGTAATGGATCGCCGGATGCCGCCAGCCTCTCTTCTTCCGCATACGGTATTTCGCCCTCTAAAGGCTTTAACGACGCATAAAAATCTTTATACATATCCGTAAATGCCCCGGACAGATACCTCTCCTGAGATCACCTTGCATACCTTTCCGTCTTCTGTGCGGACCAGCAGTTCGCCCATCTCGTCAATTCCGAGCGCCATGCCCGTATACTCATTGCCCGGAGACAGGACGCGCACCTGTGTACGCAGTTTGCCAGGCGGCTGTTATAAACGTCCATCAGAGATTTCATGTTCTGGTTTTCCATGAATTTATCATAATATCCCTCATACGCACGCATGATCGCGGCGATTAGCTGGCTGCGGCGCACTTCTTTTCCCGTCTCCAGATACAGAGACGTTGCCACATCCCGAATCTCCTCCGGGAACTCATGATTTGCCACGTTGATGCCAATACCGGTTACGATATAATTAATACACTCTAATTCCGTGCTCATCTCGGTCAGGATACCGCAGACTTTCTTTCCATTGACGACGATATCGTTCGGCCACTTGATCTTTGCCTCCAGATCACAAACCTCCCGAATCCCGTCGGCAACTGCCAGAGCCGCCACCAGCGTCAGCATCGACGCGCAGGTCGGAGGAAGCTCCGGGCGCAGAAGCAGGCTCATCCAGATGCCGACGCCATGCGGCGCCGCCCAGCTTCTTCCGCGGCGTCCCTTCCCCATCGACTGATAATCCGCGACTGCCAGCGTACCGTGCGGGGCATCTTTCTCCGCCGCTTTCTTGATCTCGGTATTGGTTGAATCCGTCTCGTCAAAATATAAAATATTTTTTCCAGCCCACTCGCTGTCGATGCTGCTCTCCAGCTCTGCCTGGCTGAGAACATCGCCCAGGAAACGCAGCCGGTAACCGCGGTTCCGGACCGCCTCTATCTCATATCCTTCTGTCTCCAACTGTTTGATAACTTTCCAGACTGCCGTCCGTGATACATTTAAACGCTCACAGATCTCCTGTCCGGACAGGTAATCATCCGTTTCTTTTAACATTCGCAAAACTTCTGTTTTCACTTTTATTACCCCCACCATATTGTAAGTGTACTGACAATACATAAAAGGAACAATCCTGCTCCCACTGCCATCAGGATCATTCCGCCGGTCCGCAGATGCTTTCTTCCCCTTCCCCGGCGATAGCGGTCATAGCCATTGGCAAAATTCAGTACCGCCGCCAGAAGAAAGATTACCGGAAACAAAATCCGGTTTTCATCCGGGTTCAGAAACGCAAGAACCGCAAATATCACGATCAATATACCCACTACGATATGAAGCATATCCAGGGCAAACGCGATATTCGCGCTTTTCTTTCTTTTTTCCTGCAGGTTCAACGCATCCACTCCTTACTTATATTCGCAAACAACAGCCTCATTCTTCATATAGCACATAGCTTCTTGCATATACCCTTTCATCAACATATATGGGTATACATATCACTATGGGATATTATACCGAATGTCCGCAGGCTTGTCAAAAAAGAAATCGAAAAAGGCTGCGGTTCCTGCTTTACATAACCATCAGCCTCTTCTTATACCTTTTTTTATAACTTAGAGCCGCTCACTCCCGGCTACTCTGCCTTTTGAACATCCGTACCAACTTCCGTCAGACCCTTTACCAGACCGGCAATGCCTGGATCTCGGACGGGATGATGATCTTCGTCGCCTTGCCGTCCGCTGCTTTGGCAAATGCCTCCAGGCTCTTGAGCTGCAGCACTGCATTGTCCGCGCCTGCTTCCTTGATGAAGCGAAGTCCGTCTGCTTCCGCTTTCTGAACTTTGAGGATCGCTTCCGCCTCACCTTCTGCCTCGCGGATCATCTTTTCCTTCTGTGCTTCTGCACGCAGGATCGCCGCTTCCTTCTCTGCTTCTGCTTCCAGAATCGCGGACTCTTTCTTACCTTCGGCTACCAGGATCGTCGATTTCTTTTCGCCTTCGGCACGGAGAATGGACTCACGGCGCTCACGCTCTGCCTTCATCTGTTTCTCCATCGCATCCTGAATAGCTGCCGGAGGAATGATATTTTTCAACTCAACACGGTTTACCTTGATTCCCCACGGGTCTGTCGCCACATCGAGTGCAGCGCGCATCTTCGTGTTGATCGTCTCACGGGAGGTTAAGGTCTGGTCAAGTTCGAGATCACCGATGATATTTCGAAGGGTGGTCGCCGTCAGGTTCTCGATCGCCATGATCGGGTTCTCAACACCATAAGCAAACAGCTTCGGATCCGTGATCTGGAAAAATACAACCGTATCAATCTTCATCGTAACGTTATCTTTCGTGATAACCGGCTGCGGTGCAAAATCTACAACCTGCTCTTTTAAAATGACTCTTTTTGCCACGCGGTCAATGAACGGCACCTTGAAATGCACGCCAACCGACCATGTCTCCAGATAAGCACCCAGACGCTCTACAACTAATGCCTGTGCCTGCGGCACGATCCGGATACAGGATGACAAAATCAGAAGTACCACAATCGCAATGACAAGAAAACTGATAACTGCTCCCATATTTCCTACTCCTCCTTACATTTGCTGACAATCAGCTTGACGCCGCTGACCGCCTGAATCTGTACCATCGTATCCCTCGGAATCCGGCTTCCATCCGCCGAGCGTGCCGTCCATTCCTGGCCGGACACCATCGCCGTCCCTCTCGCCTCGTCGTTATCAATCTCTGCGGTTACCCGCGCTTTTTTACCCACCAGCGCGTCCACATTGGTCCGCACCGTCTTCTGATTGATATACCGGAGTGCCAATGGTCTTGTTGAATACAAAAGAAGGAATGAAACAACGACAAACACTGCCATCTGGATGTCAAGATTCACTCCCGCGATCGACAGGACACACGCAATCAGAGCGCCTCCAGCAAACCAGATCGAAGTCAGCGCCATCGACGCTGCTTCCAGCCCGATACACACTACAAACACCGCCAGCCAGACACACCATACTGCCATGTCATCCCCTCCTTCCATATAGGTCTTTTGACCCTGATATCTTAAAACTAGTATACGATATTTTCTGACATTTATCAACCAATCAGCTCTGTTTTTGAACTTACGGTTTTATTACAAACTTCTTAATGGAACATATCGATCTGCAGTTCAATTTATTTCTTCACAGCTCTCTATTTGCACAAACTATCCGGCTTAAAACATTGTTTCAAAAAATGCAATTTACTGTCGTCTCTGCCGTGCCGTCTCAAACAGCAGCACCGAAGCCGCCACCGCTGCATTGAGGGATTCAACCTTTCCAGCCATCGGAATCCTCACCCACGCGTCAGCAAGCGCCGCCGTCTCCTCGGTCAGACCATTTGCCTCATTTCCAATCAGAAAGCCGGACGGACCTGTATAATTTTCTTCTTCGTAGTTATGTTTCCCCTTTAAATGCGCCGCATAGAGGCGGATTCCCTGCTTTTTTACTTCCCCGATCGTCTGATGCAGGTCGTCCGTGTAGATAAACGGCACCCGGTAGATCGAGCCCATCGTGGAACGGATGACCTTCGGGCTGTAAATATCAGCTGAACCACGGTCAAGAATAATGCCTGTCACACCCGCCCCCTCTCCGGCACGCAGGATTGTTCCCAGATTACCCGGATCCTGCAGCGTCTCCAGAATCACAAGCTCCGGTGCCTTTCCGTCCGGGCTATTTTTCAGCACATCTGAGAGCTGATAGGAAAACTGTTCCGCTACCGCCAGGATACCCTGCGGTGTCTGGGTGTCCGACATATGGCGCATGACCTCATCCGTCACCGTCTCATACCGGCAGCCAGCCAGCAGTTTTTCTGCTCTTTCCCCCTGCTGGCGCAGAAAATTTTCCGACACATAGACTTCGCGGCGTCTCTCCACCGGCAGTTCCCCGAACATTTTCGGACCTTCCACCAAAAAGACGCCCTGTTCCCGTCTTGCTTTTGCTTTCTTTGCAAGCGCCGTCACCGCTCTGACACGGGCGTTGCCCGTGCTCGCGATCACAGGATGCCTCCTGCCGCTTTCGTCTCCGGCACTCCGTAAACGCAATCCTCATCCAGTGTTTCCAGCTCCTCCAGCCACAGGCGGCTGCACGCATCGCTCGGCATACGCAGGTCGCCGCGCGGTGATACTGCAGCAGAACCTACCTTCGGACCATCCGGCAGGCAGGAACGCTTAAACTGCTGGTTGAAGAAACGGCGGTAGAACACCTTCAGCCATTTAAGGATCGTTTCCTTATCATAAGCACCGTCAAATGCCTGACGTGCCAGGCGGTAAATCTTGCCCGGACGGTAGCCGAATCTTAATATATAGTAGAGATAGAAATCATGCAGCTCATAAGGACCAACCAAATCCTCCGTTTTCTGCGCGATCTTTCCATCCTCCTCCGGCGGCAGAAGCTCCGGGCTGACCGGCGTATCCAGTACATCCAGCAGAATATCAGAAAGCTCTTTCTCGCCACAGGTATCTGAATAATAGCGCACCAGATGGCGCACCAGCATCTTCGGAACCGAGCAGTTGACACCGTACATCGACATATGATCGCCGTTGTAGGTCGCCCAGCCAAGCGCCAGCTCCGACATATCGCCGGTACCGATGACAAGACCGCCGATCTTATTGGCAAGGTTCATCAAAACCAGCGTCCTCTGGCGTGCCTGTGAATTTTCATACGTTACATCATGAACCGACGGATCCTGCTCAATGTCGCGGAAATGGATAGTAACTGCCTCTCGGATATCGACTTCTTTCAAGGTTGCACCCAGCTTTTTCGTGAGCTGGCAGGCATTCTGGTACGTCCGGTCAGTCGTACCAAAGCACGGCATCGTCACAGACAAGATATTTTCACGTGGAATCCCCAGCAGATCAAAGGCGCGCACGGTTACTAAAAGTGCCAGCGTTGAATCCAGACCGCCTGAAATACCAACGACAGCATGGCGGCATCCGGTATGTTTGAGACGTTTTTTCAATCCCATCGCCTGGATCGAAAGGATCTCCTCGCAGCGGCGGTTCCGGCTGCCCGCATCGTGTGGGACAAACGGGGTCGGATCGATCGCGCGCTCCAGCGCAAGCGGTTTCCGATCCAGCGTAAAGCTTACAAACCGGTAATCCTCACGGCCTTCTGTCTGATAGGTCGTCATCCGGCGGCGCTCACATTCCAGACGTTCCAAATCGATATCTGCGTAGATCGTCTGATTCTCAAATCGCGCTGACTCCGACAGGATATTGCCATTCTCAGCGATAATATTCTGGCCGCCAAAAACGAGATCCTGGGAAGACTCTCCCTCGCCCGCATTGGCGTAAATATACGCACAGAGCAGCCGAGCCGACTGACCGCTGATCAGACTTCTGCGGTACTCGCTCTTGCCTGTCACCTCATCGCTGGCAGAACAGTTGACGATCACCGTTGCCCCCGCCGACGCGTGTGCAATACTCGGTGGATTTAAAACCCAGACGTCCTCGCAGATCTCCGCCCCCACGACGAGATTTTCCACATTGTCACAGGAAAATAAAAGCTCCATTCCCATTGGCACCTGATAACCGTCCCAGGAAACGTCGATTGTCTTTTCCCAGCCCGGGTTGAAATAACGTCCCTCATAAAATTCAGAATAGTTTGGAATCCATCTCTTCGGAACCAGACCGAGCAGCTTTCCATCCTGGATCGCCGCTGCCACATTGTACAATTTATTGTTGTATTCCCACGGAAGTCCTACAAATACAAGCATTGAATCGCCAGCTGTAAAGGCGATCAGCTTCCTAAGCTCTTCCTTTGCCTTCGCCAGCAGCGATTTCTGGATAAACAGCTCACCGCACGTATATCCCGTCAGCACCAGCTCTGGAAATACCATAATCGAAGCGCCCTTTTTGCGCCCCTCCTCTATCTGTTCACAAACCTGTTCCCGGTTGTACTCTACATCTGCCACCTTCACTTCCGGCGTTGACGCGGCAACCCGGATAAAGCCATCTCTTATCATATGGTTTGTCTCCCTTATAAATAATTTTTAAAAACATAGCAACTGTTCAATAGGTCTGCGCATTTACTGCGCTGACCGTACGAAAACATGGACCAGCAGGCAAAAATCCCATTGCCGTAGGCAATTTTAAATGGATTTTTGCGCGTGACTGTGAAGGTACTGAACAGTTACGAATTTATTGTAGCTGTCACTATACAAAAAGTCAAACATATATAAAAAGAGAGCCGCTTTTCCCCCACAGAAAGCAGCTCTCCGGTCACGTTCACAACCGTTACATTAAATAGTTTGATTGCTGTATGTAAATATACCACTCTTTTCCAATTTTGTCAACGTCACCTTTGTCATTTTGCACAATAAATCTTTTTCTTTTTTCGACAAGAAAAAGCAATTTTCACAGTTCTTTTTTACGAATCTTTCCGCTTTCAGTCTTTGGAAATTCCTTTAGAATGACAGGTTGCTTTTCGCTTCCGATGAATTTATAATAACGCCATAGGTTACAGTCTGAAACCAATCCCCGACGCAATGCGGATCTGGGGCGGACATTATAAACCGACACAGGAGGATACTGCCAAATGATCACCATTCAAAATCCGCTGACCTTTACTTCCTCTTATCCGCCCAAACGGTTAGGAGCTATCTCCGATCTGCTCTTTTTCGATATCGAGACGACCGGCTTTTCCGGCGACTACGCCTCAGTCTATCTGATCGGCTGCGTCTGGCACGACGGAAACACCTGGATTCTGACCCAGTATTTTGCCGAGACGAGGGATGCGGAAGAAGAGGTTCTCGACGCTTTTTTTGCACTTCTCCGGACAAAGCGCATCCTCGTCCATTTCAACGGCGACGGGTTTGACATTCCATTTCTGACGAAACGCTGTGTTTTTTATAAAAAGGACTGGAATTTTGAAGCGGTTGAAAGTTTTGATATTTATAAGAAAATACGCCCATTAAAAAAATTGCTGGGACTTGAAAATCTGAAACAGAAAAGCATCGAGCGGTTCCTCGGCATTGCCCGCGAAGATAAGTACAACGGCGGTCAGCTCATCGAGGTTTACGGTGAATATTTACAGACGCACTCTGAGCTGCTGAAACACCTTCTGATTCTCCATAACGAGGATGACTTAAAGGGAATGCCGCAGATTCTGCCGATTCTCGCCTACCCGGACTTTCTGACCGGCGATTTTTCTTTCAAAGGTTCAGAAAGCCGTGATATCCCATATGCGGACGGAAACTCAGAAAAGCACCTGCTGCTTCACTATGAAAGCCCCGTCTCTCTGACAAGCGGATTCCATTTTTTCATCGGTGAGCTGGAGCTGTCGGCGGAGGGAAACCGCCTGACGCTCGACCTTCCATTATATTCCGGGGAACTGAAACGATTTTACAGCGATTATGAGAATTATTACTATATGATCTACGAGGACTGCGCCATCCACAAAAGTGTCGGTCAGTATGTGGATCGCTCCGCCCGCAAGAAGGCAACCGCCAAAACGTGCTACACCCGCGCAGCCGGGCTGTTTGTACCGCAGCCGCTTCTTGCAGATGGCACTCCGATGTGGCATGAATGCCTGAAAGCAGACTATAAGAGTAAGCAGCTGTTTGTGCCGTATTCAGAACAGCTTTTCACAGATCCAGAGACGGCAGTGCTGTACTTACATAATTATCTGAGAGAATTGTCCCTATAAATTACAGCACCCGTCCACGCTCTCTTATCTCCCGGATCACGTGTCCCATCCGTTTTCTCCGGACTGCCTGTTCTTTCGCCCTCTCCCGTGCAAGCAGCGCCCGGATGAACGCAAAGGTTCTCTCCTCGCCCTGGTCTTTCAGCATCGTGAGGAGATATTCCAGCTGGTACTTCGTCCTCGGGTGCATCACGACAAAATCTCTGCCTCTTTCAAAGTATTCCCACGCACACGCATCCGTGTAATCTTTTCCCTTATAAACCTTCGACGCGGCAATCCGGTCCATTACCATCTCGATCAGGTAGCGAAGGGGCATTTTATTGCCGACAAGCCCCCAGGACTTGTCCGGTGCAAAATCGATCCAGTATTCGAAATGATGTTTGTTGCGTCCCTTGTGGTGCAGCCATGCCGCCGAATAGCCCTTTTCTTCTTTTTCCGCTGCATTTGGGCTGCGGTTTCCCTGATAATATTTAACGCCGGTCGCAAATTCCTCCCAGGAATACTTGGAGAGGTCGTGCAGAAGTCCCTGGCGGTACAGCCCTACCGCAAAGCAGTTTTTCATGACCTCGCATTTATGTTTCGTGATCGTCAAAAAATGATGATACGCATTGTAAATATAATTCATTTTCCTACCTCTTTCCCCTTTTCTTTCCTCCTATTTTACCCCCCGTATTCTGGTTTGACAACCCCACTTTCTTTCGCGGCTTTCTGGAAAATACCCGTTACTGGGACACATGTGTGTACAGTAACAAATGCCCTTATTTTCCACAAAAATTTAACTATTTTTAAATGTCTGAATTTCCAGAAATTTTATGCGAAAACGTTTGACATCAATATGAAACTATGCTATTCTTGGAACAGGTCGTAAATCCATGCGGCCATCACTATTTTTTATATTTTTTTGGAGGTATCATATGAACAGAGGTACTGTAAAGTGGTTCAACAACCAGAAAGGTTACGGATTTATCTGCGACGAGCAGGGCAACGATGTATTCGTTCACTACTCCGGACTGAACATGGAAGGCTTCAAGTCTCTTGAGGAAGGCGCTCAGGTAGAGTTCGAAGTTGTTAACGGTGCTAAGGGACCGCAGGCTACTAACGTAACCAAGCTTTAATCATCAACTTTCCAGTGTACCTGTTTTCCAAATATGTTTGATATATATTTTGCGAATACGTTATATTGATCTAAGTAAAGTGATTATAAAAAGGGATACTGCTTCGGCAGTATCCCTTTTTTCGTCACTGCTCACACATGTGTGAACAGTGACCTTTTTTCTGTCCTGCCATGCGGAACATATCCAAATATCCTTTTTCCGCACAGCAGCCCTATCTATTATCTCATTTCTTTTTACTTCTTAGCTTTCTCGTACAATTTTTTCAGCTCATCCACACTAAATTCATAGTGCTTGTTGCAGAACTGGCAGTTGACTTCGATGCTCTTGCCCTCGTCGATCATCTCCTGCAGCTCCTTGCCGCCGATGCTGATCAGCGCCTTTTCTACACGGCTCTTGGTGCAGTTGCAGGTAAACTGAATCGGCATCTTATCCAGAATCTCCAGACCAAATTGTCCTAAAATCAGCTCCAGAATATCCTCCGGGGTCATTCCCTTATTTAACATCGTCGTCACCGGCTCCAACTCACCGATCGTCTTTTCAAGTGCCGCGATCGTCGCCTCCTCTGCTCCCGGAAGAAGCTGGATGATAAATCCGCCTGCCTGGCGCACCGTATTTTCTTTATTCATCAGAACGCCCAGTGCCACGGAGGACGGAGTCTGCTCGGAGGTCGCATAGTAATAAGTCAGATCTTCCGCAATCTCACCCGTTACCAGGATCGTCTGTCCCACATACGGCTCTTTCAAACCGATATCCTGGATTACGCTCAAGACGCCGACTCCCAGCGCACCGCCCACATCCAGCTTGCCCTTCGCATTCGGCGGCAGCATTACCTCCGGGTGGAACGCGTAGCCCTTGACATTGCCGTTCTTATCAGCTGTCACCGTCAGACCGCCGATCGGACCATCGCCCTCGACCCGGATGGTTAAAAGATCACTGTCTGCTTTCATCATCGATCCCATCATGACCCCTGCCGTCATCAGGCGTCCCAGCGCTGCGGTCGCCACCGGGCTGGTATTGTGCGCCTGTCTGGCTTTCTCCACCAGATCGCGGGAAGTCGCCGCAAATGCGCGGATCTGACCATTCGCCGCCGTCGCACGGAGCATATAATCTCCGGTCTGTCCCGTTATTTCACCTGCTTTTATCTTTTCCATCATTTATACCTCTTTTCCATGTTCTCTCGCAACCACATAGATTCGGTCGCTCTCTTTTCGCGGCACGTTCTTCGTAAATGCGTCATACGCCGCCACAAATTCCATGCCCGCCTCTGTGAGCGCCTTTTTTATCTCGTCCAACGACCACGCGCGCTCAAAATGCGTCTCCTGATAGCGGCGGTATAAGTCATCCTCCTCGCGGATAAAGAGCGTCAGATCGTAGGAGTTAATTTTCCCCTCTTCATCATACTCATTTTCCCAGATGAAGCTCCCCTCGTCGCGCACCTCCGCGATCGTCTCACTTCCCATTGCCTGAAACTTTGCCTCCGTGTTCAGGTCGAAAATGAACATTCCCTTCGGATCCAGATAATTGTTGACCAGCGAAAATACGTGCGCCAGATCGTCATAATCCAGAATATAATTCAGCGAATCGCAGATACTCACGACCGCCCGGACCGTCCCGTACAATTCAAATTCACGCATATCCTGCAATAAATACAGAATTGGCAGCCCGGATTCTGCCCTTTTTTCGATTGCTTCCTGCAGCATATCCTCCGAGACATCCACGCCGATCATATCATAGCCTTCCTTTGCCAGAAGCTCCGTCAGCGTGCCGGTTCCGCATCCCAGATCCAGCACCAGACCATCATTGATCCCATATTCCTTTAAAAGAGAAGTCAGGTACCCGCACCAGTCCTCATAGGGAATATTATCCATAAACATATCATATACTTCCGCAAAACTCGTGTAAGCGTCCATTTAGCCTCTCCTTCTATATTGCCGATGCAAAAATGACTGCCATGCACCGAAAGCTTTCCCCTACTGCACAATCTCCTTCCGATGCCAGCACTCCCATCATAGCAATTTTTCGCCCTGTTTGCAAGAATAATTGAAAAAGCACGCGCAGATGACCAGGAATGGAGTAATTGTTCACAGGTAGGCACTTTTGGAACCGAAAGTGCCGTAAGAAAACGTGGTGGCAGCAGGATTTTGTCGTATACACTAACTCTTGACGTTCCACGCAGAACTGACTATACTAGAGCGTATGAAAAATTTGACTGAAAAACAAAAACATTCCCCCATCAAAAGCCGCCGTTTTTACCGCCGGCAGATGTGGCTTCCGGCGCTGGTGCTGATCGCGTCCATCCTGCTCCTGTGGCAGAATGCCGGGGAAAATTCACACTCCCCGCGGCCGATAAACAGCCAGTGCAAGTTTGAAGATTTTTATAACCCGGCTCAGCCTATGTCTCGGTGAACGCTCCTTCCTTATATTATACAGGGTGCGCTGCCTACGATGGAAAGAAAGAGACCGGATATTATTATTACTCTCTGGAAAATGGAACCTGCCATTTCTATCTGCTCGATCCGTCTTCCGGCTATCCAGAGCCGCCCGAACGCAAAGCACTTTCATTAAACGGGCGTTTGATCCGCCTGAACGAGGATACCTATGAATCGCTTCTCCAGACGATGGCGGACAGTCTCTCCTGGACGGTGAGCTCCCTGCGGAACATGACTTCTCCTTATATCATATCCGCTCTGCCGTATCCCGCTCTGACGCATGAGGTATTTCATCTATTAGCCGGATGTGCGTTTCTGATCGCCCTGGTGGATCTGATCTGGCTTTTTTACCATTCACTCCGGCACCGCCGGGAGCCGCTGCAGCTTTCCGGTGAGGCACAGCAGGGGCAGCAGGATTCTTCCAGTGAGCAGCCGCGCACTTTGATTTCCCACCGCAGGAAAAAACATTGACAGACGATTCAAGCCATGCCGCTTTCCCTGGCATAGGCTGAACCGTCTGTCTTTTTTCGGCTGCTATTTCGTTTTTCTCTATTTCAGCTTATCAGATTATGCTTCTATCTGAATACACCGCGCCCAGTGTGTCCTTGAAAGTTGTACTGCCTCCGGTGACAACGGCACATGGGCACACGCCTCTCTTCTCTTCGGACATCGCTCATAAAAGATACACTTCTCCCCACTGCCCTCTATCTTCTTTGGTGCATTCTGGACGGACCGCTCTTTTTCCTGATTTTCCAAAAGGTTCTCTTTCGTCTGTCCCCGCTCTGGTTTTTCCATCCGGCTGTCTCTCTCCGGCTCCGCACTCTGCTTTCCTGCCTCCGCATCCAGTTCCATTGTATCCCCGCCGATCGCCGCTTCCAGCAGAAGTTTCGTGTACGGGTGCGCCGGATGCTCATAGATCTCTTCTGCCAGACCTTCTTCCACAATCACACCCCTGTAAATGACCATGACACGGCTGCAGAGCCCGCGCACGACGTTCAGATCGTGGGAAATAAAGAGGATGGTCATCTGCTTTTCGGCGTGCAGCTTCAAAAGCAGGTTCAAAATCTGGGACTGGACCGTCACATCAAGCGCCGAAACAGGCTCATCCGCGATCACCAGGCGCGGATCCATGAGAAGTGCCACGCCGATGCTGATGCGCTGTTTCTGACCGCCAGAAAGCTCTCTCGGATGGCGCGCCGCAAAGGACTCATCCAGTCCGACATTTTCAAGCATTTCCTTCACTAGCTGCCTGCGCTCTGCGCGGTCCCTAATGCCGCGCAGGCGCAGCGGTTCTTCCAGAATCCATCCGATCGTCCGCGCCGGGTTGAGCGATCCCGCCGGATCCTGAAATACCATCTGCGGACGGACACCGTCACGCA
The DNA here is from genome assembly GCF_003477445.1 of Clostridium sp. AF50-3. Taxonomy (NCBI): domain Bacteria; kingdom Bacillati; phylum Bacillota; class Clostridia; order Eubacteriales; family Clostridiaceae; genus Clostridium; species Clostridium sp. AF50-3. The sequence continues at coordinate 215,713 of NZ_QUDH01000004.1, read as the reverse complement.
CCTTCACCTCACCCGTATAATTGTCGTGAAGTCCCAGGATCGTCTTGCTGAGCGTCGATTTGCCGCAGCCGCTCTCGCCCACGATCCCCACAATCTCTCCCTCTCTTGCCGACAGGTTCAGATCGTGAATTACGTGTTTTTTTCCTTTTTTACGGAACAGACCGCCACGCACATCGTAAAATACGTTCAAATCCGTCAGGCGCAGGATCACCCCGCCGGAGCTTTCCCCTTTTTCTCCCTCCGGAATCGACGCCACCAGATGGCGCGTATATTCATGCTTCGGATGCAGAAGGACGTCTTCCGTCTGCCCTTCTTCCACGATCTCGCCCTTATAAACCACGATCACACGGCTGCAGAGCGCACGCACAACATTCAGATCATGGGAAATAAAGAGAATCGACGTTCCCTTGGTCCGGTGGATATTCCGCAGAAGCTCCAGGATCTGTGCCTGAACGACACAGTCTAACGCTGTCGTCGGTTCATCCGCAATCAGAAGACTCGGAGAATTGATCATCGCCTGCGCGATCATCACACGCTGGCGCATGCCGCCGGAAAGCTCATGCGGGTATTTACCGCACAGCCCCTCCGGGTCCGGCAGACCGACTTCTGAGAGTGCCTGCACCACCCGCTCATGAATCTCAGAATTTCCGAGTTTCGTATGGATCCGCAGGCTTTCCCCTACCTGCCGTTCGATTTTCAATACCGGATTTAAGGAGGTCATCGGCTCCTGAAAGACCATCGCCATTTTGCTGCCGCATAGCTGTCTCCGCTTTTCCGGTTTCATGGTCACCAGATCTTCTCCCTGAAAACAGAGCGATCCGGAGGCAATCTCGGCGTCCTTCGGAAGCAGCCCCATCAACGCCAGCGCACTCATGGATTTTCCTGACCCTGACTCGCCGACTACTCCGACGATCTCGCCTTTTCCGATCGAAAAGCTGATGCCCTTGACTGCCTCAAAGGTCGAATTTCCTTCTGGAAAACGGATCGACAGATTTTTTATCTCAACCAATGGTTCCATCTTTTCGCCTCCTTACTGCTGCATCGAGCGCAGCCCCTCGCTCACCATGCTGAATCCCAGAATAATCAGGATGATCGTCACGCCCGGTCCGATCGCGTACCACGGCGCATTGAACAGGTACGACTGCGCTTCGTAAAGCATTCTCCCGAGACTCGCTCCGGCGGCTGGATTCCCAATCCCAGATAACTCATACTCGCCTCCGCCAGCACCGCATTGTTAAATCCGATCGCCGCCGCCGTCAAAAGGCTGACCGCCGCATTCGGCAGAATATGGGCGAAAATAATCCGGATATGCCCTGCGCCAAGGATCCGCGCACTCTTGACAAAATCCAGTTCCCGGCACCGGATCACCTCACTGCGGACGATCCGGGCAAAACTCGGGATAAAAAGGATTCCCAGCGCCAGAATAATGTTGTAGCTCCCGGCTTCGTAAGGCTGATGAAGATAAGCGCCAGAAGAATGCTCGGAAACGATAAAAGGATATCATTGAACCGCATGATCAGGTTATCGAAAAAGCCGCCGAAATAGCCGGTCAGCGCACCGACGATCGTGCCAAACACACACCCGATCAGAACCGTGCAGACTGCCACAAAAAAGGTGCTGCCGCTTCCCGCCATCACACGGCTCAAAATATCGCGCCCGAAGTTATCCGTTCCCAGCGGGTGTGCTGCACACGGCGCCAGATTGACTGCCATGGAGTCCATCGTCGTCGTCCCATACGGCGTCCAGAACTGTCCGATCAGGGCAACTGCCAGAAAGAACAGCGTGATCGCGCCCCCTATCATCAGATTATAATTCTTTCGTTTCATTCGTCTTCCCTCTATTCTTCCGCCGTCCGGACTCTCGGATCCAAAACCTGATAAATCATATCAACCGCAAAATTGATAAGTACGACCACCGATGTGATATACAGCACGATCGCCTGCACAACCGGATAATCGCGGTTGGAGATCGAGCTGATCAGAAGTCTTCCGATTCCCGGCACGCTGAACACCTGCTCCGCCACGATGCTGCCGGCAAGGATCTCCGCGATTACCATCGCAAAGAACGTCACAACCGGAATCATCGCATTTTTCAGCACATGCCCGTACAATACCGCCGTTTCCGTATTGCCGCGGCTGTAGGCAGTCCGCACGTATTCCCGGTTCATCTCGGTCAGAATCGAGCTTCGCAGGAATTTCACCACCATCGCAATCTTCGGCAGCGCCACCGCGAGCGCCGGAAATAAAAGGTACTGTGCAGACTTTCCGAAATTTTCCGACGGTTCAATAAATTTACCCGGCTGGAACATATGAAGAATCAGTCCAAACACGTAGGTCAGGATCATGCCGAGAAAGAATGACGCATCGCCATCAGAATCTGCGTCAGGCAGTTCGTCAGCGTATCGACCCATTTCCCGGCAAACCGGGCACTCAGGATTCCGAGCGGAACTGAAATCACCGTGATGATGAACAGGGAAATGACTGCCAGAAGCACCGTGACCGGAAGCCGCTGTGCCAGAAGGGAGCGGACTGAGGTTCCCTCATACCGGTAGGACTCCCCGAAATCCCCCTGCATCGCATCGGTCACCCATCTTCCATACCGCTCCAGAAGTGGATCATTTAATCCCATCTCATCCCGCGCCCGCTCTAACTGCTCTTCCGTCGCGTCCTTTCCCAGCCTGGAAAGTGCCGCATCGCCCGGAATCACAGAAAAAGCGGTAAACGTCAGGAAGGATATGACCAACAATGTGATAATGAGAGTTATCAGTTTTTTTATAAAGAATTTCATAATTCCCTCCTGCGTTTACCGCTTCTTATTCTGTTGTTATTTCCTGGTTACTGTTCACGGGCAGGCACTTTTGGAACCGTAAGTGCCGTAAGAAAACGTGGTAGCAACAGGAATTTGCTGGATTGTAACTGTATATTTTACTGCTCTACCTGATATAACAGGGACATATCCTCTGCTGCCGTCGGGTAGAAGGTGTAGCCGCCAAACTTCTTGCTGACTGCTACGAGGTTCGCCGGATCTTCGATGTAAACGGCTGCCGCATCCTCTGCCAGGATCATCTGCGCCTTCTTGTAGTTTTCTACTTTTACATCGTCATCAACGGTTGTGTATGCTGTATTAAATACATCGTCGTACTCAGTGTTGGAGTAATGCATGAAGTTCTTCGCATCGTCTGTCACATATTTCTTGAGCCAGTCGCTTGGTGCCAGCGTTCCGTCAAAACCGATGACAGTCGCCTGGAAGTTGCCTCCCTTGTATACATCCTGCAGCCAAGTGCTCCACTCAACCTGATTTAAGGTCACGTTGACGCCGACCTGGGACAGCTCGTCTGCGATGATCTGCGCGCTGTCTACGTGCTGGCTGTATGAGCTTGGAACGGTGATTTCCAGATCAAAGCCATCTGCGTATCCGGCATCTGCCAGAAGCTCTTTTGCCTTCTCCGGATCGTAGCTGTATACGGTCTCTGCTTCCGGCTCATAGTATTTCGACATTGCCGGAATCATATGGGAGCCGATGATGTGGCTTTTTCCGCCGAAAATAAAGTTGTTGATTGCATCGCGGTCTACCGCATAGCAGAGTGCCTGACGCACCTCTGTCTTGGAAAGCGGCTCGTAAGCGCTGTTTAAGTACATCGCATGGACGAGGTTCATGCTTCCCTGTACGATGTTGTAATCTTCATCGCCCAGCGTCTCCGCCTGTGCGGCGGTTAAATATTTCAGAATGTCGATGGTGCCAGCCTGCAGCTCTACAAATGCGGTGTCCACATCGGCAATAAATTTAAATTCCACGCTGTCCAGGCTCGGAACGCCCTCCTGCCAGTAGCCGTCATATTTTTCCAGCTCCAGGTTCTGTCCCGGTGTGTAGGAAACATATTTGAATGGACCGGTACCGATCGGATTGCCTGCCGGGTCCTCGTTGGACTTCGGAATGATGGCAATCGTCATCATCGGAAGAAACTCTGAATAACTTTCTTTCAGGTTTACAACCAGTGTCTTGTCATCCTGCACCTCTACACTATCTACAAGCGAAGAAAAAGCGGAGGATTCACCCTGAATCTCCGCATAACGATCGATGGAATATTTGACATCTTCGATGGTAACCGGTGTGCCGTCATGGAATGTGACGCCATCTCTCAATGTGAAAGTATAAGTCTTTGCATCATCGGAAATGGTATAATCGCTGGCAACAGCCGGAATAAATCCGCCATCGGAAGTAGGCTTTACAAGCCCTTCGTACAAATTGAAAACCACGTCTCTAGTTCCTGCGTCCGTATCTACATGGGGGTCAAGACTAGCCAGGTCCTGCGTCATGCCATACACAACGCTGCCGCCTGGTACTGGTGTTCCTTCTGAAAGAGTATTACTGGTCTCTGCTTCGCTGGACTCGCCAGCTGCTTCTGAGGTGCCTTCTGCTGTCTTGCTGCCTCCGCATGCACAGAGTGAAGCAGATAACAAAAGTGCCATTACGCCTGAAAGAAGCTGTTTCTTTTTCATATCTTTGTCCTCTCGAATTCGTAATAATCTCTCATTATTAAATTGTCCTAGCCATTATAGCAGATTTTCATAGAAAATCAACTTTTCCAGCATAATTTAGGACTTTCTCACTATCTTTTAGGATGTTTTTTGTTGAAATTTACGAATTGATCCGGCTCGAAACTGTCAAAAATAAAAACATCAAACTGTTTCCGGTGCCGGTTTAATTCGCCCTGGTTTTTAATCGTCCACGCCGCCATCTTACATTTGTAGAAATAACGCAGCATTTCCACCGGAAGCGTGTTGCTGAACTGGCAGTTGTACGCAATGAAATCCGGTCTGCAAAATCCGTTCAGCATGCAGTATGTAAGCATCTCCCGCACAATGACCGGCGTTTTCAATCCCTCGCCGCGGTGATTGGTCGCAAGCTGTCCGCGCAAAACATTCGGACGATGGCACTTAAACCAGCCGAGTGCCAGCGGACTGAACGATTCGATGCAGTACTCACCCGGATAACAATCTAAAAGCGCCGCGCATTTCTCACACAGCTCCCGGTGGACAATCTCTGCTTTCAGTTCGATGATAAGCGGGGTACGCCCATCCGCCAGCTCAAGCACTGCCTCAAAGGCCGGTATCGTCTGGGATGAACCAAACAAACGATAGCTTTGCAGCTCTTCAAAGGTACAGTCGCGTATCTTCCGGTCAACGCCCGCCGCCCGCTTCAGATCCCAGTCGTGAAATACGACCGGAACCCCGTCTTTTGTCAGCTGTACATCCAGCTCGATCCCATATCCCATCTGGATCGCGCGCTCAAACGCCGGGAGCGAATTTTCCGGACATTCGCTCCGGTTGTCATGAAATCCCCGGTGGGCGATGTATTGCCGCTCAAATGCCTGCATTCTCGCCTTCCGCCCCGTCTCCGGCAGCATACTGCAGTAAAACAGAGATAAGAGCGATATCGTCACCATTCCTGGAATTACGATTGTCATATGTAAATAGCCTCTTTTCTTTCGTCACACAACGGCTCTGCGCCGTCCTACTAATCTTCTATCTCCCAATGCACCTGGCTTCCACCATTTCCTTTTTTTACCACCAGCTTGTGTCCCATCTCCTCTTTCAGCTCCGTCACGTGGGAAATGATGCCGATCAGGCGTCTTCCTCCGGACAGCTCCTGCAGCACCTGAACCGCCCGCGTCCGTGATTCCTCATCCAGGGAACCAAATCCCTCATCAATGAACATCGCATCCACCTTCACGCTGCCTGCCGCATTCTGGATGACATCCGCCATGCCGAGCGCCATCGCAAGCGCCGCCAGAAAGGATTCTCCACCGGACAGTGTTTTGACGTCCCGGACCCGGTCAGTCACAAAGCTGTAGACATCCAGGTCAAGTCCCACTTCTCCCTGTTTTCCCAGATCGGCCAGACCGCGGCATTGAAGTTCAAAGGTTCCTTTCGTCATCCGGCGCAGGCGGCGGTTAGCTGCCTGTATCATCTGGCGGAAATACTGGCGCTGTACATACGTCTGGAAATCGATCCGCGCCGCGCCGCTCAGTTTTCCGTCCGCCGTCTGGTAAAGTTCGCTGATCTGCTGTTTTTCCCGGTCAAGCTGCTCCCGTTCCTGCAGATACACCCGAAGTGCCGCATATGCATCCTCGTTGCGCGTCCGCACCGACACATGTTCCCGGTGAAGCCGCGACCAGCGGTTTTTTTCCTCTTCCCAGTGCCGGATCTTTTGCTGGATTTTTTCTTCCGGTTCTGTTTCTGAATCTGCTTCAAAACGTTCCCGGAGCGAAGATAAGCTTCCCTCCAGCTCCCGGCATTTTTCCCGGCACTCCTGTGCTTTCTTATCAGCCGCTGTCACCGCCTCTGCAAGTGTTTCCAGCTCCCGGCTGCGCTTCTCAAGCTCCACCCGGAGTGTCCGGCTGTCTTTCCACTCCAGCCGCTTCGAGAGTTCCTCCAGCTCATTACGTCTCGTCTGGCTCTCGATCGCCACCTGCTGCACCTCACTTCTTTTAAGCTCCAGCGCAGCTTCCAGCTTCTTCTGTCCGGCTCCGTTCGCCTCCCGTTTCTGCCGGATCGTTTCTTCCATGGCAATCCGGTCAGTATAAGTGGTTTCCGCCTGCCTGCATCGCCGGATTTCCTGTGCCATCTGCCGTAGCTCCTTCTCCAGAGCATCCACATCCGGCTGGGCTGCCGGGCTGTCCTGATTTTGACCGTACAGTTTTCCCTGGATCTCTATCCGCCGTCTGCTCTCATGTTCCAGCGAGATCTGCGCCTCCTGGCACGCCTCAGCGGCTGTCCTCTGCTTCTGATCGGCATCATCCCGCCCGGCACGCAGCGCTTCTACCTGTTCCTCCCGGATCGGCTCTGTCTCCAGACGGCAGGGAGCCGGGTGTTCCAGCGAGCCGCAGACCGGGCACGGTTTTCCTTCCTGCAGCTCTGCCGCCAGAAGTCCCGCCTGCATCGCCAGAAAGCGGCAGGACGCGTCCTGATACAACTGATCTGACTGCTGGTACGCCCGCGCGGCTGCCTGAAATTTTTCCTGGCGTTTTTCCAGTGACTTCCTCCATGTCCGCTCCGCTTCACAGCATTTCCCTAACTCCTGCAAAACCGCCTGGCGCCGTTCCATCTGCTCCCGCCGTCCCCGGCATTCTGCCAGGGCAGCGCGCGCCTCTACCGCCTCCCGCTCCTGGTTTCGAAGTATTTCTTCCTGTGTACGGCACGTTTCCAGCTGATTCTGCATTTTTTTCAGGTTTTGGGTCAGAGCCGTCCGCTGATGTTCCAAAGTTTCATATGCCTGCCGTTTTTTCTCCTGCTCCGCATAGAGCGGAAGCGCATCCTGCATCCGCCAGATCTGATCCTCCAGCTCCGGTTTCCGGCTCTCATAGGCTGCGGCAGCTTCCCGGCGCTTCTCCTCCATCTCCCGTCCAAATGCTTCCAAACGGCTCTTTTCTTCCAGTACCCGTTTTTCCTTTTTCACAAGCTCCAGATGGTTCTGTCCGGCGGCAAGCTTCTGGATTGCATTCTCTTCCAGTCTCCCCGCCTCTTCCTCGATCCTCCGGCTTTCCTCCGACAACTGATGCAGAAATGCAAGCAGTTCCGCTCCATTTGTCCGGTACCGCTCTTTCAAAGACTGCCATCTTTCTTCCCACTCCAAAGCTACCGCCTCCTCCGTCCTGGGAACCGTCACCTGCCGGATGACTTCCTCGCACCGGGTCTTGTTATCCTCCAGCCTTCCATACAGCGTCCGATCTGCCTCCCGCAGCTTCTGCTGGATTCTACCGTAGATCCCGGTATGGAAAATGCGCGAAAATATCTCTTTTCTTTCTTTGGAGGATGCATGGAGCAGACGGATGTATTCGCCCTGCGCGATCATCGCGATCTGCGAAAACTGATCGCGGTCCACGCCCACGATCGCCCGGATCTTCTCATCGATCTCACGGATCCGGCCGGACATCTCACTTCCATCCGGCAAAAGCAGAGACGCTTTCGGCGCCACACTCGTCGCCGTGTATGCGCCGTCCTTATTTTTCCGCTTGCTGAGGCGCGTGTATGCCGGACTGCGGCGGATCGTATAATCCTGCCCCTTATCCTCAAACGTCAGTTCCACCCAGGTCTCCGCGTCCTCCGGTGCATACTGGCTGCGAAGCATCGCGCCCTCTCTCCCGGCGCCGCTCGCCGCCCCGTAGAGCGCAAACGAGATCGCGTCAAAGATCGTCGTTTTGCCTGCCCCCGTATCGCCCGTGAGCAGGAACAATCCCGTCCCCGCCCGTTCGAAATCAATCTGCGTCACGCCCCCATAAGAGCCAAACGCCGACATTGTAAGCAGCTTCGGTTTCATACGCGTTCCTCCTCCTCTGCCTCTTCCACCATGCGCGCCAGAATCGTCTCCTGTTCCTCTGTCATCGGGCAGTGGCGCACCGCCTCATAAAAAGAGGCAAATGCCTGAAACGGCGTCACCGCCCCTGTTTCCTCCGGTTCTTCCTCCAGTCGTTTCCGCGTCCTCTCATTGTCCACCCGGATCTCCAAAATATGCGCAAATAACTCCTCCAGGCGTTCCCGGAAATCGTACATTTCTTTTTCGTCCGTCAGGACCACGCTCACATACGCGTCCGCGCGTCCACTTCCATCCGGCATCTTTTCCATCGTATCTGAAAGCAGCTTGAGTTCTTCCAGTGTCCCCCGCACGCGCTTTACATCGGGATGGCAGAGAATCGGCAGACGGCGGATCTGCGGCTCACTTCCTTTTTCTCCCAGTTCCACCACCGTGATCCCCTTCTGATGGTGTTCTTCACTGATCGAATATTTGTACGGCGTCCCACAATAGCAAAACCGCTCCTGCCCTACCTTCTGTGCCCCATGGATATGCCCTAACGCCGCATATTCAAACGGTTCCAGCACCGACGCATCGATCGCATCCAATCCTCCGGAGGTCAGCACCGCCGTCTCCGAATCGCAGGTTTCCGGATTCTGACCGTTCCAGACAAAAAACTGGTGCGCCAGAACCACATTGCGCTCCTGCTTGTGGATCGTCTCCCGCGCCAGGAGTTTCTGGAATGCATCGGTATAACCATTGGTGTCAAACAAATGGCGCACATGACCCGGACGGATAAACGGTACCAGATAAAAATGAACCGGTCCCCACTCATCTGTAAGTGTGACCTGCTTTAAATACTCCGTCCGATCTGCCGGCGGCAGCGCCGCGATATGGATCCGGTGGCGTGCCAGAAACGATGCGCCATACGCCAGCCGCTCCGGTGAATCGTGATTTCCCGCAATGATCAGGATCTCCGTCTCCGGACATCGCCCGGATAGCTCGGTCAAAAACCAGTCAAAAAGCGTATACGCTTCCCCCGCCGGGACCGATTTATCATAAATATCCCCGCATATCAGAATCGAATCCGGCTTCTCTTCCTCCGCATATTTAAGTATCTGCAAAAACGCATTCTTCTGGCTCTCGCGCAGGCTATAGCCATTTAACATTTTCCCGATATGCAGATCAGAAAGATGAAATAGTTTCACGCAGGCACACCTCCTTTTTCTTCCTTTGAGCCACTGTTTTTTTGATTTCCAATTTTTTCCGCTTAAACATATAGGCATTTTCCGGACATATATGGCAAAAAGCGCCGACACATCGAACCACCTCCCGTGCCAGCGCCTTTTTTGGTTACTGTGAACCGTTACCTTTTTCTGTTTTGTTCTTCACTCTTAATCCAGCTGGATCAATGCCATAAAGACCAGATCTTCATCTCCGGTATTGGCAATGCCATGACCACAGCCATCCGGCGTGAAGGTCTTATCGCCGACGGTAACCGGACGTTTCGTTCCATTGTCATCGTACTCGCCCTGTCCCTTGATGATATAATACGTCTCGCTCTCGCCGTGGTGCTCATGATAGCCCAGGGAACATCCCGGTGCGATCGTTACCTCGGCAAACATCTTACATTTTGCATTTAACTCATTGTCATCCAGAATGTATTTTACAACTACCTGTCCTTTGCCGCCGTTCGCATTTTCCTTAACAACTGTCTTCATGCTGCTTCCTCCTCATCCTGTGCCATTCTTTCAGATTCGTTCGACACTGTTTTTCTATGGAGTATTATAAGCGATTTTTTCCTCAACTTCAAGCTCTCTACTTAAGGGCAATCCGCATTTGTTGCAGTTCAGAAAATTCCTACTTGCTAAGTTCAATCCGCATTTCTAACTCGCTGTACGGAATTGTTACCTCCGGGAATCCTTCCGCATACGATGCAATCTCATACGGCGCATAATAGAAAACCACGCCCGTCTCGCTCAGATAAAACGGCGATTCGTAGCTGATGCCGTCTGCCACCGTATGTTCCAGATCCTCCGGTGATTCAAAGGCAAAATTTGTCTTTTCCGCCAGCTCCCTGAATGCCGCACCAACCTTCGCCTGCAGCTCCTCCACCGGATTCTCAACCACATCGCTCAAAGACAGGCGTGCCCCCGTTTCCCGGTCAAAGACAAAATACTGGCGGAACGGCGTTCCGTGTGCGCCGCCCGTATATTCGTATCCATCCGCACGGACGCAGACATAATGATCATCCAGATACGTAATCGCGTCATCTCCGTCGATCGTAAGAGCCATCGAATAGATCGGCTGCGCTGCATCCGCCTCCTGCGGAAGTACCTCTTCCTCCGATCCGTCCGTTTCCGCTGTATCGATGCTCATCTCCGTATCAAGATTCATGGAATCCGTCCGCGCCGCCGACAGAACCGACACCTGCAGCTCCTGCATCGTCTGGTTCATCGCCTCGACCGCATCGCCCTCTCCGTCAAATACCAGCCGTTCTGCGTACACACTTCCCAGCTCCCGGCTTCCATCCGCACTCTTTAACGTCTCCGACTGCGCCTCGACATGCCCCAGCTCCCGGATCGGAGACTGGAACAGAACCGGCTCTAACAACGTCACTTCCCCGCTTGCCGCATCATCCAGCGTTTTTTCGCCCAGATAAACGCCGTAATCCTTAAACTGCTGGCAGTATGCCTGATTTCCCGTCACATAAAAATTACCATACATAGAAAAATCATTCGTCATGCCTGGCTCTTCCTCGACCGTAAAAAGCGCATTCTGCGCCTCGGCGGCATTTGCCGCTGCATCTGCCTTAGCATCCGCCGCAATCCGTTTAAACGTATACTTTCCCGTACTGATCTGGGACGCCTGATTTTCCATCAGGTACAAATATCCGCCCTGATACTGCACCAGGCTGATATTTTCCGCCGTCTCATATAAAAGCGTCCGTTTCTCCGGGTCAGAGACCTCATAGCGGTAACACTGCGTATTTCCATTGCCATCCCGAAGCAGGGCAAAGAATGCGTCCTTCGCAAACAGCACCGACGATGTATTCGTAATATCCGAAATCTCCCTCGATGGCTGCCGTCCGCATCCGCAATCACCAGGCAGGTTTCATTCTGCACCGGCATATACCCAAACTGTTCCGTATAATATGGAAGAATCCCATTAAACAGCTCGCTGCAGCCTGCCGGAATCTCCCCGTAGATCGTGTCTGACGGTGACAACTCTCCCGCTGTTTTGCCATTCTCATCGAGCGTATAAATGACATTCATGTTGTAACCCTTGACATACAGGCGGTTCTTTGACGCATAGAGCACCGACGGCTGATCCGTCAGATCCGCTAAATGCTCTTCCACACCGCTCTCCAAATCCAGCCGGTACAGCCCATAAAGCTCCGTGCCCTGTGTGCTGCCACTCTCCGCCTGTATCCGATCAAAATACAGCCCGCCTCCGTAGACCCAGAAGGTGCTGTTTTCATCTCCCGTGTCAAACTGGCAGAGCGTCTTCATCTCGCCTGTCTCCTTCGAAAGGGAACGGATCTCCGTGCGGTATTTGAGGTACAGCATGCCATTCTCCTCCAGCACCCGATCCGCCGCTCCGAGCGCCGTGCTGACCGCGCCCTCCGTTTCCTCTGCCGCCTGTGTCTGCGCTGTTGTCTCAGCCACCGGTGATTTTTTGCACGCTGACAGGGCTGCCGAAGCAGCAATCAAAAACATCGAAGCCGCCAGCACTGCCCTATACCCTGTCTTTTTCTGAACCTTTTTTCTCTGGTTCTGCTCTGTTCTTCCCTGATTCTGTTTCATTTCTTCCCGTTTCCACTCTTTCTGAGCCATCCGTCCAAACTCCCCACACTTTTTCTATTTTTCATCGGACCTGCGTCCGCTTTTTCTTCTGAATACAGGCGGAAATGGTGAATCCATCCCCGCCTGTCATACAGTGTACCCTGTTTTTTTTGCAATGTCAAAAGGTGTTCCAATATATTAAGTTATATTAATGAAACTGTAAGATTACAGTGCGCGGGTCTTTGACACCTGCATACCAGCTTTATGAGGCAATCGGCATTCCTACTGCAAATTATCCGGTCCGAATCCCATCGGCAGAAGCTCCGCCAGTGTATAGACCTTATATTCCTTCACCGAACGTGCCAGAATGATCTGAAATCTATCATCCTGGCAGAATTCCTTCATCACCTGACGGCACACGCCACAGGGCGCACACCAGTCAAATTCCGAAGCTCCTTCCGGGCCTCCCACAACTGCAATCGCTGTGAAGCTGCGTTCACCCTCACTGACTGCCTTAAAAAAGGCAGTGCGTTCCGCGCAGTTTGTCGGTGTATAGGCCGCATTTTCAATATTGCAGCCACGGTAAATCCCGCCTTTTTCAGTCAGCAGAGCCGCCCCCACCTGAAAATGAGAATAGGGTGTATAGGCCATTTTCCGTGCTGCGAATGCTTCCTCGATGAGTGTTTCTATCCTCTCATTATTCATTCTTCGCATCCTCCTGAATCAAGATACGGATGGCTTCCACCGCTGTCCGGATTGCTGCCTCTGTATCATGGGCCTGTTCATTGGACAGACCTTTTTTCGCCCGCTCCTGATTAGCCAGAACCAGGAAGCAGGCACCTACACGCACCCGAAGGAAGCTACCTGCGATAAACAATGCTGCTGACTCCATCTCCGATGCCAGGCATCCCATCCGAAGCCATGCCTGCCACTTATTTTCAAGCTCATAGCTGACCGGCATCACCTCCGGCTCATGCTGTCCAAAGAAGGAATCCTTCGACTGTACAACGCCCGCATGACAGCGGAACTTCAGCTTCTTCGCTGCACGGATCATGGCAGTCATAACATCCACATGGGGAACAGCCGGGTACTCAATGGGAGCGTACTCTCTGCTGGTTCCTTCCATGCGGATAGCTCCGCTTGCAACTACGATATCTCCGCCCAGTACATCCTCCTGCATACCTCCACAGGTGCCCACACGCAGAAAAGTATGGGCTCCGCACTTGGATAACTCCTCGATAGCGATAGCCGCTGACGGACCACCGATGCCGGTTGACGTCACACTGACTTTTACCCCATCGATGGTTCCCGTATATGTGGTATATTCACGATTATCCGCAACTAACACCGGATTCTCAAAATGTTCTGCTATCTTCTTGCATCGCTTGGGGTCCCCCGGCATGATGACATATCCGCCGATATCCTCCGGGCCGATTCCTGTGTGGTACTGTTTTCCCGTTCCTTCTGTATAATCAACCATATAATCGCCGCCTTTCTGTTTTTAACTTCAAGTCCAATGTCATTTATTTTATCTGATCCAGAATAGAAGTTCCGATGGTCCCCTCCGGCATTCTGACACCAAAATTATCCGCAATGGTCGCGCCGATAACGGCAAAGGTGTCACTTGTATCAAGCTTCCCACTTTCCGTATCCGATGGTGAATATGCGATAAACGGGACCTGCTCTCTTGTGTGATCCGTTCCCTTATAGGTCGGATCATTTCCATGATCCGCCGTCAGAATCAGCAGATCGTCCTCACGGAGCAGCGGCAGAAGCTCTCCCAGCTTTTTATCAAATTTTTCGATCTCTTCCCCGTATCCCACCGGATTTCTGCGATGTCCCCATAACGCATCAAAATCTACCAGATTGGTAAAGCAAAGTCCCTTGAAATCCCGCTTTGCGATATCGATGGTCTGCTGCATGCCATGTACACTGCTGTCGGAATGATTGCTTTCTGTTATCCCTTCTCCCACAAAGATATCGTTAATCTTTCCAACGGAAATCACATCATATCCGGCATCCTTCAGTGCATTCAGCGCCGTCGGTCCGGTGGGTTTCAAAGCATAATCATGGCGGTTACTTGTCCGTTTGAATTCGCCGCGCTTTTTGCCCACATAGGATCTTGCGATAACACGGCCAACTCTCCACTCATCCCGCATAGTCAGTTCTCTGGCAATCTCACAGTAATGATACAAGGTCTCAAGTCCCATGGTTTCCTCATTGCCACAGATCTGAAGCACAGAATCCGCTGATGTATAGACAATCAGCTTTCCTTCATTCACTTCCTGTTCACCCAGCTCCTCCAGAATCTCCGTTCCGCTGGCTGCCTTATTGCCGATTATCTTTCTGCCGCAGCGCTTTTCCAGTTCGTCAATCAGTTCCTTGGGAAATCCATGTTCTGTAAATGTGATAAATGGCTTATCCGTCCGGATGCCCATCATCTCCCAATGACCGGTCATGGTATCCTTACCATTGCTCGCCTCATTCATCGCCATGAAATATCCTTCCGGATGTTCTGCCGGCTTAACCTGCTTAAGGGCCTTGAGATTGGCAAGTCCCAATCTCTGCAGATTCGGAATATCCAGATGTTCCACTGTTTCTGAGATGTGCCCCAGCGTATCCGCACCGGCATCGTCAAATCTCGCAGAATCTGCCATGGGACCGATTCCAAGGGAATCCAGTACGATTACAAATACACGATTAAAACGCATATCACTCACCCTTTCTACTAATTTTTGCTATATTTGATAGTTTACTTTTTTACACTCTCACACAGTCACGGGTAATTTCAGCAAGGAAAGATACGCCGCACATAGCCATGGTATCTGCAAGCTCACTTCCGATCTTCTGGATATATGCTTCAACTCCTTCTCGGCCTCCGCCATAGACAGCTGTGACGAAAGGTCTGGCTATGATAACCGCATCTGCCCCCAGTGCCAATGCTTTAAATACATCGGTGCCGGAACGGATTCCGCCATCCACGAAAATCTTCATAGAACCGTCCACTGCTTCTGCTATTTCTTCCAGAACTTCTGCAGTTGCCGGGCACTGATCCAGGACTCTTCCTCCATGGTTAGATACCACGATGGCTGCCGCACCGGTCTCTTTAGCCTTCAAAGCGCCTTTTACCGTCATAATACCCTTTACAATAAAAGGGACTCCTGCTGCCTTCACGATCTCACGAAGCTCCTCCACTGATTTACTTCCGGCCGGAGGATTGAAATTTTTCAAAAATGGAAGACCTGCCGCATCGATATCCATGGCAGCCGCGAAAGCACCTGCATCCTTGACAAGCGCCATCTTTTCACGAACCATTTCCACATTCCATGGCTTCACTGTAGGAATTCCCAGTCCCCCTGCCTTTTTGATGGCTTCCGTGGCAGCCACCATCACATTGCTGTCCATTCCGTCTCCTGTAAAAGCGGCAATTCCAAACTCTGCACAGGAAGAAACTAATATATCATTGTAAGAAACATCATTCAGTGAATCGCCGTAATGCATATTCACGGCTCCCACCGGACCTGCAAAAAACGGATACTGAAAATTCTTTCCAAACAACGAAAGAGATGTATCGATGGGACGTTTCTCCACCAGTGTATCCATCTGGACGCGGATTTCCTTCCATTTGTCATAATTCCGAATCGCCGTATCTCCGATTCCTTTGGCTCCCGGACCCGGCATCTGATTCTTGCAGGCTCTTCCGTTGCATTCCGGACAGGCCTTGCAGTAATTTCCCATTTTTCCTCTTGCCAGTTCTAAACATTCTGCATAATTCATTAATCTGGTTACCTCCCTGTCACTTTTTTCTCAAATCCATGCACCCAATTTCCCCTTAAAAACAAAAACAGGAAAATCACGGAGCTGATGCTCCAGGTCAGTGGGTATGCCCAGAATATGACCCGGATATCCGGAATCAGACGCACTGCCAGTGTGATGTAGCTGACACGGAACAGACACCATACACAGAGCAGAACGATCATGGGCACGGCAGCATTGCCGGAACCCCGGAGTACAGCCGCGATACAGTGAGTAAATGCCAATAAACAATAAAACAACGCAATGATTCTGGACTGCATCACCCCATAATGTATCACATCCGGATCACGGTTGAATGCTGCAATCAGCACCGGTGCCGCCGTATATATGGTGATACCAATCAGTTCTGCAATGAAGATGGAGCAGAGGATACCGAACTTCGCACCTTTCTTTGCTCTGTCATACTGCTTTGCCCCAAGATTCTGTCCCACAAAGGTAGTTATCGCCATAGTAAAGCAGGTCACCGGCAGGAAGGCAAAACCTTCTACCTTAGAATAAGCTCCGCAGCCTGCCATGGCCATTTTACCGAATGCATTGATGTTGGACTGTACAAACACGTTGGCTATGGCAATGACTGAGTTCTGGAAACCGGAAGGTACACCATTCTGAATAATCTGCCTCAGCATATGTCTGTCAAAACGAATCCTCCTAAGCTCCAGCCGGTAGTCTTCCTTCACCCGCATCAGATGCACCATACAGAGAATCGCACTGACAAACTGGGATATAGCCGTTGCCAGGGCTGCCGATCCCACTCCCATGCCAAGTCCTGTGATAAAGAAGATATCCAGCACCACATTCACACAGGAGGAAATAATCAGATAGATCAGCGGATGGCGGCCGTCCCCCACCGACTGCAGGATTCCAACGAAAATATTGTACATGACTACACCCAGAGAACCTGCAAAATAGGTTTGAAAATATACAATCGATTCTGGAAGTACATCTGCCGGTGTTCCCATCAGTACCAGAACCTTCGGTGCCAGATACATTCCCGCAGCCGTCAGTGTGATTCCGGCCACCAGACCGAGGCTGTGGTTGTATGAATCGCTCTCTGGAGATAATCCTTGTTTTTCGCCCCATAATACCTGGCAATTACTACACCGGCTCCCATGGCAATACCGTTAATAAAACCTACCATCAGGAAAATCAGGTTTCCCGACGAACTGACTGCTGCCAGTGCATTGCTGCCAAGATAATTACCTACAATCAGGGAATCCGCTGTATTATACAGCTGCTGAAACAGATTCCCCAGAAACAATGGTATGGCAAATAAAATAATCTTCTTAGAGATACTTCCCTCTGTCATCCTCGTTTTGCTTTCAGCCCCCATAAAACCCCCAAAATTAATCCTATTTATGCACACAGTCGATGACTATTCATCGCCCCTCTGCACGCATATGTTCTCGATCTCATTATAGCCGACTGCCAGCAAATTCTCAATACTTCTTGCGCTGAGTGTGCAGCCCATTGGCTGTGATTAACAGTGCTAATCGGAACACATCGTTTTTATGTTTCTTTATATTTTTGCTGTCAACCTGATCTCCATTTAACTTGCGTTCTTTTAAATCCAGCCACGCTTTCGCCTTAAATGGTATCAGGCAAGTCGGACTTAATACCGGAATGCCATCAACCATCTTTTGTCCGATTTTTAGCAATTCATAATACGCTTCATTTAAAAGGATTGCCGACAAACTAGATATTTCATCATCTATCAGAAGCGGTGTGAGAACTGCATCATCTTCCAATATAATGAAATCCGGATTTCTGGAAAATATCTCTATCATATTAAGCAAAATTTCCACTCGATGAGCGGAAATTCTACAATACCTAAACTACTTCTTGAATTTATATTTTCCTTTTCCATGACCGGATACTGATTCAATAATGTCTGCCTTTACCAAATTGGAAAGAAGTTTTGAAGCACCTGAACCTTTCAGCTCAAGAAGCTCCATAACTGCACTTCTTCCAAACACCTCATCAAAGCCAAACTTTTCAAAAAGTCTATGGATATGAATCGTCGTTTTTGCCGAGAAATCACTACTTTTTTCGAAAAGTAAACTTTCAATATCCACTTTTTTGTCTCGAATGTCCACTTTTCCACTCTCAACATCCACTTTTTTGTCCCCAATGTCCACTTTTTCTTCGTTCAAAAGTTCACTTATATGAAGATTTCGATTATGAAGCTCATTTTTCTCGTTCAAAAGCAAATTTCTGAGA
Organism: Clostridium sp. AF50-3; assembly: GCF_003477445.1. Lineage (NCBI taxonomy): Bacteria > Bacillati > Bacillota > Clostridia > Eubacteriales > Clostridiaceae > Clostridium > Clostridium sp. AF50-3. Next base: position 197,603 of record NZ_QUDH01000004.1, on the reverse strand, counting down.
AATGCTTCCAAATACTCTGTTGTTTCGTGAATGCCTTTTTTCAGGTTCGTATAGTTTGCACGCACAAGTGCATTTCTGAAATACCAGGCATTTTCTGCAAAAATATCATTGGTTGCAGAGAACCCAAGCGTCCTTAAATATTTGATGAAGAACACTGCTGTTGTTCTCGTATTGCCTTCCCCGAAGATATGGATTTGCCATAACCTTGAAACAAATACCGCAAGATGATGGATAATCTCGTCCATTGAAAGCCCTTTATAGCTAAAATCCTTCTCCTGCGAAAAATCATATTCAAGTGTGGCTCTCAGTTCTGAAGCACTGCCATACATAACAGTTGCCCCATCAAGCACCCATTCTTTCTTTGTAATGTTGTAATCTCTAATCTTTCCGGCGTGTTCATAAATACCCTGAAAGAGTTTACGGTGGATAGATACATACTCGTTTGGCGAAAATGAAAACGCTGTTTCAGAAAGAATTTCTGCGATACGGGACGAAACCTTATCTGCTTCTTCGGTACGCTCATCATCGGACAAGTGCACTGGTCTTTCTTCATAGTAACTGTCGATAAGACTCTGTGCTTCCTTCATCGTGATTTTGCCTTCAATATTCTGAATGGCGGTATCAATCAGATATTTAGATGGTTTGAGTCCGTCCACCGCCTGAAGTCCGATTGCTGTACTCCAAGCATAACTTTTATAAGCTTTATTCGGTTCAGACTCCCTCAAATATTCCTTAAACGGATCTTTCTCCATATCCACTACCTCGCTTCATAGTCTTATAATTCTATCTTCTGTAAGATTGAACGTGCTATCTAAAAGAGTAAGTTGTTGATTATCATTTTTAACAAAAGACATATGGATCACCTCACAAAATCTCACCTATATTTTACCAGAAAATCCAATGTTTTTATATATCGTGTTAAAATCATGATATTTTGATTTGCCAGAATTTACTTTTGCAAGTGATTAGCTAAATCAGAACTTAAACTTGCAAACTGGAAGCTCGGATTCCAATTCAGCCCTCTATGAATGATGCAAACGACGATGCACCGCATCGATTATCCGCATCACCCCATATCCCAGACAACCGCCCAATGTATTCATAACTACATCGTCCAGCTGGCAATATCCTCTTTCTGTCACAAGCTGCATCCCCTCGATCATCATCGACAACAGCATACTGTTCAAAAGCATCTTCCACCATTTGGCACACCGCCTTTCTGCCAACGGCAAAACTCCAAGTGGAAGAAACATAATCACATTCTCAACCATATATGCCCTGGACTGCCAGGTTCTGCCCCATGTCTCAAACAGCTGCCAGTCAATCCCCGTTCTGGAACCCGACTCCCGCGAAAAAAACGCCTGAATCCACACAACCGTTTCATATACACCCAATAAAAAATAATAATACACCTGCGGTCGCTCCATGCCTTCTCCCCGGCAACCAGCCGCAATAACAAAAGCATCATAATCGCCGCTCCGACTCCCATGGGAAGGTACGAAACCGGTTCTTTTATATCATCTAACAATATTTTCCAAAATTCCAATGAGGTTCTCCAATTATCGTTTTTGTTTTATCATGATACCCATAAATCACTAACTCACAAGCATGCAACAGCCCCTCTTTCCGTCTTCACAATATTTTTCATCTACACCACTTGTACCCCTTATACCCAACTGCCTTCCTCAATTATACCGTTTTCTCCTGCTTATAGGCAACCAGTTCTGTATTGGAAGGGTCCAGTTTCAGGAGTTTGTTGACATCCTTCAGTCCGGACTGCGTCCCCTTGATTGATTTGTTTACACTTTCCAGCGCTTTGGAGAGCTTTGTGGTATCGCCGCCGATCTCAACGGTGATGCCCTGGATTCTGGATGCCATTTGCGTAACCAACTCCTCGCAGGCATGAAAAAAGCCCATCTGCACGGGGCAGACAGGCATAAAATAATCTGAAATTTACAATTCTGTCGTTGCTAAGCGGCAGAAAAAGAGCTATACTTAAATTGAGAAGTTGTACTCAAAGGAGGTACGCTCTATGGGTGAATATAATATTGACATTGCCGATATGCAGTGCTGGGTTTTCCGCATGGCTCAGTCCAAGTGGAAAATGTCTCCCAGCGATTGCGCTGAACTTTTTAAGAAATACGACATTCTTGGATTTATTTCTGAATGCTATGACATCCTTCATCTAAACGGTTACGCCTGTGTTCTTCACGATGTTGAAACCTTGTTAAAGAATCGAGGTGTATCCGTATGATTGAATTGCAGGATGGGATGCTTCTGTACCACGGTAGCTACATTGGTATCCCGGCGATTGACCTGAATCGCTGCTTTGGTGGACTCGATTTTGGCCGAGGTTTTTATCTTACATCTTCCTACGAGCAAGCGTACAATTACGTTCAGCTTTCGGTTAGGAAAGCGATGCGTATTGGTACAGTTCCAAAAGATTTCAACCCGGAAGACGGACAGATATCTGTTTACAAATTCCACTACGATCCCAACATATTAGCTTACTGTTTCCAAGGAGCCTCTGTTGAATGGCTTCATTTTGTAGCAGCAAACCGAAAAAAGGATTTGTTCCCACAACTTTTGAAAAAATACGGCACCATCGACATCATCAGTGGAAAAATTGCAGATGACCAAACAGCCCACACCTTACAGCAGTATATAGGTGGCGTTGACTTTGGTATCCCCGGCACACCGAAAGCAGACAAAATAGCTATTGAAAAACTTCTTCCCAATCGCCTAAAAGACCAATTCTGTTTTCGCACGCAGGACGCCGTTAATCATCTTGAATATATAAGGAGTGACCGCTATGGAGATGTCAAACTATAACTTCACAGATACGCAGAAAGAAAGCTGTGCTGTCAGTCTCATGCGCGATACGGTCAAAGAACTCGCTTTGCGTGATACTATTTCCTATGAAGATGCACTGTTACGCTTCACAAATTCAAAGGTATATGAAACACTTTTCGACTATGATACCGGAATTTGGAGAGAAAGCCCCGACTATCTTCTGAATCTCTATGACTATTGCAATTCTAAAAAGACTGCCTAAGTTTTCTTTCTGCTTGACTAGCACTACTACATCGGCTATACTTTCAACAGTGATCAGGTTTCGGTAACCTTGCGAGATCCGAGACCGGGAAGATGACCTCCGGGCCACCTTCTTTCTCCCCCAGTTGTGTACGACTGGGGGATTTTTATGCCTTACCACCAGACGATTGTGCTTATTTCGTTCGTAATATAAGCACGGTTGTCTGGTTTTTGCTTTAGAACATAACGATAAAAAGGCAGTAAGGGCTCTTTCCACACTTAGTTGATTTCACAGCGAAATTGTTCATGAAGCAGTACTTTTGCCTTCAATAATTCAAAACTATTTCTGCCATACATAATACGTTTTATTACTTTGAGTTGCGGTCTTTTGGACGGCCCATCTTCTCCTTTACCTTGTCCGGCACATCAATCAGTCCGAACCGATAGAACATTCCGTATATGTAGGTCACTCCCCGGATATCACCCAGAGCTTTGGGACGATCAACCACTTCCCCTTTTATATTTCCCAGTGCCAAAATTATAGAACTCCACGCCAGACTTTTACTCTTCTCTCGGCGGTCGATCCACAGTTCTTTTGTATACTCGCCATTCCTGCCCTTTTTGATTTCGTAAGAGAATGGCAACCCGGCGTAGGTCTTAAATTTCACTCCAGCATAGGTCAGAATCACACCCCAGAAGTTTTCTTCTGTCGGATCAGCCCTCCACCGCTTCATCGCTCTGTATCTCCGCTGCCGCTCTGCTCCAACACTGATTTTCTCTTTTGATGCAGTACTTGGGAAATACACGCCTTTCTGATATGGTAGGTACGAGGTAACGGAAGCTTTGGAGAGTTGAAGCGCATTTGCGGTTGAGAGTATGGAGGTTTTGTAGTCCTGAGTTTCACGGTATTCTTCAAAAGTGTTTTTTACTTTTTCCGTCACTTCTGATTCATACACACCTGCCGTGATGAGCAGCTTCCGTACCTTGATGGGATTTAATCCCAACTCATCTCCGATGGCCTGCAAGGACATCTCAGAATCATAAAGTGCCACAGCACTTTCCATCTGCTCTTTCAGATTTTTCCCGGCATCGTACTCTGGCTTCAACTTCTTCCGGCCACCGCCTGGTTTTCTTGTTTTCTTCATTTTACTCATGCAGCTCCAACGGCAGTCCGTCCGGATCATGGAAGAAAGTCATCTTCTTGCCGGTGTAATCATCCACACGAATTGGCTCACATTCAATTCCTACCTCTGCCAACTCATTCACTGTCTGCTCCACGCTCTCCACACAAAATGCAAGGTGACGCAGCCCACAGGCCTCCGGGCGGTTCACACGCTTCGGCGGGTTTTCTTCTGCAAAAATCTCCAGCTCTGTGTGCTCATTGACACGAAGATCTAGCTTCCAGTCCTTACGCTCTAGGCGATAGTTTTCTCTGATAACAGAGAATCCCAGATTGTTCACGTAGAAATCTTTTGCGGCTTCGTAGTCAGATACGATGATTGCGATGTGGTGTATTTTAGATAAGTTCATTTTATGTCACACTCCATTTCATTAAATTTTGTTCTTTTTTTATTTTCGTTATAAACTATACAGCTATCTTCAAAAAATACCGTATGAACTCCTGGAGTTCAGTTTGTCCACACGGCATATCATCAAAACTTGATCACTTTCGGCTCATGGGTGAAAGAACTAATGGTAGCCACACCATTCTTGAAGTAGAACACCTCAGTGTTGCCATCATCTGCGGCATACATCTTCTTCAAACTCGGATAGGCATCCAGCATGGACTGTCTTGCTTCCACACGGTCATCCTCTACCAGTTCGCCAGCGACGCGAATCCACTCGCCGTCTTTGAATGCACACAACTCTGCTTTCGGATTGGCATGCAGCTGCTTGGAAACATCCTTCTTCTTGCCAGTTTGGATGTAAAGCTTGCCTTCAAAAATATGTGCCGTGCCAAACGGACGCACTCTCGGCTGGTCGCCTTCGACTGTTGCCAAGTAATATATTTCAGCTTCTTTTAAGAACTTTACAATTTCTTCCATTTAATTCTTTCCTTTCCCACACGGTCGTGTGTGTTTTATAGTTTTATGGTTTTATTTCAGTTTTTCGAGGATCTCGTCCGCACTCATCCCTCTTGCCAGCAACTTCTTCAGCACAGCCTCTGCTTCTGTCTTCCTCGCTTCTTCAGCGGCCTTAGCATCTGCCTTGGCCTTCTTTGCTTCCAGAGATGCCACTTCTTTTTCGGCCTTCTTCAAAGCAGTCTTCTTCTCTTTCAGGTCAGCCTTCAAAGTATCAATATTGGCGGTGATGGAAGCAATCTCAGTATTTAGAGATGCAATAGTCTCCTGCTTTTCTGCGATCTGGGATGCGTAGTCTTTGGTGGTATTGATTTTGGGACGGTTTTTGCTACCTTTGGTTCTGGGCATAGGTGATAACCTCTTTCCTTTTTTATAATATTGCACCTGAAACTTGCCAAAAGCATATGTTGATTTTATAATAGAACAATTCTTGTTCCATGATTCCCTCTATTTCCAGGTACTAGAGAAATTTGAATTTGTTCGGTTTTATGCGTTTTGACTGCTTCTTTTATACTATCTAAATTAGCAATTCTAACTGACTCAAGCTCAACACTTACAAGCAAGTCAGTAATTTTTTGTCCTAATATCGTAATACTCACTGTTTCTTTAAATTCTAAACGAGCATCACTATTTATTCCATCTGGTTCTATTACATGAAAATTTGCTGTCGCATTAAAGTTATCCCATGTAAAGCCATTTGGTTTATTCATAATGCTATTAGACAAAAATCCTATTAATTCTATATCTTCATCGGACGGCTCTTGATCCATTGGGAATCGAATTCCATATTGATTTTCAATCATTAGCAGTCTTTTAGCAATATCGATATTATAATTGATACTATTATACTCATCTTCATCGCCTAACAAAAACCGGTCCAGTTTCACACTAAATAAGTCTTGATTTTGCGCCGTTACACGAATAAACAATCTATTGCCTGGAATTGCTGCCTTCATAAAATTCAAAAATTTATATATACTTTTCCATGACTTTCCAGAAAATCGATATGTAAAATCTGTTGCTTTTGTATCCATATGGTACGTCAAAGCTAAAACAAAATCCGTTGAGCATTCTTCATTAGATATTTTAATTATACCCGCATCCGGGTCTACTGGTTGCATTCTCATAACTGTGTCATACCTATATGGAATACCCTCGATTCCAATCACACAGTTCATACCCACTGGTAATTCTTCAGGAACAATTTTAAATGTACTTTCTCTCCATTCTTTCTGAAATTGGTCTTGATACGGATCAATTTTATCTCCAATCATCTTTTGCATATCGATCATTTCGATATTAATAGATGTTTGTGAAATTCTCGCTCTTTTTAACGCTTCCTGCAATGACATACCTACAGGTATATCTATTTTAGCCGTCGCTTTAACTTTCTGAGGGTACTGTTGCCGTGCTTCCTCATTTACTGGTTCACTATGTATATCAGCTTTTCCATCCCTCATATTCACAACAACTTGGTATCCGTGCGGTAAAGCTTTACTCGGCTTTAACAGTACATTCGAAATTGAATCCAATGTTATTTTTAAATCCTCTGGATTATCTTTAACATGGTTGATTGCTATTGCTGGATTTTCAATTTTAAGTATCGAGTCTTGATATATATTTCCGTTTTCTACGGTACCGACCTGGATACTATTCTGTTTTCTATTTTTCTGAAATAATCTTTTTATTTTCGCAAATACATATTTCAGCATAGTATATTCCCTTACTCTTCAACATCCTGTTTGATTGTACCAGTTACTGTTCCAACTTTTATACTATTGGATTTTTTTACTTTTTCACTCTCTGAATCTGATGCACTCTTTTTATGAATGTCTTGAAGAATTGAACCAACTTTTTCGGCTTCGATACTATTTTTCTTATCAATTTCCTTTTGAAATTTCATACCAAGTAAAAAGGAGCATACAATTCCAGCTATCAAGCTAATTAAAAATGCCCCCAGTGCTGTAGACGGATCAAGCAAATTTTGAAATTGTTGTACTAAATTCATATAAGATTCCTCCGTCATATTTTACTATATTCTTCTCACATCTTCGCCGACTGTAAGATCGTTCCCTGCTGCTCACCACGAAGAGGTGTGTGATTATCAGAGCAGCATAGGGAGCTTCCGCCCCCAGTATATCACAATTTCATCAAGTTTTACAGACGCTTTCTTACCTTCATCATCGCACAGTACATCAATCCGCCTAGCACTCCGCCGACTGTGTTATAGAAGATGTCTGATAGCTGGAACGTACCAAGCCGTAGCAGTAACTGCAGCATCTCTATGCTTACTGAAAAGATAAATGCTATCTTCCCGCTATAGCGCAGTATCTTCTTCCAACCGCTTCCAATCTTCTCTCCAAACGTCCACATCACTACTGCTGAAAACGGTACCATCATGATCACATTTTCAATGCACTCAGTGGTCAGAACCTGTTCACCATTCTTTGTCTCCCAGATGCCCCAGCCACCCATAATCTTAAACAACGGGTTCATCCAGAGGTTACGGTTCAGTAATGTTCGGAACAAAATCAATGATGTAACAAAGGCTAATAGGAACAGCTTCCGAAAGAATACACTCTCTTTGAATTTCTGATACCATGTCACCAGTGCAATCTTCCAACCTTTGCCAGCATGTGTAGGCTCATATGCATACAGGTAGAAAATCTTATATTATTTAATTTATAATCACCCCTCCAGCTTCCGCTTCTTTGCCAGCTTCTTCATCTCCTCCGCATTCTGCCGCACGGTCTCGGTGATCTCCGCGCCGCCCAGCAGTCTCGCAAGCTCGTCCACCATTGCCTCGCGGTCTAAGGCGCGGATGGAGGTTGCCGTCCGTCCATCGGACGCGGATTTGCGAATCTCGAAGTGCTGGTCCGCCATCGCCGCGATCTGCGGCAGGTGCGTGATGCAGATGACCTGACGGCATTTGGAGAGGATCCGCAGCTTCTCCGATACCATCTGTGCAGTCCGCCCGCTGATACCGGTGTCAATCTCATCAAAAATCAACGTTGGAACCTGATCGGTCTCCGCCAGCACCGTCTTGATTGCCAGCATGATACGCGACAGCTCACCGCCAGACGCCACCATACCGAGCGGCCGAACCGGTTCGCCCGGATTCGTGGAAATCAGGAATTCCGGCTCGTCGATACCGCCCGCCGTGAAATGATCCAGCCGCCTAAACTCCATCTCAAACTGCACATCAAGGAAATTCAGTTCCCGAAGCCCGTCTGCGATCTTCTCCACCAGCTCCCCGGCAAACTGCTTACGCGCTGCTGACAATGCCTCGGAATGTTCTTTCAATACTGCTTCCGCCTGTTCCAGTTCTTTTTCCGCCTGTTCCCGAAGTTCATCGTAATTCTCCAGTTCCTGCAGTCGCGCTTTCTTTTCTTCCAACGCCTGAAGTACCTCCGGGATCGTCTTCCCATACTTGGTTTCCAGGCTCCGGATCAGGTCAAGCCGCTCCTGTGTCTCCTGAAATGCCGCTTCGTCAAAGGTCATATCGTCCATATATCCGGCGATCTCCCTGGAAAGATCCGAAAGAAGGGAATCTACATCGCACAGCTCGTCACGGATCCCCTTCAATCCCTCGTCAAATGCCATCGCACCATCGATCTCACGGAACGCCCGCGACACCGCATCGCCGGACACCGCGTCATATGCCTGTGAAAGACTCTCAGCGATCCGTCTGGCATTGGAAAACCGCTTAAAATCGGCTGCCACCTTTTCCTCTTCGCCATCCTTTAACGCGGCATTTTCAATCTCCTCGATCTCAAACCGGCAGAAATCCATCTCCCGCAGTCTCGTCTCCTGATCGGATGCAAATGCGGCACATTTCTGTTTTAACTGCATATACAAGCGATAGGCAGCTTCCGTATTCTGTTTGAATGGGAGAAGTTTCTCCCCGCCATACGCATCGAGGATTTCCAGATGTTTTGACGCATTCACCAGCGACTGGTGTTCATGCTGTCCGTGCAGATCGATCAGAAGACCCGTGATCTCCCGCAGCCTTGCAGCCGTTACCGTCTCGTCGTTGATGCGGCTGATGCTCCGGGTCGGTGTGATTTTCTTAGAAATGATTAAAATTCCCTCTTCATCAGGGTAAACATCGTGTTCCTTCAGCTGCTCGCGCTTCTCTCATCATCGATGGAGAAAACCAGTTCAATGTAGGCGCTGTCACAGCCCCGGCGGATCATCTCTTTCGGTGCTTTTCCGCCCAGCGCGATCTGGACCGAACCGATGATGATCGATTTTCCGGCTCCCGTCTCACCGGTCAGAATGTTGAGTCCGTCCCCGAACTCCACCTCCGCCGAATCGATCAGAGCCAGATTTTTCACTCGTAAATGATAAAGCATCCGCTTTCCGTTCCTCCTTATCAGCGGTTCCCGCAAAAAATGCGTGAACCCACCTTCCCTCATCCCGCAATCAGCTTGCGGATCTTGTCCATCAGCACGATCGTATCGTCCACCGTACGGACTGCACACATGACCGTATCATCCCCGGCGATGCAGCGACAATCTCTGAAAAATGGATTGCATCGAGCGCTGCCGCGACTGCCATCGCCATGCCTGACACCGTCTTGATGACAAGGATGTTCTGCGCCATATCCATGGAAACGAAGCTATCGTGCAGAATACGGGTATATTTATCATTGAACGCCGTCTGAGGATGGAAAACCGCATATTTCTGTCCGCCGTTTTCTGTCTGGATCTTAGACAGCTTTAACTCCCGGATATCCCTGGAAACCGTTGCCTGCGTGACATTGTATCCCTCTTTATTCAGATATTCCGCCAGCTCTTCCTGCGTTTCAATCTCATATTTTCCAATCAATTCCACAATCTTGCTGTGACGTTCCATTTTCATGGCTCTGACTCCTTTTATATCTGTTTCATTTTGTTCCGTATATTTTCCAAAAATGGCACCTGTTTGAGCTGAATCAATGTCGTCTCGATCTCTGATTTTGCTATCTCGATTGTATCACCCGGCTCAATATCAACCACCGTATCGCCGTCAAAGCTCAGCGAAACCTTCGTCCGCCCGGTCGTCTGAATCCGCAGGCTCAAATGGTTATCCGGCGGCAGAACGATGCTGCGCGAATTGAGTGAATGCGGGCAGAGCGGTGTCAATACCATCAGATCCGCCTCCGGCGCCACGATCGGACCGCCCGCTGACAGGTTGTATGCCGTCGAACCGGTCGGGGTCGCAACCACCATGCCGTCCGCCGAATACTCGTTAAACAGCTGTCCATTGACAGCCAGCTCAAACCGGAACGCATCGATTCCCATACGGTTCAGGACGATATCATTCAACGCGATATCCTCCATGATGACCTTCCCGCCGGAAATCACGCACCCCTTGAGCATCATCCGGCTTTCCAGACGGTAGTGATCTTCCATCAGATCCCGCATGGCAGGCAGAATGTCCTCCTCATGCCCAATCTGCGTCAGATACCCCAGATGCCCCATATTGATGCCAAACAGTGGAATCTTCCGTCCCGCCAGATCACGCGCCGCCTGAATCAACGTTCCATCACCGCCCAGACAGATCACACAGTCTGTGTCCTCCGGCACGGTCCGACGATCCGTATAGCGATACGCCGGTATCACCCCAACATCCCGTCGAAGCCCGTCGTGACGGTCCAGGCGAATGCAGCGGCAGCCCTGCTCTGCAAAAAAGCTGCAAATCAGATCGGCGGCCTCCTCTACGCGCGGCTTTTCGCGGTTTACAATCAGATAGAAATTTCTCATGTTTTGTCTAACTCCATGTGAGCTTCCTCAACAACCTGTTCCGGTGAAACCGGACACTCTTTTTCCGCTTTTGCAAGTGCTTCCTCACCAGTCACAGTTTCCTCCGATGCCTGCTCCGGTTTATGCAGATACAGGAGGTACTCGATATTTCCCTCCGGTCCCTTGATCGGGGAAAATTCCAGATTCCGGATCTCAAAACCGATCTCTGCCGCATATGCCATCACCATCTGAATGACCTCCAGATGCGTGCTCTTCTCGCGGACAACGCCCTTCTTTCCGACTTTCTCACGTCCCGCCTCGAACTGCGGCTTGATCAATGCAACCACCTCGCCGCCCGGGCTTAAAATCTCCTTGACCGGACCTAAAACCTTCGTCAGAGAAATAAAGGAAACGTCGATCGAAGAGAAATCTACCGGCTCGCCGATATCCTCCGGTGTCACATAACGGATGTTTGTCTTCTCCATGCAGACCACACGCGGATCATTGCGAAGTTTCCACGCCAGCTGTCCATGTCCTACATCGACCGAAAACACCTTGACCGCGCCATTCTGCAGCATACAGTCGGTAAATCCGCCTGTGGACGCGCCGACATCCATACAGACCTTTTGATCCAGCGTCACTCCGAAATGCGTCATCGCCTTCTCCAGTTTCAGACCTCCGCGGCTCACATATTTTAAGGTAGATCCACGTACCTCGATCTTCGCATTTTCATCGAGGTCGTACCCGCCTTGTCTTCTTTCTGATCTTCTACATATACAATCCCGGACATGATGATCGCTTTCGCCTTCTCACGGGATTCTGCCAGACCTCTCTTGACGAGAAGTACATCTAACCGTTCTTTCATTCTATGTTCTTCCTTCCGCTGCTGCCACTCTTTTGTTTCCCATCATGCTTCCGCGTCAGTCTCCAGCACACCTTCACGTTTCAGCTGCGCCAGAATCGAATCACTGTCAATTCCCAGCTCATTCCGGAGCACCGACACATTTCCGTGTTCGACGTAGGCATCCGGCAGCGCTATATTAACTACCTTGATCTGCGGATAATGCTTCTGTACATAATCCGTCACCCGCTCGCCGTAACCGCCGCGCAGGACATTTTCCTCCAGTGTCACGATCGTATGATGCGTTCCAGCCAGATGGTCGATCACGTCGGTATCCATCGGTTTCACAAACCGCCCGTTGACCAGCGTACACGGCTGCCCGGCACTCTTTAATTTCTCCCGGATATGCTCTGCCGTGCTGACCATGCTTCCGACTGCCAGAAGCGCCGTCCCTCTCTCCTCATACAACATCTCGCTGACGCCATACTCGACCGGTGCCAGAAATTCTTTCAAGCCCGGTACGCCTCGCCCCTCGGATAACGGATCGCAATCGGTCCATCGTAGGAGATGGCAAACTGCAGCATTTTTTCCAGTTCCCAGCGGTTTTTCGGCGCCATCACGCTCATATTCGGCACAGAGGAGAGAAATGTCAGATCAAAAATACCCTGATGCGTCTCCCCATCGCTTCCGACCAGTCCCGCGCGATCCACGCAGAACACAACCGGAAGATTCTGGATACAGACATCGTGAATGACCTGATCATATGCCCTCTGTAAAAAGGACGAATACACCGCCACCACCGGTTTCAGACCGGCTGCCGCCATACCCGCCGCCGAGGTAACCGCGTGTTCCTCCGCGATTCCCACATCGAAAAAGCGGTCCGGATATTCTTTCGAGAACCGTTTGAGCCCCGTTCCATCCGGCATCGCCGCTGTCACCGCCACGATCTTCGGATTTTCCGCTGCCAGACGGCAGATTTCTCTGGAAAATACATCTGTATAGCCCGGATGTTCCTTTTTCCGGAGCGGTTTTCCCGTTTCAATATCAAATGGTTCAACTCCGTGAAATGCCGACGGATTCTTCTCCGCCGGACGGTATCCCTTGCCCTTTTTCGTAATCACATGGATCAGTACCGCGCGGTTGATCTTTTTCGCCTCGCTGAAAATACGGATCAACCCCTTAATATCATGTCCATCCACCGGTCCCAGATACGTGATTCCCATATTTTCAAACCACATGCCCGGAATCAGAAGCTGCTTGATGCTGTTCTTTGTCCGGAGCAGCGTGCCGACCAGATCCGAACCGATCATCGGGATCCGCGATAACGTGCCCGCCACATTCTTCTTCAACAGATTGTAGCCCTCATCTGCACGAAGATTATTCAGATACCGCGACATACCGCCGACATTTTCCGAAATGGACATATTATTATCATTTAAAACAATAATAAAATTCGTCTTGAGCCGTCCCGCATTGTTGAGCGCCTCATACGCCATGCCGCCGGTCAGCGCGCCGTCCCCGATGACGGAAACGATCGAATAATCCTCGCCCAGCAGATCGCGCCCCTGTGCCATACCAAGCCCCGCCGAGATCGAAGTTGAACTGTGTCCCGTGTCGAACGCATCAAACGGGCTTTCCTTCCGCTTCGGGAAACCGCTCAAGCCCCCATACTGGCGCAGTCCATCAAAATTATCCTTCCGCCCGCTTAAAATCTTGTGCGTATAGGACTGGTGCCCTACATCCCAGATAATCTTATCCTTCGGAAGATTCAGCGCGCAGAACATTGCAATCGTCAGTTCCACCACGCCTAAATTGGACGCCAAATGACCGCCTGTCCGGCTTGTCGTCTCGATCAGAAACTCGCGGATTTCCGCCGCCAGCTCCTTGCGTTCTTCCTCGCTCAACCGTTTTACATCCTCCGGTCCTTTTATCGTATCTAATACCATTCTTTCATCCCCCAAACCGTTTTCCACATCCGCTGTCGTCCCCGGTCTTCGATTGGATTTTTTATTTTTCACGGCTGACCAGCATCTCGATCAGCTCTTCGAGGAATTCATTCTTTCCAGGCAGGGAATAGAGGATATCAACCGCCGTCTCCGAAAGCTGTTTGACATCATGCTTCGATTTCTCGATTCCCTCCAATGTCACATAAGTGGTTTTATTGTTTTTCTCATCGCTCAGAACCGGTTTTCCAAGCACCTCCTGGCTGCTGGTAACGTCGAGAATATCATCCTGGATCTGGAACGCCAGACCGATCGCCGCCGCCATACGCTCTACTGTCCTGCACTCAGCTTCGCTCGCGCCCGCCATCACGGCTCCGATCACCATCGACGCCTCCAAAAGTGCTCCCGTCTTTAAACGGTAGATAAAATCCAGCTTATCCTTCGGAATCGACTGATTCGTCAGTTCCACATCCACCGTCTGACCGCCGATCATGCCGTAAATACCCGTTTTTTCGGATAAAATCTGGATACAGCGTCCCACCTTTGCCGCATCCGGCGTCATCGCAAATGCCTTTGCCGCCGTCTCGATCGCGTAGATCAGAAGGGCATCTCCCGCCAGAACTGCCATATCATACCCATATGCAACCCAGGTCGTCTTTTTTCCACGGCGGTACTCATCATTGTCCATACACGGAAGATCGTCATGAATCAGGGAAGATGTATGAATCATCTCGATCGCCGCCATCAGCGGCTCAATCTCTTTTCCCTGACCGCCAAACAGACGGTATACCTCACGCATCAGAATCGGACGAAGGCGTTTGCCGCCTGCCTTCACACTGTAATTCATCGCTTCAAAGATCGTTTTCTGATGCCCTTCCTCTGCCGGAAGATAAGAATATACAATCTCTTCCGCTTCTTTGACTGCCTGTGCCAGCCGTTCCTTTGCATTTTCCATCTCTGTCACGCCTCCGTCTCCTCGCCGTTTACGACCATAATCTGTTTTTCAACCTTATCTATCTTTTCACTGCAGGCGCGGACCAGACGCATTCCCGCCTCATACGACGCAAACGATTCTTCCAGCGTGCTGCGGCTGTCCTCCAGCGTCCGCATAATGCCATCCAGACGGTCAAACATTTCCTCGATCGAAAGTTCTTCCTTATTTTCTTCCATCGATCCTGCCTCCTGTTTTATCTAATATACTCTCGGAATCTTTCCTGAAAGAAAACGTGTTCTCAAATCTCTCTGTTATGATTCACACGCAACACAATGAACCACTTTTTTACCCAGGCAGGTTTTCCTGATAAACCTCCCGGATCTCCGCCTCCACGCGTCCATCCGGCAGACGGACGGTCAGCGTATCCCCAGCTTGCAATCCTGTCACTGTCTCCACACGTTTTCCATCTGTATCCGTCACGAACCCATATCCGCCGCTTATCTTTTTTAACGGGGATAGACCATCCATCCGGCTGCACACCAGTTCCAGACGATGGCGCAGATCGGACATCTTTTTCTCCATCTGGCGCGCCATCTTAACTCTCGCATCTTCCAGATACTGCCGTCTCTCATTTAACTGGCTCTGCGGACTGTGAAGCTGCAGGCGCAGACGAAACCGCTCCAGACGATAGGCATACTGCTCCGCCTTCTGCTCCATCCGCTTCGTCATCTGCTGTGCCGCCGCTATGCACTGCTGCTCAAACAGGTGGTAATCAAAAACCGCCAGTTCTGCCGCCGCCGAAGGAGTCGGGGCACGCAGATCCGCCACATAGTCCGCGATCGTAACGTCTGTCTCATGCCCGACCGCCGAGATTACCGGCGTCCGGCACGCAAAAATCGCCCGCGCCACACTCTCCTCATTGAACGCCCACAGATCCTCAATCGAACCTCCTCCGCGCCCGACGATCAGCACATCCAGATGCAGCGCATCCAGGGTCTGGATCGCCCGCACGATACTCGGCGCTGCCCCTGCTCCCTGCACCAGTGCCGGGCAGAGGACAAGCTGCACGTAAGGGTTCCGCCGTCCCGAGATATTGATAATATCCCGGATTGCTGCGCCGGTGCTAGCCGTCACGATACCGACCGTTTTTGCATACTTTGGGATCGGCGTTTTATATTCCGGGGAAAACATCCCCATTTCTTCTAATTCATTTCTCAGTTTTTCAAAGCGCCGGAATAAATCGCCCGTGCCGTCCAGCGTGATCTCGCTGGCATAGAGCTGGTATCTTCCATCCCGCTCATACACTTCGATACTGCCCTTGACGACCACCTGCTGTCCTTCTTCCAGACGGAACGTAAGTCCCTTCCGCCTACTGGCAAACATAACTGCCTGCATCGCTCCCAGACCGTCTTTCAAGGTAAAATAAATATGACCGGACGTATGATATTTGCAGTTAGAAACCTCGCCCTTGACCGAAATCCGGTTCAGGGCAAAGTCCTGTGCGAACATATTTTTAATGTATGCATTAACCTGCGAAACCGAATATACGCCAGCCATCGCTTATACCAGCTTCGCTAAAATGCCGTTGATAAATGCCGGTGAATCATCGCCGCCGAACTTCTTCGCCAGCTCGACCGCCTCATTGATCGCTACCTTCTCCGGTACATCGTCATCGTGCTTGATCTCGTATAATGCCAGGCGCAGGATCGTCAGTTCCACCTTGCCCATACGGCGGGTAGTCCATCCCTGTGCAACCCCATCGATTGCCTTGTCAAGCTCCGGAAGCACATCCAGAATCTTCTCAACCTTGCTCTTTACGTATCCGCCGTCAAAGGTGTCTAACATCGGATTATGGATGATATCGCCGATTCCGCTCGGAACATCGTCCTCCTCTTTCGGCTCTGTAAAATATACATCCACCTGCTCCTGCATCTCATCCGTCGGGTAAAAATCCGCACAGAAAAGCAGCTTAAAGCAATGTTCTCTCAGTTCTCTTCTGGTCATACTAATCCTCCTGTTACCTGTTTCTATCCGTCTGATACGCCCGATTTGCTGCCTCGGTATCGCAAATATCCCTTTCGTAATCCGCCGCAATCGTTTTCTGAATATCCACAGTCTTTCCTGCATAATTGTTATATTTCTACTATTCTAATGTATCATTATACCGTATCCCCGGTTTTTTCACAAGAGTTTGAGAAAAAGAATCCGCCAAAGTTACTGTTCACGGGTAGGCACTTTTGGAACCGAAAGTGCCGTAAGAAAACGTGGTGGCAGCAGGAATTTGCCGTATTTAAATGCGAAGCCACGGCAAATTCCGTCACTGGGCACGTATGCGTGAACAGTAACCCGCCAAAAAAGCGGCATCCCTGCTGAAGCAGAAACGCCGCTTTTATATCGTTTACAATCTTATCGATTGCTTATGCTATCCAATTTTTATTCATCCACGCTGTAGTTCGGAGCCTCTTTTGTGATGTGGATATCATGCGGATGGCTCTCTTTTAAGGATGCTGCGGAAATCTTGATGAAACGTCCAGTCTCCTGAAGAGTCGGAATATCCGATGCGCCGCAGTAACCCATACCAGCACGCAGACCGCCGAGCATCTGGAATACGGTATCTTCTACCATTCCCTTGTATGCAACACGTCCTTCTACACCCTCCGGAACGAGTTTCTTCGCATCGCTCTGGAAGTAACGATCCTTGCTGCCGTTCTCCATCGCTGCGATGAACCCATGCCGCGGTATACTTTGTATTTTCTTCCCTGGTACAGTTCAAAAGTTCCCGGGCTCTCGTCGCATCCTGCAAACATGGAACCCATCATGCAGACGCTGCCGCCTGCTGCGATCGCCTTCGTCAGATCGCCAGAATACTTGATACCGCCGTCTGCGATGATCGGAATGCCGTACTCTTTGGCAACTGCGTAGCAGTCCATAACAGCGGTGATCTGCGGAACGCCGATACCTGCTACAACACGGGTCGTACAGATGGAACCCGGTCCGATACCAACCTTGACCGCGTCAACGCCTGCCTCGATGAGAGCTTTTGTTGCCTCTCCGGTCGCTACGTTACCTGCTATTACCTGCAGATCCGGATATGCTTCCTTGATCATTCTGACACAGTGAAGAACATTCTCAGAATGTCCATGTGCAGAGTCGAGAACAACTACGTCTACTTTTGCTTTCACCAGGGCTTCCACACGATCCAGCACGTTTGCAGTGATACCTACTGCCGCACCGCAGAGCAGACGTCCCTGTGCATCCTTTGCAGAGAACGGATACTTGATCTGTTTCTCAATATCCTTGATAGTAATAAGACCCTTGAGGTTAAAATCCTTGTCCACGATCGGAAGCTTCTCGACACGTGCCTTGGCAAGAATCTTCTTTGCCTCCGTCAGGGTAATGCCCTCCGGAGCGGTAACCAGATGCTCAGAAGTCATGCACTCTTTAATCTTCTTGGAGAAATCTTCCTCGAACTTGAGGTCACGGTTTGTGATAATACCAACCAACTTTCTTCCCTCTGTGATCGGAACACCGGAAATCCGGAACTTGCCCATCAGCTCATCCGCATCCTTTAATGTATGCTCTGGGGATAAATAAAACGGGTCAGTGATTACACCATTCTCAGAACGTTTTACTTTATCGACCTCCTCAGCCTGCGCCTCGATCGACATGTTCTTGTGAATAATACCAATTCCACCCTGTCTTGCCATTGCAATCGCCATGCGGTGCTCTGTAACCGTATCCATGCCGGCACTCATCAGGGGGATGTTCAGCTGAATCTTCTTGGTCAGATGTGTCGTCAGGTTTACCTGATTCGGAATAACCTCAGAATAGGACGGCACAAGCAGGACATCATCAAATGTAATGCCATCGCCAATAATCTTACCCATTATATTACCCTCACTTTCGTAAATTTTAAACACCGGACATTGAAAACTGTCTGATGTTAATAATTGATTTTAGCAAGTTTTTTGAAATATGTCAACCGGAGAATAAAGGGGTTGACGATAGAATTTACTTACGCTATTTAATTAGTGTGTCTTATAAATAATGTCAATCAGATAAGTATTAATAATGCAGTCATCCTTAGCCTCATTTCCCTGCCAATTTTTTCACCCAAAAAGAAGGACTGCCACACCTTCGCATAGCAGTCCTTCTCTCCCCTGGCAGCTGCCTGTCAGAGATTCTTTCTATAAATTACCATTTTTATTTTCTACATTCGATACTGCATCTCTGATGTAACATCTTCCGTCATTTTCCGGCTCTCTTACTTACATCATGCCGCCCATGCCAGCGCCTGCTGCCGGACCTGCCGGTGCATCTTCTTTGATGTTGGCAACTGCGGACTCGGTTGTAAGCAGGGTAGATGCAACGCTGGTTGCGTTCTGCAGGGCACTTCTGGTTACCTTTGCCGGATCCAAGATGCCTGCTTCTACCATATCTACGTATTCCTCATTGTAAGCATCGTAACCTACGCCTACTGGGGACTCTTTTACCTTGTTGATGATAACAGAGCCTTCCAGACCTGCGTTTGCTGCGATGTGGAACAGCGGAGCTTCCAGAGCTTTCAGGACGATACGGCCGCCGGTCTTCTCGTCGCCTTCCAGTCCGTCTACTACCTTCTGAACTTCTGCTGCTGCGTGAACATATGCAGATCCGCCGCCTGCGATGATGCCTTCCTCAACAGCTGCCTTTGCTGCGGACAGGGCATCTTCCATACGCATCTTAGCTTCCTTCATCTCAGCCTCGGTCGCTGCACCAACACGGATAACAGCTACGCCGCCAGCCATCTTAGCCAGTCTCTCCTGCAGTTTCTCACGGTCAAAATCAGAAGTGGTTTCCTCAATCTGAGCCTTAATCTGAGCCACACGGTCTGCGATGGCTTTCTTATCGCCGCAGCCATCTACGATGATGGTGTTCTCTTTCTGAACCTTAACGGATTTCGCACGACCAAGCTGATCCATGGTGGTATCCTTTAATTCAAGTCCCAGTTCCTCGGAAATAACAGTACCGCCGGTCAGGATTGCGATATCCTTTAACATTTCTTTTCTTCTATCGCCGTAACCCGGAGCCTTCACACCAACAACGGTGAAAGTACCTCTCAGCTTATTGACAATCAGGGTGGTCAGCGCCTCGCCCTCAATGTCCTCAGCGATGATGAGCAGCTTGGAACCAGACTGTACCAGCTGTTCCAGCAGCGGCAGAATCTCCTGAATGTTGGAGATCTTCTTATCGGTAATTAAGATGTACGGATCGTCCAGAACGGCTTCCATCTTCTCCATATCAGTTGCCATGTATGCAGATACATAGCCACGGTCAAACTGCATGCCTTCTACCAGATCAAGCTCGGTCTTCATAGTCTTGGACTCTTCAATGGTAATAACACCGTCTTTGGAAACCTTCTCCATCGCGTCTGCTACCATCTGGCCTACTTCCTCATCAGCGGAAGAGATAGCAGCGACTCTTGCGATATCTGCCTGGCTCTTAACGTCCTTCTTCATGCCTTTGATTGCCTCTACGGCTGCATCTGTGGCCTTCTTCATACCCTTTCTCATGATGATCGGGTTAGCACCTGCTGCCAGGTTCTTCATACCTTCGTTGATCATCGCCTGGGCCAGAACGGTTGCGGTTGTAGTACCATCACCAGCTGCATCGTTGGTCTTGGTTGCTACTTCCTTCACCAGCTGTGCGCCCATGTTCTCAAACGGGTCTGCCAGCTCGATCTCCTTCGCAATGGTCACACCATCGTTGGTAATGAGCGGAGCGCCGAAGGATTTATCCAGAACTACGTTTCTGCCTTTCGGTCCTAATGTAACTCTTACGGTATCTGCTAACTGATTTACGCCCGCTTCCAGGGCTTTTCTGGCTTCTACGCCATATTTAATTTCCTTTGCCATGGTTATCAACCTCCATAATTTTCTTGAATAAACGTTCCGATCAGCATCTGTCTTCCAGACATCCTGCCCATCGATTAACCGATAACAGCCAGAATATCATTCTGTTTTACAATGACATATTTCTCATTGTCCAGCTCAACTTCTGTGCCTGAGTATTTCGAATAGATAACTTTATCGCCAACCTTTACCTGCATCGTGATTTCTTTTCCATCTACCACTCCGCCAGGACCAACCGCGATTACCTCTGCCTGCTGCGGTTTCTCTTTTGCCTGACCCGGAAGAACGATACCTGATTTGGTCGTCTCCTCTGCAACTAACTGCTTTAATACAACTCTGTCAAATAATGGTGTTAACTTCATTATTGGCTCCTCCTTATCCATCCAAATTTATTCCATCTGATTGCTTTTCTTTCGTAATCAGATATGTATCTTCTTCTTACGAAGTATGTTATAACACGTTCTGTTAGCACCGTCAAGTGTTGAGTGCTAAAATTTTAGTAAATTTTACGGGGAGAACTGAAATATTCCATTTCTCCCCGTTCTATTAATTGCTCTCCTCAAATGCCTTAATCGCCGCAACCGTTTTCTCATAACACTCTTTTACCGATGCAAAATCTGCCTCGTATCCGGTCAGTTCTCTGCCTCTCAGTTTTTCGGTCAGCGCTGCGCTTACCTCATAGAAGGCATCAAAGCCCAGGTTCAGACAGATTCCTTTCAGGGTATGTGCCGCGCGGAATGCTTTCTCCGCATCCTTTTCTTTTAATCCATCCTCCAGATCCTGAAAGCTGGAATCGCTCAGAAACTTGATGGCAAATTTTTCCACCAGCGCCACACCTCCAAAGCGTTTCTGAACTCCTTCAAAATCCCCGCCCATTTCTTTGTAGCATTCCTGAATTGTCATGACAGCCTCCTGTTATTTCTCTTCCTCAGTTTTCATACGGCTCAGCTCCTCGCCCGCAGTTCCATACTCTTTTTCAATCGCCTGCGTCACCGCGCCGAAAAACTTCTTCTGTGAATTGTCATAATGTTCAAATTTCTTATTTTTTCGCTCCGGATCACTCATCTCACTCCGGTATGCTGCCTCCTGCAGCTCCTTTTTAATAGGATCCTGAATCTCACACAGGCACTCAAGCAGGAGCGGGTTAAATGTACCACACTCTCCGTTGCAGATCATCTGCACCGCCTCCTCATGAGAATAAGCCTTTTTATAGACGCGCTCACTTGTCAGCGCATCATACACATCCGCCAGCGCCACCACCTGCGCTGAGATCGGGATCTCCTCCCCTTTTAGACCATCTGGATATCCTTTTCCATCATAGCGCTCATGGTGCCAACGGCAGATCTGGTACGCCACTTTCATCAGCGGCTCATCCTCATACATCTGAAGATTCGCAAGCATGTCCGCACCGATCACTGTATGTTTTTCCATGATCTTACGCT
The DNA here is from genome assembly GCF_003477445.1 of Clostridium sp. AF50-3. Lineage (NCBI taxonomy): Bacteria > Bacillati > Bacillota > Clostridia > Eubacteriales > Clostridiaceae > Clostridium > Clostridium sp. AF50-3. Next base: position 175,712 of record NZ_QUDH01000004.1, on the reverse strand, counting down.
CCTCCGGCGTCAGACGACCCGGTTTATTCAAAATCTTCTCGTCAATTCCGATCTTTCCGATGTCATGCAGGGATGATGCCGTGCTGATCAGCATCCGGTTCGACCAGGACAAGGGATATTTGTCCGTCTTCTTGACGAGCTGTTCCAGAATCATCGTCGTCAATATATTAATATTGAGTACGTGCATACCGCTCTCGCCATTTCGAAATTCCACGATCTCGCTCAGAACACTGATCAGCATCCGGCTATTCTTCTCTTTCTCAAAAACCTGGTTCGTCACCATTGCCACCAGGCGGCGCTGTTTCGCATACAATTTGATCGTATTTAAGACACGCCGGTGTACAACCTCCATATCGAACGGGCGCTTGATATAATCAGAAACTCCCCACTCATACGCCTGCTTGATGACCTCGCCCGAATCTTCGCCCGAAATCATGATAACCGGGATATCCCCGATCAGGTTGTTGCGGTTCATGTATTCCAGACCCCGAAGCCGTTCATCCCCGGCATGACGATATCGAGAAGAATCAGGGAAATCTTCGTCTCATAACGGTTCAGCATGTCGAGACATGCTGAACCATTTTCTGCCTCCAGAATCTCGAATTCGCCTTTCAGCATTTCTGAGAGAATCATACGGTTCATCTCCGAATCGTCCACGATCAAAATGCGGTAACGACTCGCATTGCGCCGCCCGGCTGCCACGATCTCCTCCGGTGTCCACTGTCCATCTTTCTCAGTCACAATCATGTTCTTGGAGGTCTTCGCCTGATACATAAATTCGTCCGCCCGGCACATCGCCTTCCCGACTGTCTCCCCGTTCGTCAGCGTACCGCCGATGCTGACTGACAATTTCAGTTGCGGATATCCTTCAACACTCATGTTGCAGATCAGATCCTGTATCCGATGCAGCTTCTCAACAAATGCCTCCAGACTGATGCCCGGCATCACAAGCAGGAATTCATCCCCGCCATAACGCACCAAGCGGTCCGTCTTACGGATACAGCTTATAATCGCCGCCGACACCGTCACCAGCACTTTATCGCCCGCCACATGCCCATATATATCATTGTAGGTCTTAAAATCATCCAGATCGAGCATCGCGATACCGGCATCCATCCGCTGCTCTTTTAACTGATCTTCAAAATATCTCCGGCTGTAGCTCCTCGTCAGTGCATCCGCATACAGCTCGCGCCTGTAGTGTGCAAATTTCTTAACGAGTGCTTCTCTTCCCTCTGCGTCAAGAAGTGTCTCATCATCCAGACAGGAAATCATCTCCACCACACAGGGAACTCCATCCACCTCCAGATACTTCGCGATGACCTGATACATCTTCAGACCGATAAATTCAAGCTTCATGCACTGTCCCTTCATCGCAAGCGCGCGCTGTGCCGCACAATTCTCACAATTCTTTCCTTTTTCCCAGAACGAATAGCATTTGCAGTCCTCGGATCGGAGTTCCCCGTTCCTCACGTCCATCTTATGGAGTAGATCTTTATCTAAAATACGTACAACCGTAAATATCCTTTCCATCTGTGCAATCATTTGTTCCAATTCCTGCGCCGTCATCTTTGTATTCAAATTCATCATTTTATTTTTATCACCACCTAGCAAATATATAATTTTATTCTACATGATTTCCGGTATGACAACAAGCATTTTTCTCATGCTTCCTGTACATAATTACCGCCCCTGTGTTACTGTTCACGCATACGTACCCCGTAACACGTGATTCACACACTTCCCGTTGTTCACAAAAGATTCCCTTTATTTTTTAGGCGTTTCGTATTACAATAAGGATATCGAATCGTATAGAGAGGAGTATCAACATGGCAAAAAAACATTTTGGTAAATTACTGACACTGGCAGCTATCGTCGGCGCTGCAGCAGCTGGTGTTTCTTACGTCTTACAGTATAAATCATTCCACAAGGAACTGGATGAGGATTTCCACGACTTTGAAGATGATTTCGATGATTTTGACGATGCCGGCGATAAAGAAGCTTCCAAGGCTTCTGATACAGCTGCCTCCGAACGCAGCTATGTTTCCTTAAATCCGGAGAAAAAGGAAGATCCGGCTGAGACTCCAGAGGAAACTTCTGAACATTCTGAGGAAAGCGAAAAAGCTCCGGCTGATGCAGATGTCTCTTCCGAAGAACCAGTCAAAACAGAAACCGTCCGCGCAGATGCTCCGGTTTCCGAGGACGGCGAATCTTCTTCCGAGAAAGAAGATTCCGACGCAGCCCCGGATGACAGCACAACCGTGACGGTTGAGGAAATCACAGAATAACACAGGAGGATTCTTTGCATGATACAAAGTCTTCTCCGCGCGATGGAACTTCTGGAACTTTTAAAAGAAGCCAACCACAAATATTCCATCGCAGAACTTTCCGAATCAACCGGGCTTCCGCCCAGCACAATCCACCGGATTTTGCAGACATTTTGTGAAAAAAAATACGTGATCCGCGATGAACACGCGCACACCTACCAGCTTGGTCCCGCCCTCATCTCTCTCGGTCGGGCGGCGGCTGACAATGTGCGGATTCAGGATGCGGCGCTTCCGATTCTCAAGAACCTCTCCTACTGTACCCGTGAGGATTCCTATCTGATCATCCAGGTTGGCGACAAGGGACTGGTACTTGACAAAACGGACGGTCCGAACCACCTCAAGGTCGTCGAAGAATTTGGCTATGAGATGGATCTGCACTGCGGTGCGATCCGCAAGGCGCTTCTGGCTTTCCAGAGCGACGAATACATCCGCCGCTATCTGGACACACGCTTAAACCGTCCTGAGGCATTCCCAAAGGCGGATCCCGCAGAATTGGCAGAAGAACTCCGCACCATCCGTGAAAAGGGCATTGCCGTTTCCCACGGCGAATACGTCCCGGATGCAGTCGGGATCGGTGCTCCCATTTACGGTATTGACGGACGCATTTCCGCTTCGGTCGGAATCATCGCACCGTATTCCCGTATTGAAGATGACACACATCTTCTGCACCTGCAGGATCAGGTCCGCCACAGTGCGGCAGAATTGTCCTATTATATGGGACATACATTTAAGCAGGAGAAATAAAATTACGGTTCACGGGTAGGCACTTTTGGAACCGAAAGTGCCGTACGAAAACGTGGTGGCAGCAGGAATTTGCCGTATTTAAATGCGAAGCCACGGCAAATTCCGTTACTAGGCACGTCTGCGTGAACAGTAACGAAATAAAAACAGGGGGGATATTATCAAAGATTCGGATATACATCATATCCGGAGCTTTGAGATATCCTCTTTTTTAATAGTTTTGCAAAAAGGAGATTTCACTTTATGATTAATAAACGCTTATTTTTAGCAGGCTTAACAACGGGTCTTCTCTCCCTCTCCGCCGCTTTCCCGGCGATGGCAGGAAGCTGGAAAAATGGAGCTGGTGACAATGCTGCCCGCTGGTGGTACGACAACGGTGACAACACCTGGGCGGCAAATGGCTGGCGCTGGATCGACGGCAACCAGGACGGCGTCAGCGAATGCTACTATTTCGACGCCGAAGGCTGGCTTCTAACCTCCACCACGACACCGGACGGCTACAATGTAAACGCAGACGGCGCCTGGACGGTAAACGGCATCGTTCAGAGCCGCCAGACCGCGGCTTCCGATGAATTCGATAACGAAAGCTGGGACGATTTCCAGAACAGCTCCTCCAAAAAGACGAAAAAAACAGCCACCAGCTCCAGCAGGACGCCAGATTCTTCCAGCGATGATAGCAGCAGCTCCAACGGAAGCTCCGGCAGCCACAGCAATTCCGGAAGCTCCGGTCCGTCCAAAGAAACCTCTTCTACTTCCGGAGACAAAAAGCCGGATGCTCCAAAGAAGAACTCCAAACAGGAACCAGGCAGCGGCTACCGCCAGGGGTCTGTGACGGATGAGCAAATTGCAAATAATAGTTCTTCTGACTCCACTAAGGAATAAATAAATGTATGCCGCTAGGCGCACCAAACAAACGCCCCCGCAAGAAAATCTCCTGCGGGGGCGTTTCTATCTCATCATTCAGTTTCCCAAACGAATCTTCTATTATTTCTGAAGTGCAAGAACGTCAGCGAATGCCTGAATAGCAGTGCTTGCCTGACCGAAGTCTCTCATCTGCTGGTCGATACCCAGTTTGATGTGCGGAACGCCTGCATCGTTCAGAGCTTTCTTCAGGTATGGATACTCCATCTCCTCCGGATCACAGAACTGCTGCATAAACAGTACCAGACCCTGAGCGCCGCTCTCTTTAACCATGTTAGCTACGAACTCACCACGACGGTTCTTGTCAGATTCCGGATCGTACAGAAGTACTTCGTAATCGATGTTAGCGAACTGTTTAGCCAGTGCTCTAACCGGATCCAGCTCGTCTTCCGGAGCATCTACACGGAAGGAACGTGTCTCGTGTGCCACATCATCTGCAGCGATAGCGATGTTGTTCTCTTCGAAGATAGAAAGCAGCTTCGGATTATCACAGATAATACCGGAGGTAACAACCTTGGTTCCCTTCCAGTCACAGACAGGAAGTTTAGCCAGCTCTGCGTTCAGCTCGACAAGCTTTGCAGTGTACTCCGGCTTCTCCATGAAGTAGAATGCCTTCAGAACTGCGGAACGTTTGGTTGGTGTGATAACATCACAGTGCTCGTTAGCCAGTTTTACGAACTCACGGCGAGCTGCACGGCTCTTGTTGTATACAACGATAGCATCCTGGATATCAGCATCCGTAATTTTTCTGCCTGCGATTTCTTCCAGATCTGCTTTAACATGGTTGTACTGATCGATACAGAACTGAAGACCAAACTCTTCGAAACGGTTCTGCGGATGAGCTAAGAAGATAACTTTCATCTTGTCGCCCATAGCTACACGGAAGTTCTGGCTCATCGGACGAAGAGTATCACAGATAGTAGGTGTGATAATACCGTCTAACTGATCCATAGTTCCATCCAGCAGCATCTCCAGAGCTAACTGAGCGATGGTGCAGTAGAAAGTAGCGCAGTACTCTTTTGCACGGCTGATGGTCTTAGTGTTGGAACCCCACATACCCATCGGAACGATACCAGCGGCATATACAAGCTCTTCCGGAGCGTAGTAAGGAAGAACACCAACTACTTTTTTGCCCTGAGCTTTATATTCAGCAAGCTGCTGCTTCGGAGTTGCAGCTTTTACCTTAAATTCTTCTAATAATGCGTTAACACTCATGGTTATTTAGCCTCCTTTGCCTGCTTATTTGCTTCCATTGCCTCAACCAGACCCTCTACACGAGTCTCGTACTGAGCAGCATTGAAGTTACGCGGGTCAGCCTGATCGCCGTCGAAACCAGCACACGGGATACCCAGGTCAGCAGTAAAGCGACGCTGCATCTCAGCCATGTAACCACTCCACGGTTTACAGCTTCTGTTGTAGTGAACCAGAACGCCATCTACCTTGTTGTCACGGCAGATGCCTTCACGCCAGTCAACACCCTGCTCGATGCAGACAGAGTTCGGAGCTTTGTAGTAAGCACGAGCCATCTCATCGATGTTGTTGTAAACGAAACCGAATGCCGGAGCATATACAACGGCAGTAACGTTTACACCGTGGGTCTTCAGCGGTTTGAACAGAGCCGGCAGTTTCGGCCAGCACGGAATACCCTCGAACATAACACGGTATTTCTCCGGGAACGGAGTTGTGGTCTCACCCTTCTTAACTGTCTCTTCCAGGTCTTTTGCAAGTAATTCAAAAGCATCACCAGCAGCTACAGTAGCACGTGCAGTTACAACGTCTGCCATGTGGTTGAACAGGTCAAATCCACTGTATGGAGCCGGTTTGTACTGCAGGAAATCACAGACTTTCAGCCAAGCCTTAGCGGTACGGTTAGCGTTTGCACAAGCCTGCTCGAACTTCTTCTCGTCGAACTTCTTGCCTGTCAGCTCTTCCAGCTGTTTGATCGCTTTGTCGAACTGAGCGCGAACGTATTTAACATTCTCATCATGAACTTCTACTGTATTGTTGTACGGGATATCGATCATGATCAGCGGAATGTTACACATACGAGCGATGTTCTCATACCATTTTGTCATACAGTTACAGATGTTGTTGCAGCAAAGAACGAAATCCGGCTGCGGAATACGCATCTGACGAATCGGAGAAATAGCCTCAAGACGTTTCTCTTTTTCCGGACCATCCGGGAGTTTTTCAATCTCAAGCAGGTTGTCCAGCTGCAGATACGGAGTCTGAGTCTTCGGATCCTTCTTCGGTTTTCCGTCTTCACCCATCACTACGTTGCCGTCAGCATCTTTTAATGGTTTACCTGTGCTCGGATCGATGATGTATTCACCAGTCTCCGGATCATACTTACGGGATACACGTACACCAGCTGCATATGCAAGGCTGATACGAGCGTAACCGCAGATATCGTTGTCATATCCAAGATCCTCAGCTGCCTGGCACATCAGCTCACCGTAACGGTTAGCTGCGATACCAGCTGCCTGGTTCTCCGGATACATAACGTGTAAATCAAATGCTGCTGCAAGCTCACACGGGAATTTGGAAGAAGACCATCCAACTAACTCGCCTCTTGCTTTGGCCTCACGCGCCTCTTTGTGTACGTCATCTACGACTTTACGAAGCGCAAGAACACCAGGACTAACTTGTTTTGCCATAATAATTATCCTCCATTCTTAAAAATTAACTTAGTTACTTCTGACGGCTGGCTACCTGATATGCCATCAGGGCTGCGCCAAGCGCGCCGTTATACTGTGTCAGCGGGGATGTACAAATCTTTACGCCAAGCTCAGCCTCAAGCGCATCTACTACGCCCTGGTTCTGAGCCACACCGCCTGTCATAACGACATCCGGCACTACACCGATTCGGTGGGCAAGACCCGTGACACGATGAGCCACTGAACGATGAATACCGGCAATGATATCACATTTATCCGTTCCCATCGACAACTGGCTTATAACCTCACTCTCTGCAAAAACCGTACAGGTGGAACTGATTCCTACCTGCTTCTTGGACATAGCGCCAAGACGGCCTAGATCACTTACCTCAACTTCGAGAACGCGAGCCATAACATCCAGGAATCTTCCGGTTCCGGCTGCACACTTATCGTTCATCTGGAAGTTTGTCATGACACCGTCCTCAACGCGAAGAACCTTCACGTCCTGACCGCCGATGTCAATTACGGTATGAACCTTCGGGAAAAGGAAATAAGCGCCCTTTGCATGACATGACAGCTCACTCATCTGCTTATCGGCAATTCCGTCCATCAGAGATGTACGTCCATAACCGGTAGCCAGTGTGAATGCCATATCTTCTTTCTTGAGGCCTGCATCTTCCAGAACTGCCTCGATGGCACGGCTTGGACCGCTGGTACCTGCTCCAACGTCAATCAGAGACTTACCTACGATCTCCTTGCCATCCTTCAGGATGATACATTTGGAAGCTGTAGAGCCTACGTCGATACCTAAAGTGAAAATTTCGCTCATGATGTATCTTTTTCCTTTCAATACTGACTTTCTATGCCTGATTTTTGTTTCAACGATGTTTTGGCAGATCCGTGCTATCACATCGTCTCCACCCATCATAATACCACAAAATCAACTAAAAGTCGCTGTAAAATCTTGAAAATGTTATAAAATAATTCTTAACAAAACTATTACTTATTACTTATCTGCCTGAGTATACCAATAAATCGAGCAAAGGTTCCAGTTCCTTTGCCCGATTTATCTGCAAGCATCCGGCAAAACGGTTCATTTACAGTCATACAGACAAGCCGCTTCGCCAGAGCCTCACACTATTCACACTATCAATTTGTTACTTATCACTATTTACACTATCACTGTCAGCCGCGTACTTACGCGCCTTCTCTTTTTAAAATGTTATCTTAGCGGCACCTATCACAATGCCGTTTTAATTTGATAATTATTTACCGTAGTTGATGAACTCACGAGTAGATCTCGGAGCCAGCATCTGATGCATCGGGCAGATAGCCTGAGCATTCTGATAATAAGCCTCGGTAAATGCCTGGATGTACGGACGAAGATCGGTCAGATCTACGATCTCATCAACCATACCCTGTTTTGTACAGTATTTCGGACGAGATTTGTCTGTGTACATCTGGATCATAGCGTTCATCTTGTCGATGATCGGCTGAAGCGGCTCGCCAGCTTTTTTAGCTTTAACAAGCTTTCTGGAGTACATAGCGTTTGCAGCGGTCTCACCCGGCATTACGTAGTACTCGCAAGCACCTGTACCGATAGAGAATACGTTGGTGTTGTTGCCCTGCGGACCACCCAGAACGTAGTGAGCAGCAGCACTTGCCTTACGAAGAGTAACCTCAAGAGACGGAAGCTTAGCATTCTCGATAGAGTAGATCAGGGACTGACCTAAACCAAGCAGCTCTGCCTTCTCAGCGTCATCGCCTACATCGATACCTGTGGTATCCTGCAGCCAGATAACCGGTGTCTTATCACGAGCACACAGAGTAACGAACTCGTTCATCTTAATCAGACCCTGACGGTACAGCTTACCACCGATACCTACAGAACCCTGTTTGTACTCCGGATAGTTCATGAGTAAGCCCTGTACGTTAGCGATAACACCAACCAGAAGGCCGTTAACTTTTGCAAGACCAGCAACGATCTCCGGACCGTAGCCTTTCTTGTACTCGAAGAACTCACTGTTATCGAACAGACGGCCGATTACATCGTAGATGTCGTACGGACGTTTCTGGTTCATCGGGATGATGCTGTACAGATCCTCAGCCGGAAGCTGCGGAGCCTTCGGGCTGTCAACACGGAAGAACTCCAGGTTGAAGCACGGAAGGTAGTTGATGTACTTCTTGATTCCCTCGATAACGCCTAAATCATCCTCGTAAACTTCACGGAAGAATCCTGTCTCATCATAGTGGATCGGCACGGAACCCGGAGCCGGAACGTGATGTTTGCTGTTCTCGATCTGAGCGTTAACGATCTGCTCTGCTGCTTCCTCATCGATGTAACCTTCGGGTTCATACCGGAAAGGATACCAGCGCCACCAACTGCCATGTTCGCATCTTTATGAGCGATCAGGATAGTCGGGGAAATGCTGTGGTAACCACCACCTGCCGGGTTGGTTCCGTAGATACCTACGATAACCGGAACACCAAGCTGGTTTAACTCAGCGTTGCGGAAGAACGGTGTACCACCACCACGACGGTTCGGGTATACTTTGTCCTGATTCGGGAACTCAACGCCTGAGCAGTTTAACAGGTATACTAACGGCAGATGCAGCATCTTAGCGGTATCTGCAGCGCGGAGCAGGTTATCTGCCTGTCCCGGAACCCAAGCACCAGCCATCTTCTTGTTATCAGAAGCGATGATGTAAACCCATTTGCCATTTACACGGCCAAGACCATTCAGAACGTTAGTTGTCTGGAAACGGTTGTCTTCCGGATTGTAAAGGCTGTTTAACGGGCACCATGTACCTGGATCGATCAGGGCGTTGATACGCTGTGTAGCAGAAAGCTGTCCACGTGCGTTTAACTTCTCTTCGGTTGTGATACCAGCATCAAGAGCCTGCTTAATGGACTCATGGATGTCGTTCTCAACAGCCTTCAGTTCCTGCTCGTTTTCCGGATTCGGATTAACCAGAGCTTTACCAACGGTAGGCATATTCTGGAAATATCCTGGCATTGAATACATATTCATGTCTTCTTTTCTCCTTATAAAATAAAAAATAAAAATGGTTATAAATGAATTGCTTGCGGGACAGTTCGTCTCCTGTCCCGCCTGCAATCAGTAACTAATTAATCGACAGAAATGATATCTGTCTTGATTCCCTATGGAAGGCTAATTACTTAGTCTCCTTCGGAACTTTGATGAATGCCTGACCTGGGTCGATCTCTTCACGAATAACGCGGATGATCTCCGGATCCGGACCTTCCATCAGCTGAGCTCTGGAGGTATCGATCTCGAAACCAGTGTTCTCCTGAACCATTTCCGGAGAGGAGAATGGATAGTAGTAAGCCAGGTACATTCTCTTGGTCTCTTCGTCGAATTTCATGATACCAAGATCGGTAACTACCATCTGCGGTCCACGGTTGCCCGGAAGACCTGCTCTCTCACGTCCGCCAGGGCCGTCCATCCAGCCACAGCTTGTGATGTAGTCAACATGCTCCATGAATCTTCTCTTCTGATGCTGCATCATGATGATGGTGTTGCAGAAGGTAGCGATTCCGTTTGCACCGCCAGAACCGGTGAAACGTGTGGTAGGTTTAACATAATCACCCTTACCAAAGATACAGGTAGAGTTAACGTTTCCGTACGGGTCGATCTGAGCGCCACCGATGAATGCGATCATACGATCAGCATCATGTAACCACTCATTAGCCTCGAAACCTACGAAACGAACGTTTGGCCACTGTACTGCACAGTGAGCCATGAAACGGTTGTCACCTACAGAACGCGGAACCTCGATCGGAGAACAATCCATAAGACCACTCTCTACGATCGGATGGCAGCTCGGGCAAACAACACGTTTTGCCAGGGATGCACCGATTAACGGAAGACCGGTACCAACGATAACGATCTGATTTTCTTTAATATTTTTTGCGATGGCGTAAGCCTGCATTTCCTGCTTTGTATACTTTGTATAATCAGCCATTTTAGATTTTCCCTCCCTCAATTAATGTCTGGTAGAATAGCCAAGATGCGGCTCATTCTTAAGGTTCATGAGGCGAGCGCCGCCCAGTACGTTGAGCAGATCATCCTGATCCTTGCATCCATATACATACTTCTGAAGGTAATCCTTGAAGGTCTCCGGAATCTTGGTGCCGTCAGCAGCATCTTTTGCAGCCTGTGCAGCAACTTCTGCAGCTTTTGCAAGCTTCTCATCTTCCGGCTTAGCAGCAGCAGCCTTAGCAGCTTTGTCTGCAGCCTTCTGAAGCTGTGCCTTAGCATCCTCAGCGTCAAGGTACTTGGAAGCCTTGTCGTACTCTTTCAAGCCCTTATCATCATCATCATAATAGCCGTAGCACTGTGCCGGCCAAGCACCGTACGGTGCACGAACAACGGCGTCTACACACTCACCAAAGATTCTTGTCTTGGTTGGGTCACGACGGATATACTCATCACTTACGATCTCCTCGCAGGTAACGATACAACGTTTTGCAGCTACAGCGATATCTACGTCATGGAACTCATCACCATCGATGATACAGGTTCCATCCGGAGATGCCTGCTGAACATGGATGATAGCGCAGTCAAGCTTCGGAACCGGAACAGCCAGCAGCTTCTCGCCTGGCTCAAGCGGGTTCTCGATCTCTACGCATTTCAGGTTGTCAACACCTTCCATGGTTCTTCTCTTCTCTTCGCTGATACCCCAGAACTTAACAAGTCCGGAGCCCTGCATCATACGTACCGGCAGGTACGGAAGACCCAGAGATGCAGCATGAAGCTGAAGCATCAGAACGTCCTGAGAATAATCCTCATATGTAAGCTCACCCTTCTCGATAGCTGCACGGAAACGACGAGCTACGTTGGTGTAACCAGAGTTTGCAGTATAGCAGTTGATGTAGGCTCTCACACGGCCCTCACCGATTAACGCATCCCAGTCACCACCTGCCGGGCCAGACCAGCCTACAAAACCAGTTTTACCCTGACGAAGGATCTCGTAAACTGCTGCATACGGTTTACGGTTTGTTGTAAATCCGCCGAGACAAAGTACATCGTTGTCACATACATACTTTTCTACGGCATCGTGTAAAGACATTACTTTATTAGCCACAATAAAGCCTCCTTTAAAAAAATTTTCTATAACTACCTATATAAATAAGTAAAAACGGGATCCGGTACTTCCGGCGCTGCGGTCTTTCGCAGGCCAGATGCAGCCAGATCCCGGCTGCAACAGCCAAAAATCAATATTCGATTAACCGAAAATCAGCATGAAGAAACCTGCTGCTACGGCAGAACCGATAACACCTGCTACGTTTGGTCCCATAGCGTGCATCAGAAGGAAGTTGGTCGGATTCTCTTTTGCACCAACTGTCTGAGAAACGCGGGCAGCCATCGGTACAGCAGATACACCAGCGGAACCGATTAACGGGTTGATCTTGCCGCCGGTTACAGCGCACAGCACCTTACCAAGGAGAACACCTCCGATGGTAGCGAATGCGAATGCAAGAAGACCCATGCAAACGATAGCGATGGTCTGAACACGCAGGAAGATCTCGCCGTTTGCGGTCGCACCTACGGTAGTACCAAGCATGATAGTTACGATGTTGCACAGTGCGTTCTGAGCTGTATCAGAAAGACGCTCTGTAACACCAGATTCACGAAGCAGGTTACCAAGCATCAGCATACCAAGCAGCGGAGCTACGGACGGAAGAAGCAGGGAGCAGAACAGTACTACGAATACCGGGAATACGATCTTCTCAACCTTGCTTACCTTACGGAGCTGCTTCATAACGATGGAACGCTCTTTCTTAGTGGTAAGAAGCTTCATGATCGGCGGCTGAATCAGCGGAATCAGCGCCATGTAGGAGTAAGCGGCAACGGCGATCGGAGCAACCAGATCCGGTGCCAGGTTGTTAGCTACATAGATAGCGGTCGGACCGTCTGCACCACCGATGATACCGATAGCAGCTGCCTCACCTACTGTAAACAGACCAGTTGCGTTAGCCAGCATGAATGCAATGTAGATACCGAACTGAGCAGCTGCACCAAGCAGAAGGCTCACCGGGTTTGCAATCAGTGGACCAAAGTCTGTCATGGCACCTACTGCCATGAAGATCAGACACGGGAACAAACTGGACTTAACACCGCCGTAGATGATACGCAGAACACCTGCGGTATACCACGGCTCGCTTTCCTTCATCAGGTCAGCCAACGGCAGGTTTGCCAGGAACATACCAAATGCAATCGGAAGCAGAAGAAGCGGCTCGAACTGCTTTTTAATTGCCAGGTATAATAATACAAAAGCAATGAGAATCATTACACAGCTTCTCCAGGTCAATGCTGCGAAACCCGACTGTGCAAGAAGCTCTTTTAATATTTCAAAAAAGTTCATTACCTAACCTCCTAGTTCAGAGCAACCAGAGCAGCTCCTGTATCAACAGAATCGCCAGCCTTAACAAGGATCTTGCTGACTGTACCGTCTGCCGGAGCAACGATCTCAGTCTCCATTTTCATGCTTCCATAATAACTACTACTTCGCCAAATTTAACTGCCTGTCCTTCAGATACCTTGATGTTCAGGATTTTACCTGGCATTGGAGCTTCTACGGTAGTTGCGCCCGCCGGAGCTGCTGCCTTCGGAGCCGGAGCTGCTGCCGGTGCCGGAGCTGGAGCCGGTGCTGCTGCAACTGGAGCCGGAGCCGGTGCTGCCGGTCTCTGTACCGGTGCGGATGCCGGAAGAACCGGAGCTGCCGGAGCTGCTACACCATTACGATCCAGAGATTTGTAAGCTTCTAATTTTTCTACTTCAACTTCGTATTTCTTTCCATTGATCGTAGCAACATATTTCATAATTCTTTACGTCCTTTCGAATGTTTATCATTACTGTTCACACATGTGTGCCCAGTAATGGGATTTTGCCGATGCTTTGTATTCCAAATCGGCAAAATCTGTTGCCTGAACTGTATCATACAGAATTTTCAGTTCCGAAAATTCCTTTTTGTAAACAGTTGCTATTTATCATAGTATCGTCTATTAGTTCAGGGTAACCAGTGCTGCACCTGTGTCAACGGCGTCGCCTGCTTTGACAAGAATCTGTGCTACTGTACCGTCTGCCGGAGCAACGATTTCAGTTTCCATCTTCATAGCTTCCATCACGATGACGGTCTCACCAAACTTAACTGCCTGTCCTGCAGATACTTTGATGTTCAGGATTTTACCTGGCATCGGAGCCTCTACGGTAGTTGCACCTGCTGCCGGTGCTGCCGCCGGAGCTGCTGCTGGTGCAGGAGCCGGTGCTGCTGGTGCAGGCGCCGGTGCTGGAGCTGCCGGTGCTGCCGGTGCTGCTACTGGAGCCGGTGCTGCTGCCGGAGCCTCGCCGTAACGCGGCATTGGCTCGTATGCATCGATTCTTTCAAGTTCTACTTCGTACTGTTTTCCATTGAGGGTAGCCGTATACTTCATAACTGCTCTAACCTTCCTTTCGATTTCCTTTCATTCCTGTTTCTCATTACTTAACTTCTGTCACGCTCAAGATCTTAAACTTGTCTGTCGGCAATCCGAGGTCATCCCCGATCGTTGCCATCAGCACGGCAAGTAATTCCTTATCAGCTTCATCCGACACAGCCGGTGCTGCTTTCTGTGCTGCGGCCGGGGCCTTAGCACCATCAGAAACAACGGAGCGGAGAATCTTGGAAATTACCATAATTGCCAGAGCCAGACAGATCAGAGCCAGGAAAACTACCGAAAGACCCAGCAGAGAAACGATAACTGACTGCCCGAAAGGCATAGTTGGTTCAGTCCACATTGTGCATTGCACCTCCTTATTTATTTTAGGTTCTGCTTTCTTTGTGAAAAATTATACTTATAAAATTCCACCAGTAAGATTCCGTATTGTGGAATGCATTCCATTTTTGAAAGCAATTTATAAGGGGCTTTTCCCCTTAACTGTAACAAGTGAAGCCACAGATTGACATGATCAGCTCACTTTACTTAAATTATAACAGTAACCCCCCTGATTGTCAACCAAGCCTTTCATAAATTATGCACAAAAAGCAGGGTGTTTTATTAGCAAAAACAACCTGCTTTTTATAGGTTATTACTACATTTTTCTACATTTTTCTTAATAACCCCCGGAAGAATCGCCAAGACCTCTCAAGCATTTTGCTCATATTCTAAAATGTATTCTGAAAGTCCCGTTCTCTCCTTTTTTCATCAGAACAAAGCCGCTTTTTTCTGTATTTTTTTATACATTTTCAAGAGTTGTTCTCGATTTATTTCGGAAGCTTGAAAGAGCTCTTCAGCGAAACAATCCGGTTGAAAACCGGTTTGCCCGGCTCGCTGTCGCGGCAGTCCACGCAGAAGTATCCATTGCGGACGAACTGAAAGCTCTCAAATGCTTTTGCCTCTTTCAGACCCGGCTCTAAGTAACACTCTTTCAGAACGCGCAGGGAGTTCGGATTTAAGTTCAGCGTTCCATCTGCATTGAGTTTGCCCTTTTCCTCGTCTACCAGATTCTCATAGAGACGTACTTCTGCTTTCAGTGCAGTCTGTGCTGCTACCCAGTGAATCGTACCTTTTACCTTTCTTGCATTGAAGCCGGAACCACTCTTCGTCTCCGGATCGTAGGTACAGTGAACAACCGTTACATTGCCGTCTGCATCTTTCTCGCATCCGGTGCAGGTAACAAAGTACGCGTTCATCAGGCGGACCTCATTGCCCGGGAAGAGACGGAAGTATTTCTTCGGTGGTTCTTCCATAAAGTCCTCGCGTTCGATGTAAAGTTCTCTGCCGAATGGAATCTTTCTGGAACCAAGTTCCTCGTTCTCCATATTGTTTGGTGCATCCAGCTCCTCGATCTGTCCTTCCGGATAGTTGTCGATAACAAGCTTGACCGGGTCAAGAATTGCCATCACACGGGACTTCTTTAATTTCAGATCCTCGCGCAGGCAGTACTCTAACATTGCACTGTCGATGGAATTATCTGCTTTGGAGACACCTGCCAGCTCTACAAAGCGGCGGATGGATTCCGGCGTGTAACCTCTGCGGCGCAGCGCTGCGATGGTTACCAGACGCGGATCATCCCAGCCATCTACAATCTTATCTTCTACCAGTTTCTTGATATAACGTTTTCCGGTAATGACGTTGGTCAGATACATCTTCGCAAACTCAATCTGGCGCGGCGGGTTCTCAAACTCGCACTCTCTTACGACCCAGTCATAGAGCGGTCTGTGATCCTCAAATTCCAGCGTACAAATCGAATGCGTGATGTGCTCAATCGCATCCTCAATCGGATGAGCGAAATCGTACATCGGGTAAATGCACCATTTGTCCCCGGTGTTGTGATGATGCATATGGGCTACACGATAAATAACCGGATCACGCATATTGATGTTCGGGGATGCCATATCAATTTTCGCACGCAGTACCTTTTCGCCATCCGCATATTTGCCTTCTTTCATCTCCTCAAAGAGCTGTAAGTTCTCCTCGATGCTGCGGTTGCGGTATGGGCTTTCCTTACCAGGATTGTTAAAATCACCGCGGTACTCGCGGATCTGATCAGCTGTCAGATCGCAGACGAATGCTTTTCCCTTTTTAATAAGAAGAACTGCACACTCATACATCTGCTGGAAATAGTTGGATGCAAAAAACAGGCGGTCCTCAAAATCAGCGCCCAGCCATTTTACATCCTCGATGATCGACTCAACAAACTCCGTCTTCTCCTTCGTCGGGTTGGTGTCATCAAAACGGAGATTGAATTTTCCGTTGTATTCTTTTGCCAGTCCAGAGTTCAGAATAATCGATTTAGCGTGTCCAATATGAAGATATCCGTTCGGTTCCGGAGGAAATCTCGTCTGGACATGATCGTAAACGCCCTCTGCCAGATCTTTGTCAATCTCGCGCTCGATAAAGTTCTTGGAGACAGCCTCTTCCTTCTCCTCTCCCTCTGCCAATGGTTTTTTATTTTCTTCCATATACATTCCCTCCGTTGTTTCTTTTCGTAAATTGATACTGTTGTTTGAGTCAAATCAAACAGTTTTATTTTTTATCATATCACATTTTGGAGTTTTCGAAAAGGGGATATTTGCCCACAAAAAAGGAAGCGCCGCGGGAGGACACTTCCTTTTCTGATTTTCAATTTTTAAGCATCTTTATTATGGCAATTTAAGATGTCCTGCGTTCGCAGGTAATTGTACTTCTTCTTATTATATATGTGTTTTTATGCGATTTTACTTATGCGTTTGCAAGAGCCTCGCCCAGTGCCTCGCACTCAGCACCTGCTGCCTCGTCCGGCGTTGCGTTGCAGATTACCGGCTCGCAAGCCATGGTTACGCCCAGGGTCATGCAGTCGCTCTCCCAGGTACGCATCCACTCGCCGTCGCCCCATCCGTAAGAACCGAATAATGCAATCTTTTTGCCAGAGAGAACCGGGCTAACCTCGTCGAACATCGGCTGGAACTCAGACTCCTCTAACTGTTCAGCCCCCATAGACGGGCAGCCAAATGCGATTCTGTCATACTCGCCAGCTTTGTCAGCGCCAAACTCTGCGGAAGTAAATAAATCAGCCTCGCCACCCGCTTTCTTAACGCCCTCTGCTACGTAATTTGCCATAGCCTCTGTGTTTCCCGTTCCGCTCCAGTATACAATTGCTACCTTGCTCATTTTTATTTCCTCCTTGTGAATAATTTACTTACTTAGATTTATTATGCGGCTTTTACAAGCTGAATAATCGGTGTCCCCTGACGGTATTTCTCCCGGCACACTTCCGTGCATTCCCGGTATGAATCAAACCGCCGTTTTGCTTCCTGCGGGTCGCCATACGTCTTCCAGTAACCGCTGCAGGTATAATTTTTTCCCTGATTTTCAATGAATCCAACAACATCCTCAAGCGGATACCCCAGGAAAATGCCAATCTCATGTGGAAAATCATGTTCCAGACAAAGCCGGTTGGAAAGCTGCTTCAAAAAGCCATCGACAGTCTTCTGCATCTGGTAACCAGACTTTTTTAAAAAGTGCTGTACAGATATTTTACCCAGAATAAAGCGAAGCCATTCCTCGCGGTACACCAGAATCAGAAACGCGCCCGTCCGGCTGCACTCTTTAAGCGCCCGCACCTGAAGCCCCGACGGTTCCAGTTCCCGGTTCCAGAAATCAAGCGCTTCCAGGAGTTTATCACGGTTCTGCGGCTGATAACGGAACAAGTTCGACGGTTTGATGCCACGAAGAGTCGGCGCACACACCTCTACGAATACTTCTTCAAACAACCGTTCCATCTTTCTGCCTCCTGACTGCTTCTCTTAGTTAGCTATATCTATCTTTAGTTAGATATAGCTAACTATCTTTTAAAAAATAAAAGGCTTTTTCCGCCTTCTATTTTCCTTTTCGTAGGTTAGTCTTATCTAACTTCAATGAGACTATATCATGAATCACTTACCACGTCAAGCAAATTTTGTTCATTTTTGCTTACTGAGTTTTTTTATCAGTAACATCATTTTCTATCTTTTGGGACGATAAATAATCTCATTCACCGCATACACCGTCACAAATGCCTCGGATCTGTTTTTAATATATACGGCATGAGCTGTGCATATTCGTTTTTATCTACGATCGTGATAATTTCCGTCTTCGGCTCATTGTCAAACGCGCCGAATCCCTGATAGATCGTCGCGCCGCTATGAAGCGTATGCAGGATAAACTGGCGTATCTCTTCTTCTTTTTCCGAGATAATGCAAACTCTCTTTTTCAGATTCAGACCGAAAATAAAACGATCCAACACAATTCCGTTTAAGTATGTGCCCAGAATGCCCAGCACCACCAGTTTTTTATCGCTGAAAAACACGGATGAGAGCGCCACACACATGCCTGGAAGCGCCATCGCTTTTCCCAGCTCCATATGGAAATATTTGTTTAAGAGCTTTGCCACGATGTCCAGACCGCCCGACGAGGCATTCATCCGGAACAAAAGAGCCAGACCAACGCTGACAACAAAGATATAGCAGACCGTATCCATCATCGCATCCTGGTTGATCGACACAAAATCCGGAAAAACCTGCTCAAACACCCACAGAAAAACCGGCAGAATCAGTGACGTATACACCGTCTTGACGCCGAACTCGCGTCCGATAAAGAGAAAGCCCACCACCAGAAGCGCCGCATTTAAAATAAAGGTCAGCACTGAAATCGGCAGCGGTATCACATTTCCCAAAAGCATCGCCAGACCGGAAATACTTCCCACCGATACACCGCTCGGAATCAGAAAGAAATAGACGGCTGCCGCCACGACAAAGGTCGCCGCTGTGATCATTGTGTACTCCCCGATTACGCGCATGGACTTTTTTGCCATAACTTAAAACCTCCTCATATTACAATTTCGCGCGAGCGCGCATCATTGGCACGTTAGCGCCTTTTTGTGTAATAGAGACTTCCAAGGGATTTCCCATTACACAAAAAGACACATCGCGTCTGCAATGTGTCTTCGTAATGAGGCATCGGGGATTCGAACCCCGGACAACTTGATTAAAAGTCAAGTGCTCTACCGACTGAGCTAATACCCCATATTTAACTGGGCTAGTTGGATTCGGACCAACGAATGCAGGAGTCAAAGTCCTGTGCCTTACCGCTTGGCGATAGCCATCAGCAAAAGATCCTTTTAAAAGGAAGGTGGATATAGGGATTCGAACCCTAGGCCTCCAGAGCCACAATCTGGCGCGCTAACCAACTGCGCTATATCCACCATAGGAATCTGTCGAAACAGATTCGACGAGCCTGAAGGGATTCGAACCCCCGACCCACGGCTTAGAAGGCCGTTGCTCTATCCAGCTGAGCTACAGACTCATATTCATTTTGCGATTCTGACCGTTTTATCCGGCACTGTAACCATTCCCGCACCTGACCTCTCAGCCAACTGCTTATCTGTCTCATCGACAGCAAAGATAGTATATAACATTTGAAAAAGAATGTCAACAGGAAATTTCATATTTTTTAAAATAATTTCAAAAATTCATTTCTTTTGACTTTCCCCCTATTTTTCCACCTCTTCCTGCTCGTATGACAGGAAGTCCGCCAGAAATCCCTTTTCCCGCAGCGCTGCCTCGATCTCGTCGAGAATCTCCTCCTGATCGGCAGCCACGTGATGGAAATGATAGCCCGATGTCACGTTTAAAAGCGGCGTGGAACGCCCAGTCCGGATATTTTCCACAAATGCCTCAACATCGCGGCGGCTGCGGATATTTAACGGCGCCGATACCTTTCCATAGATGCGGTGGTTGACCATGACATCCAGCACCTCGCCGCCCAGATCAACAATCGTATTCAGCTCTTCGCGCGTCTGCTCGGTCGTATGGCACATTTTAAAAAGGCGTTCCGTCTGGTGCGGCACCTCCAGCAAATAACCGCGGGCAGTCGCAAGGACAGGGTGTCCCTCGGTACGCAGAAGCGCGATATCCTGCACCACCACCTGACGGCTCACGCCGACTGCCCGCCCCAGCGCCCCGCCGGAAAGCGGTGTGGATGACTGTCCCAGCATTTCCAGTATTTTCTTTCTCCGCTGTACTCCTGTCATCGTTGTTTCCATCCTGTTTTCCCTGTCCTTTCTTAGTTTTTAAATTTTTATAATGCCCGCAGATGTTTGAGGCTCAGATCCAGAATTGGTGCCGAGTGCGTCAGCGCGCCGCTGGACACATAATCTACGCCTAATTTCGTGATCGTTGCGATATTTTCCTTCGTCATATTTCCGGAACACTCCGTCTCGGCGCGTCCGTCGATGATGCGGATCGCCTCCGCCATCTCGTCCGGGGTCATATTGTCCAGCATGATAATATCAGCGCCCGCTTCCACTGCCTCGCGCACCATATCGAGATTTTCCGTCTCCACCTCGATCTTGCGGACAAATGGGGCATATTTCTTCGCCGCCTCAACCGCCGCCTTAACTCCGCCGGCTGCGTCGATATGGTTATCCTTGAGCATCACGCCGTCCGATAAGTTGTAACGGTGGTTGCTGCCGCCGCCAACCTTGACCGCATATTTTTCAAATATACGCATACACGGGGTCGTCTTGCGCGTATCTAAAAGCGTCGTCTTCGTTCCTTCTAAGAGCTTCGCCACCTGGTTCGTATAGGTCGCAATGCCGCTCATCCGCTGTAAATAGTTGAGCGCCGTCCGCTCGCCAGAAAGAAGCACCCGGATGTCGCCGGTGATCACACCTAAAAACTGCCCTTTTGTGACGGTATCCCCGTCTTTTACCTCAAATTTTGTCTCGGTCGCCTCGTCCAGAAGTTTAAACACGCGTTCAAACACCTGTAAACCGGCGATAATACCGTCTGCCTTGGCTAAGAGTTGTACCTCGCCCTTACGGTATTCCGGCATGACCGCGTTCGTCGAAACGTCCTCACTGTTAATATCTTCCTTTAACGCCATGCGGATATACTCATCCGCAACAAGCTGCATCGTAATTGGATTCATACTCTTCGTCCTCCCGTCCGGCGATCTTGCCTGCCGCTCTCTCTGCAAATACAAGGCTTTCCAGCAGACTGTTGCTGGCAAGCCGGTTCTTTCCGTGTACGCCGTTGCAGCTCGTCTCACCAACCGCATACAGGTGTCCATCGTCGTCTCGGAGAAATGATCGACATAGATACCGCCCATAAAATAATGCTGCGCCGGTACGACCGGAGCCGGTTCCTTCGTGATATCGTAGCCCTCTTTTAAGCACTCCTCATAAATGTGCGGAAAATGGTTCCGGATCGTCTCCTCCGGAACTGCCTTAAACGACAGCCATACATGATCGCTGCCCTCTTTTTCCATCTCCTTCTCGATCGCCTGCGTCACCACATCACGCGGCAGAAGCTCATCGACAAAGCGCTCGCCCTTTCCATTTAACAGAACTGCTCCCTCGCCGCGGGTCGATTCTGAAATCAGGAAGCTGCGTCCCGGCTTCTTGCTGTACAGGCTGGTCGGATGAATCTGGACATAATCGAGATGTTCCAGACGCACGCCGTGTTTCTTTGCCACATCCAGCCCATCACCTGTCAGGCTCGGGAAGTTCGTCGAATGCTTGTAAAGCCCACCGATACCGCCGGTCGCCAGAACCGTGTCTTTCGCATGAATCTTTAAAATATCGCCGTCTGCATTCTTTGCCAGAATACCGGTGCAGATGCCCTTTTCTACCAAAATATCCGTCATAACAGTATATTCCCGGATTTCTACATTCGGAAGTTCTTTTACACGCGTCTGCAGGGTCGTCGTGATCTCTTTTCCCGTGATGTCCTCATGGAAACAGATACGCGGCTGCGAATGCGCGCCCTCCTTTGTATATTTTAAACTGCCATCTGGATTTTTGTCAAACCCTACGCCTAATTTCAGCAGATTATTTATCACATCCCGGCTGGAGCGGATCATGATATCCACACTCTCCTTGCGGTTCTCGTAGTGTCCCGCGCGCATCGTGTCCTCAAAATACGCATCATAATCTGTCTCATCCCGCAGCACGCAGATACCTCCCTGCGCCAGCATGGAATCACAGCTCTCTATATCTTCCTTGCAAATCATTAAGATCCGGTCTTCCGACGGCAGGTTTAAAGCGGTGTACAGACCGCCTACGCCACACCCGACGATGACCACATCATAATTTTCCTCCCGGACCATTTTGTTGCCTTCCTTTCTATACCATACGTTTGCACTTATCTTTTTATCCTGCAGATAGTTCAGCCTTCAAATCGCAGAATACTATCTGCCACTCTATGCTCCTATCGCAAACAGAGTTCTCTTTCAATCCAAAACTTCATTTGTGCATCCGCACCAGTATAGCACATATTATTTCATGTGACAAGACATATGTAATGATATTTTGGTAATTCTGCAAAAACTCATGTTTCATTGACAGCCCACCATAAATCCATTAAAATACCTACTATAATAAGGTATTTTACCGAATTAAATTTAAGCATACGAAGAGAAGGTATTTTCATGAAAATCAATCACGTACACGCAGTCTATTTCAGCCCGACCGGCAACGCGAAAAAGGTTGTTACCACGCTGGCACAGGCGATCGCGGACACACTCGGCGTCCCGATGGATTCCTATGATTTCACGCTGCCGGAAAGCCGCG
Source organism: Clostridium sp. AF50-3 (assembly GCF_003477445.1). Classification (NCBI taxonomy): domain Bacteria; kingdom Bacillati; phylum Bacillota; class Clostridia; order Eubacteriales; family Clostridiaceae; genus Clostridium; species Clostridium sp. AF50-3. Next base: position 152,973 of record NZ_QUDH01000004.1, on the reverse strand, counting down.
AAAAAGTTCATATATACGGGGCAGACGATCTGCTCGTCATCGGCACCCCGGTCTACGCGGGACGCATCCCGAACAAGATGCTCCCATTTGTACAGACCCATTTTGAGGGAAATGGCGCGCTCGCCATTCCGGTGGCTGTCTTCGGAAACCGCAACTTCGACAATGGGCTCATCGAGCTTCGCAATGAATTAGAGGCGCACGGCTTCCACACCATCGCAGGTGCCGGTATCCCGACCGAGCACGTATTCAGCGACAAGCTGGCAACCGGACGTCCAGATGCAGATGATCTCACACAGATCCATGCATTCGGCATCAAAGCAGCCGAAAAGATCGCTTCCCTGACCGAAATCCCGGCTCCGATTGCCGTGCGCGGCGATGATCCGGTCGGACCATATTACACCCCGCTCGGCACCGACGGAAAACCGGCTGTCTTCCTGAAAGCCAAACCAGTCACCGATCCGGAAAAATGTACCGGCTGCGGCATCTGTGCAACGGTCTGTCCGATGGGCTCTATCCCGGCAGATGCACCGGACACCTGCACCGGTATCTGCATTAAATGTCAGGCGTGCATCAAGATCTGCCCGGCTGGCGCGAAATACTTCGACAACGAGGCTTTTCTGTCCCACGTCGCGATGCTGGAGCAGAACTATACACGCAGGAGTGAGGCGGAGTATTTTATTTAAAAAACATATTTTGACAAACGGCAACTGCCAAACAGGAAGAGATACTTACTGTATCCACCTGTTTAGCAGCTGCCGTTTGATTTATATCTGTTCGATTTATACCTGTTTACAACGTTTCTGCGTCTTTATCATCACCGTTTTCTTTTAGTTTTTACGGTTCTCTTCTTCCTCCCGTCTGCCGCTCATCCATACATAAGCAGATGCGATCAGTCCGAGTGTCAGCATCAGAGCCGATGTGTTTACTCCGTCCTCTCCTGTCTTCGGAAGTCCCTGTGCAGGAATGTTTTCAATCGACACTTCCGCCGGCTGTTCCGGAAGCACCGGTTCTTCGGTGACTGTCCCCGGTCCCGCAGAAGCTGTCTTCTTTCCTCCAGAAGTGGAACCGCCGCCTCCATGACCGCCGTGGCTTCCGCCACCCCCATGATCCGGGGTTGGATCTGGCTTCGGAGCTGTCTTTCCGTTGACAAAGTTTACTTTCAGAGTTTCGCCGCCTTTGATTGCGCCCATATAAACCACAGCACTCTCCACGCCGGTGGCCGGGTTAATCACACTGCTTATCCCTTTTTCGGCTGTCATCTGCTGATACGATTCTTCATCGCAGATCACATAAATATTGGAATCCACCTTATATCCATCTGGCGCCGCCTTTTCCTGAAGGTAATAGACCACTCCCTCTAAAAGTGCATAATCAATATTCAGGGTTCCGTTGGTCGTCGAGACGGTATAATTTAACTCTTTGTTGTCCGGATCGTACTCAACCCAGCCATAATATCCATCTTTTACCAGTTTCTGGCTTTTCGTCCCATCTTCATTTTCTACCGTTTCGTAGACCGGATCCACATAAACACAGTATTTTGTCACATCCGTTGTCTTCTGATTTCCCTGTTCATCTGTCTCCGTCTTGCTGTCTATATACCAGAGATAGAACGAAGTCTGCCCCTCGCCCTCGTCATCTCCGAGCTGGCTGCCATCCGTATCTACCTTGGTCAGGTTGAAGGTGCCATCCTGCTGTTTGAGAACCATGGAACTGTACCAGTTCCAGGCGGTATTCTGATAATTGTTATCTGAACGTTCGCCATCGATATTGGTTGCCATGGTAAATGCAACCCAGGTAGCTTCTTCCGCCATCAAACCGGACTTTAGCAATGCGTTAAAATAGGCATTTGCCTTATCCCATGCACCATCCGTTTCATTTAACTTATCCGCCATGTAATCGCCGATCGTCATCTCACACCCATCCGTCGCCCAATTTCCATGACCATGACCGTGACCCAGATTTTCATTTTCCAGGAATTTTTTCATATCCTCCTGGCTGCCGACATTGAAGCTGAAAATATTCTGATAAAAATTATCATACTGACTGCTGGAGTGAATCAGCATAGGATCCAGAGAAACCAAGGAAGAATTTCCGGTCTCCCCCGCTCGTGTTAGTTCATTTGCCGCTGCTTCATTCTTGGAAAGCAGTTCCTCGATCGTCGTGTAGGAAGTTCCCCCTCTTTCGTTGTAGTATTTAAGAACTTCTTTTTCTAGTGTCGTGTTATTTTTAGAAAGATATTGATTCAAGGCATCCTGAATTTTATATTTTGATGCCCGGATTGCATCAATCTCACCGCCACGCACCCACGGAGCATAATATTTACTTCCATCTGCCTTGATCGCAGAATTGCTTTTTCCGCCGGACGGAATTGATTTTACAACATACTTTCCAGAACCTTTTGGTTGTTCTTCCACCTGTGCACTATTAAAATCGCAATAATAGCAATCATATTTTTCTGAATACAGATAATATTTTTTTCCAATCTTATAAACCGGATCTCCAACATTAATATCGTTTTTCGTTAATTTGATATAGGACGTCGTTAAATTTCCGTCCTTATCAATTCCGTACTGGCGCTGAGACTGCGTGTCTTTCAATGCCTCATCAATCAGATTTTCAATAACTCCTGTTGTGCTGGAATTCTTTATATCATACTTGGGAGAAAGAAATCCCTTCGTATAATCATCCGGCAGTTCCTGTCCGTCAAATCCAACGACTCCTGTCTGATCCTGATTGCTCATGTCCGGTGTCGATACGATAAAGCTGTTATTTTTATACACATATGTATGTTTGGAACCGTTGGTAATATAAACATCAAATACCATTGTACATCCCGGTTCCTCATACGGACAGACTGTTCCATTTTTTATATTATAGCTATATTCAACTCCATTGAAAACCTGACGGATCGTATTTTGTCCGTAATACTGTGCATTTTCCAGCTCGTTCGCACCTTCTTTAGTCTGGAACCACTGTTCAAACTGCTTCTTTCCAGCCGCATTGATCTCTTCCATCACCTTGCTCAGCTCAATCGTCTGGTCACCCTTGGCATCTTCTTTGATATTAAAGGTTACCTTAAATTTTCCAGTTTCTTTATCATAAAAATATTCATAATCCTTCTCTTCCGGTAAAACAGGTTTTACCTCTGTCTCCTGGCTGCCGCCCGTCTGGTTTCCGGAATTATCCACATTTTCCTGTCCATTCTGAGAATTAGAATCTCCGGCTGCTCCCGACGCCGAACCTGCAGAGCCTGTACCGGAATTGGCATCCGATTCGTTCTTTTTCGAGTCGGACGGCGCACCCGGAATAATTTCTACCGTGTCAGACTGAGATGGGCGTTCGATCGAATCGTATGGATTATCCGTCTGTTCACCCGACGGATTCTGACCGTTTTCTTCCCCTGTCTGGCTGTTTCCATTTTCATTCACAGAACCCACAGTTCCGGCTTCATTTCCTTCACCAGCTCCATCTGAGCCCTCATCTCCAGAAACATCCGCTACCGTAGAACCATCCTGCACTCCAACAGTATCTTTCCCAGCAATATTCTCTGCCTGTTTTCCAGTACCAAATACTTCTTTCTCCATCCACTTATCCAGATCGACTTTCTCCTGCGTTCCCGCTGTGTCCACACTTTCTTTGACAACTGCCGCATCATCCGCATAGGCAGTCGCCGTACCGAAGGAACTAAACGACAGCATCAGCGCCAGCAATACTGCTATCGGACGGCGCATCTGATTTTTCTCTCTTCCATCCCTTTACCTCCCTTGATAGATCTATTTCCAGATGCAGTAGCGTATAAACATTTCTTTCCGGTCTGTTTCCATGTTATGTCTTTCTGTCTATCCAGTTACTGCATCATGGTAACGCATTTTGTTTTTCCACATCTGGGACATTCCCCATCTTATTCTGCGTTACTGTTCACGCATACGTGCCCAGTAACGGAATTTGCCGTGGCTTCGCATTTAAATACGGCAAATTCCTGCTGCCACCACGTTTTCTTACGGCACTTTCGGTTCCAAAAGTGCCTACCCGTGAACAGTTACTATTCTGCCGATTCATACGCATATAGAATTGTCCGGGCATTGTTAAATTCATAGCTGCATGTCACAAATGAATACAAACGCACGATCGTCCCCTCGATCGGCGCGGACGCGCTCGCGCCCGCTGTCATCTGCTGAATATATGACGCAAATTCTTCTCCCGATGCAAACTCCGTTTTCCGGCGGATCGCATCCGGCGATGTGCAGACAGCCGCCAGGGCTTTTAAATGAATCTCCCGCTCCGGCGTATAAAGAATGATTTCTGAATGCTGATCGAAATAGCCCTGATCCTTGTATCTGGAAATGTCCTTAAACATACTTCCATTCTTCATGTGATGGCCGTACAGCACGTTATGCAGGGACGAAAAATCTGCCCGATCGGCATAGTCCAGAAAAATCGTGCCCGCCGTGCTCTTCTGCCCGTTCAGATCACGATGCAGATAATAATCATTGTCCTTCCCCTGAACCACCGGATAATTGATCTGTGTTCCCGGAATCTGAATCCAGGCAACGACGTCCGGATTCTGGGAATCCAGCACTACGAAATCAATTGCTGACACATATTCTGTCTCCTTTATTGCATTTGTCTCATCTATCTCATTGTCCACTTCTGGCACTTTTTTCTCCGGCATTATTTCTCCTGTCGTCCCTGCTTCCGACATTCCCACAACCTGAGCGGTCAGCTCTTCATGCGCCTTCTCCTGACGCATTTCATCCCATTTATGCATTGCCACCCCCGCTGTACCGAACGCCAGACAGATGACAGCTATCACAGCCGCTGCTTTCCGTGTCCACTTTTGCATCGAGCCCTCCATCTTTGCCCGTGAAACGTTCTGCGCCTTTATTTATTAAGCAAATTATATATTTTTATAAATGATGTATTAATTTGCATACAAAACGAAACAGATAATAGCATAGTTTTAGGACAGCGCCATTATTTCTGGCGCCGCCCTACAAACCTGCTCTTATAACCGGGCAATTTTTATTTTTCTATGTCTTGTCTTACTCTTCCGTCTTTTTTCTGCCCGTCATTAATACATAAGCTGCTGCCATCATTCCAATTGCCAGCAGAGCCATCGGCACATCCATCCGATCCGTATCCCCGGTCTTCGGAAGTCCTTCTGCCGGTACAACCGGCTGAGGTTCTGGTACAACCGGTGTAACCGGTTCCGTCGGCTGTGCTGCCGGTCCCGACGCGGTTGTGGTCGAAGACTTTTTACTGCCAGAACTACTTCCGCCTCCGTGACCGCCGTGGCTTCCGCCTCCGTTATTGTCTGGATTCGGGGTAGGAGTAGGAGCAGGTCCCGGTTCCGGGGTTCCATGTTCTACCACATATGATACGGTCGGCTTCGCGAATTCCTCTGGCCGATACTCATTTCCATGGCTGTCTACCGGATACAGAACCGCCTCCTGATTGGTATAAAGCCCTTCATAGTGCTGGCTGCCGTCCCGGTCATATTTTCCATAGGTTCCATCTGCCGTCTTTGGATTTATCAGTTTTACGGTATAGGTAAGCTGCACCGGTGCAAAGTTTGAAACTGGTTCTTCTATATACCAGGTAAACATCTCTGTCTCTGCCTTATTTCCTGCGTCATATACCACTTTAAAACGGTAATTCTGCGGTCCCGGTTCTCCGTCTCCAAAATACCAGGTGTTGCCCTCCTGATACATAGAAAGCGCTTTTCCCCCTACTGTCAGCTGGTCTAAGTGGTCGAAATCAAAGTTATAATCCTCTTTCACATAGCCCATATAATCTTTCACAACAGAACCTTTATCAACGGCATACAAAATATCATTTTCTATACTGTCAAATGAAACCTGCTTTCCATTCGCGAGGTACCGCATGAAACTCATTCCCCACTCATAGTTACTTGCCGTTCCGGGCGGCGTAATCGGCATCGCATAGCAGTGATATCCTTCCGAAGCTGCCTGTGCGTACGCCTCGTACGAAAGATATAATGCCTTATCGATCGAATTCACATAATTTCCTGCTTCCTCCACCGGTGTAATAAGCGATGCATCCGGTTCCGTTCCATATGGATAGTCGTGTGTATCCTTCTGCTCTGAAAGTCTGGCTCCTATGCCGGTCAGCCATGCATTCCAGTCCGTCGGTGCCTGATTATTTCCATACTTGGATTTCCAGTTATCCGGTCCTGCAAAATGTTTCGGAGAATCTGCCATAAATCCCCAGGCAACCGCCGTCGGATTCTCATTAAACATATAGGTAATACCATCACTGACAACTACCAGTGTCTTGCGTTCATCTGCCACTCCTGTATCCTGGTCTAACATCGATTTACCCGCTAAAATACCTGCGTGAAGATTGGTTCCACTCTTAATCTCCTGACAAATGGCTGCTTCAATCGCCTCATATTGGGTCTCCAAATCCATAAATCCATCCGTATGCGCTTCCTTGTTAAAGAGCACTACTCCCACTTTGACCTTTGCTCCCTTTTCCTGCACTTCTTTCTTGAGGTTCTGAAGCATTTCCAATGCCTGCTCTTTCAGTCCCGTGCTGGTTGATTTATCTAAGACAAGCACCACATCACTTACCAGCTGCTCCTCCGCTGACGGCAAGGACAAAGCCACTTGAGACTTAAAATTTTCATCCAGCTGTTCCGCTGTCTTCGATTTAGAAGTTCCTCCCTCTGGAATCGTCGGAAGTTCTCCTCCCGGAATCGTATATGATACAGTCGGTTTCGAAAATACTTCCGTTTTTCCTTTTTCCTGATCGCTTCCAACCGGATGCAGCACTGCTTTCTGGTTCGTATAAAGTCCATCATACTCTTCGCTTCCGTCTTCATCGTACCGTCCATACGATTCTCCTGGATTGTTCTTCGGATTTACCAGTTTTACCGTATAGGTCAGCTGCACCGGTTCATTATTTTTTACCGCCTCATTCATCGTCCAGATGAAATGTTCTCCTCCTTCCTTATCCGACGGATCGTATTCCACCTTAAAACGATATTGAGCTGCATTCACGTCTTCATTTCCAAAATAAACGGTATTTCCATCTTTCCATTTAGAAAGCTCCCTGCCGCCAACAGTCAGACGGTCGATGCTCTTTAAGTCAAAATTGTAGTCATCCTTGACCCAACCCATATAATCTTCCACAGTCGAGTCCCGATCGACGGCATAAAGGATATCATTTTTGATATCTTCAAAACTTACCGTTTTTCCGTCTGCCAGATATTTCACAAAGCTCGGTCCCCATGGATAGCTTTCACCAGCAGATGAACCAATCGGCATCGCATAGCAGTGATACTGTTCCTTCGCCGCTTCCAGATATGCCTCATAGGAAAGATAGAGCGCTTTATCAACGCTATTGGCATATTTTTTTCCTTCATCAGGTGGGGTACATGGCGTTAAATCTCCTGGCTCATATGAATGGTCAAATTCATCGCCTGTGCATCCATCTGCGCTTTGATTGTACCCAGGCGCTCGTTCCACTCATCCTCCGATAATGCTTTATTATTCCCATATTTAAGAATCCAGTTATCCGGTCCCGCCCAGGAATGTTCTGAACCATCATTCTCAAATCCCCAGGCAACCGCCGTCGGTTTTTCCCCAAAAATATAGGTAATGCCATCGCTTAAAAGCACCAGGCTCTTTCTTCCTGCTGCCACCTGCGTATCCTCATCCAGCATTTTCTTGCCTGCAAGGATTCCAGCCGAAAGATTCGTTCCGCTGCTAATATTCTCACGGATCGCTGCCGCAATCGCATCATACTGGGTTCCCAAATCCATAAAGTCAGACTTGTGCGCTTCTTTATTGAAAATAACGACTCCAACCTTTACTTTTGCGCCATTTTCCTTTGCCTGCGCCTGCAGCTCCTTAAGCATCTCTAACGCTTCATTTTCCAGCTGCACGCTGGTAGATTTATCCAGCACAAACACAATGTCATTTTCCAGTTTTTCCTCCGCTGACGGAAGGGAAAGTGTTACCTGGGATTCAAAGTTTTCGTCCAGATTGGTAGCTTTTTTAGACTTCGAAATCTGCCAGTCTGGAATTTCTTCCACTTCCACTGCCGACAAAACAGCTACGTCTGTCAGACCAAGCTCCATCGCGGAAGTTACAAATGCGGCTGCGGATGCATTCTTAATGCCTACCGTTTCATATGAATCCCCCAGAATGCGTTCGAAATTGTCTTCTTCTGCTTCGTCGCCTACAATCGCCTTATTTTTTTCGTTTTCATCGTTCTCGTTCTCTTCTTCTTTTGCATCAGACGGAGATGCCATTGCAGCTGAAGTTAAAAACATCGAAAAATGAGCCGAACGTGATACCTGAACTGAATCTTCGTCCTGGGCGCTGTCATTTTCTGAATCCGATGTATCTGCATCGGACGCATCCATGTCTGCTTTTTCATTCTCGTTCTCAGAATCCAGCTCCGATAAATCTTTCTTGTCATCCGCTGCTTCCGGTTCTTCTTTTATATCCGAGGTATCTTCTGAATCTCCTGTATTCGGTTCCTGAGCTTTCTGCTCTGCTTTGTCCTGTTTTTCTGGATCCGAGGTTTCTTCTTTTATTTGATTGTTACCTGTATCTGAAGCATTTTCCTGCTCCTTTACATCGTCCTCCAGAGCCGTATCCTCTTCTGTGATATCTTCACTTCCTGCCGGAACTGCACTTTCCGGTTCTTTTACCTCATTTTCTATCTCGGTCGGAACCGCTTCCTCTGTCTCCAGCTCAACCTGCTTTTTTACTTCACCAAATGGCGCAACCGTCATCCATGCGCTGGCTCTTCCATCCACCAGAATCCGTCCGGTGCGCTCTTTTGAAGAAGAGTTGGTCATCAGGAAAATAATTTCTTCATTTCCGCTGATCGTATACTGATCCATGTCCTCTTCATCCTCTAAGCGGGCATACATTTTCAAAGTAAGCCGGTCGTTTTTCTTCTCGAAATCTGGATGCAGTTCATATAGATTTCCTTCTTCAAACAGTCCCTCGTAGGTTTCTGCCTCATCGCCGGAAAACGTAAATACATCCTCTTTTACTGTCTTTCCTTTTTTAGCAGCATCCCGGATTGCCTGCCTGAGGACTTCTTTTTCCAATGAAAATTCCTGTCTTTCATCCCCTCCTTCGGATGTGGCAGCTGCAAATGCGGCTGTATTTGCCACGCTTGTGCTCAACATACTGCTGCACAAAAGCACTGACATGAAACGCCTTGACTGACGTTCAAACCATCCTTGACTGTAACTTTTCCCCTTTTTCTTCGCTTTTTTCATTCTTTTTGCCTCCTGTCTTATCTATCATCAACGCAGGTCCCCTTATGCAGATTTAAATACCTCCCTTCTGCACCGCTTTCACGCCATGTTCCCGCAAAAATGGCTCGTACAATTCCTCTTCTGCTTTTTTCCGCGCTGCCACCGCATCCTCAAGGTTTACGAAGGTTCCAAGGTTGTACACTTTTCCCTGAAAGCCGATCGCTGCCCGCCACCGGGAATTTTCCCGCTGGTAGACGCCTCGGTAGCCGCTTGTATTGTTTGCCGTATTTTTCTGGTTGGCGATTCGTTCCAGGCAGGTTCCGCCTACAAAATGAATCGCTTTTTTCATGTTTTTCTTTCGTGTCTCCGCCTGCAGGCACCCACAGCTCTTGGTTTTTCCCGCGCACAGGCTTTCTTTGGATGCCTCAATCAGGCGTCCGCAGCTACAGACACATTTCCAATATCCGCCTGTCCGGTTGGAATTATCCGCCTCTTCAAGCACTTTCAAACGTCCGAACTGACGGCCTGTCAGATCGATCCGCCGACTGGACGGAAGCTCCTTCCGATAGCACCCGCAGCTTTTCGTATGCCCTGTTTTCAGATGGGACTCCTCCACGGTCTTTTCTTTCCCGCAGTCGCACCGGCACAGCCAGTAATGGCGGCGGCTTTTTGCTGCCTGTTTTATTTCCCGGCAGACAGTCAGACGTCCATACCGGCGCCCCGTCAGATCTTCTCTCACATACTCCACCTCCCCGGCTGACATAATGGGAATTATGTCATATCCACCTGTTTTGTTTTTTCTTTAATTTGCAAGGTTTTTGTCGGATTTTGGATAAAATATCTGTACTTTCAAGTACTGTTTTTTAACGTCTTTGTAGGTTGAAATTTTTTCTCAGAAGTGATAAACTTGATAATAAAATCATATATTTAGATATGTATGCAGATTTTTTTCATTTCATGACATAATTCCCATTATGTTTTTCGTCAATTTTCCCTATCAATCAACAAACCTAATTCCAGCTGTCTGCGGCACGCTTCACGGCTGCTGATGATCGTATAACGTCTTGTCGTTTCCACGCTGCTGTGACCCAGATAGTCTGCCAGACGGACCAGATCGTGATTGCGCTCGTAAAATATCTTGGCAAACAGATGGCGCAGATTGTGCGGATATACCTTGCTCGGAAGAACACCTGCTTCGGCGCAGACGGATTTCATGTCCGCCCACACATTCTGTCTGCGGACTGCCTGCCCGCTTCTTGTGACAAAGATACTGCCTCTCACAATCCGCTGCTTCTGGCAGTACTGCGTCAGATACAGCATCAGCGACTGCGGCAGCAGGATCACCCGCTGTTTTCCCTTACAGTCGATCACTACTTCCCCCTGTGCCAGCGATTCCGCTGTAATATATGAAAGCTCGCTGATTCGTATGCCCGTGCTCGCGATCGTCTGCAATATCGCACAGAGGCGTTCATCGCCGCGCTCCCGCGCCGCCTTAACTAACTTTTGATAATCGCTGCGCGTCATTTCCTGTCTCTCATCACAGAAAATCCGCTTCTGCACCCGGAACGTGCGGACACAGTATTCCTGTCTTCCGATAAAATGAAAGTAGCTGTTCAGAGACGCAAGCATCGAATTGGCGCTGGACGTTTTATAATGAGCTTGCAGATATTCCTTAAAAGATATAATTGTATTTTTATCCCAGTCTTCATCAGCAAACATCAAAAACTTTCTCACATCCCGGCAGTATTTTTCGATCGTGTGGCTGCTTTTTTCCTGTTCTCTCAAATAATCCCTAAATCGTTCCAATTCATTTTGTGTTTCCTGTTTCAATGTATTTCCTCTCTTTCTCACGAAACTTTCTCGCGGATTTGTTTTTTTCGCAGCTGTTTCTTCTTTCACAACTGTGACCACTTTTCTATTTTCTGAAAAGTAATCTTATAGTATACGCACCGGAAACAGAAATCTCGCTAAAAAAACATTTTTGCTCTTTTAATCGGATTTTTGCAGAACCAGACATCACTGCGCCCGAAATTTTTTCACATGGACTCTCTTTGATCTTCACAATAAAAACAGGACAGCCGCTCCCATATTGCTCGGAACAGCTGCCCTGTTTTTTCATATATTTTCTTTTATATTCATTTTACTCGTCCGCCCGGATCGCCCAGCGCATCTTCGTTGAGCGGGCACGCGGGTTCTGTACGCACTCCTGCGCGGACGGGCGCACCACATCTTTGGAATATTCTTTATAGATACCGGCGCGATATCCCTCTTTGAGCGCCGCTTTCACCAGTTTATCCTCTCCGGAATGGAAGGTCAGGATCGCTGCCCGTCCACCCGGTCGAAGCGCATTTGGAAGCTTCTCCATAAACTCATAGAGCACTTCAAATTCCTGGTTTACATCGATCCGGAGCGCCTGGAAAACACGCTGACAGGTCTTCTTGACTGTCTCCTTTTTCTCCTTTTCCGGAAGGAAATCCAATGTTTTTTCAATGATTTCACGGAGTTTCGTGGTCGTATCGATCCGGTTTCCACGGCGGATCTCATCCGTGATCGCTTTTGCCAGCTCCTCGCAGTACGGTTCGTCTGAATTTTCGTACAGCATGCCCGCCAGCTCCTCACGCTCGATCGTGTCAAGGCGCTCGGCGGCGCTGATGCCTTTTTCCTGATTCAGGCGCAGGTCCAGCGGTCCATCTACCTTGAACGAAAAGCCTCGCTTCGGATTGTCAATCTGCATTGAAGACACGCCCAGATCGGCTAAAATAAAATCAAAACCACCCGCTTCTTTGGCAATCTCATCGATTGTACAGAAGTTCTGGAGACGGATTGAAAGCATGTCCTCGCCATAGCCCGCTTCTTCCAGGCGTTTCCGCGTCTTGGCGGATTCCTCCGGATCAACATCGGTCGCATACATATGTCCCTGACCTTTCAGGCAGGCCAGCATCGCCTTCGTATGTCCGCCGTATCCTAGCGTCGCATCAAATCCGACCTGCCCCGGCTGGATCTGCAAAAAATCCAGAATCTCCTGCACCATAATGGAAATATGCATGCCCGCTGGTGTATTTCCCTTCTGAATCACGTGCTGGATCGTGTCCTGATACTTCTCCGGCTGCAGCTCTTTATATTTTTCTTCAAATTTTTTTGGATATTTTCCTTTATATCTGACACGCCGTTTGTGTGGTGTCTGATTTTCCTGATCCATAAAAGCCTCCCATATCTGCTTAGATTTTCCATTGATTTTCCCATCTGTCAAATCGAAAATCATATTGGTTCAAGCATATATGGAAGGCGTTCAAATGTCAATTCTTTCTTGATTTTTCCAGATAAAACGCAGCATCATAGGTATACAATAAAGGTGTTTTGGTTGAAATGTTTCTCCGGGCAGATGTTTGCAGATGAGCCATCAAATCTTTCTGTATATAAAATACTCATTCTCCCCAATGTCTGACGCTCCTGCCTGCCCGGATACTCCTTTTCAACGTGCATAATATGACAAATTGTGTGGCGTTTTGCATCGGCGGGATACTTGACACGGCATCCCGCTTTCAATAAAATGATTATACATCGTACATTGATGTGCGATACAATCCCTTTTTAGCTAATTTATATAATTTTTACTTATTTTTCATGTAATCATACACAACTATGAGTGTAAAAAATTGCACCAGAATCCTACATGGCAAATATACATGATTGCACATCTTATGGATATCTAACAGGAGGTTTTATGACGCACGATAAAAAACGGCTGCTCTCGATCGGCGAGGCAGCCAAAGCGTTGGAAGTGACCCGGCGCATGATTTTAAATTATGAAGACAAGGGGCTTATTCTGCCGGATCAGAGAGACGGTATCAATGGAAACCGTTACTATACAGCAGACACCGTCTCGCGCATCCGGAGCATCCGCATTCTGCAGAATCTCGGTCTGTCGCTGGATGATATCTATGCCTATTATCACGGCACGACGGATCTGGAGCCGCTGATCGCGCGTCTGGAAGATCTGCGTGACGAGAACAGCCGGAATATTGAGAAATTAAAAGAACATTCAAAAGGGCACAATGACTTTGAAATCCGACAGATAGAACTTCCCGCCCAGACCGTTTACTGCCAGGATCTGCATTCGACAGAACTTGAAGACAAGAAAGAGCAATTACGTAGCGTCTTCATCAAGCGATCCGCCAATATGGTTCTGACACCACCCAGCATATGTTTTTCACCGAATACAACCTTTCGAATCCGGGCGATTTTACCTGCTGCATCGCCGTCCCGCCGGAAAGCCTGGGTGAACATCTCGTCACCCTGCCCTGCCAGAAAGCGCTCTGTATCTTTTATCACGGTGCCTATGAAGGTCTTCCGGTAATTGTGAAGCATCTTTGTGCGTATGCTAACAAATATCAGATTCCATTAAAGGGCACCGCCCGCCACCTCTATCTGGAGGGACCGCCCCAGCACAAAAATCCTGAGAATTTTCTGACGCAGGTAGCGGTTCTGGTGGCGGATGATACCCTTTAACCAAAACTAATTTCTCTAATTTTATTATTTTAATTCCTCTGGGCGCAGCACGCATTGACCCACTCTATAAAGTTATCGGCCGCGGCAGCCCGCATGGACATAAACAAAGCCCTGATCCGTATAATCCGTAAAACTCCGGTACTCCGTCAGATCCTCCTGCGCCGCATATCCCGGCGTATTGACTGGAAATACGATCGGCTCCGAACGTGCCTATCTGTATCCAGAATCACTGCCTTACACTTCAATCGCCCCAAACCGGAACGAATACAGGTAGCGCTCCGCCACCCTTTTTCCTGTCATCTGTTCCAGTGCGCGGGTATAGTAGCGCACCTGTGCCTCATAGCGGCGGATCAGAATGTCTGAATTTTCCACATAATCTGTCTTATAATCCACCAGAACCAGCTTGCCATCCTCCTCAAAAAAGGCGTCGATGATACCCTGTATCAGAATCCGCTCATCCGAATCCCACTCGCCCATCTCGCGCGCCGGAATGCCGATGACGAACTGTTTTTCCCGGTACAGTTTCCCGGCTGCTGCCGCTCTCTGCATGCGTTTTCCCAATGAACTGGCTGTCAGTTTTGCCAGATCTGAGCCGCGCACCAACGCCGCCGCCTCGGCGTCCATCCGCCCCTCAGCCGCCAGCTTCGCCGGAAATGCATTTAACTCCTGTCTCGACATTGCCCGCTCAAACGGCAAAAACTGCAACACACGATGGTACGCCGTACCGCGCGTCGCGCCGCCTTTTTCTTCCTGCTCCTTCTCCATAAACACTGGCAGCGTCGGCAGAAATACCATCTCCTCCTCCTCTTCCTCCATGCCCTTTTTCTTGAGTTCAGAAACGGACATCTTGGTGTTGAGACTCAGATCGTCCAGGTATGGGTACTGGAAATGGTAGTTGCTGCTGATGATCGATTCTATTTGCCTGATATTTTCGAGCCGATTTTGCGTGTTTGGATGATTCTCGTCATTCGACAAATGGCTGTCCTCCCCCGCCAGCCACCGCAGCCACTCTCTCGATAACGTCTGGCGTATCTGCGTGCCAATCTCACGGTCGATCTGGTCGGAAAGCGTTTCCATCTGATATGAAATCCACGGATTTTTTTCCGGAATACTCATCAAAATCCAATCCAGATACGAGGAAGCCAGCGTCAGAATCGTATACGGAATCGCCCCGTGTTCGGCTGCCACTGCGCTCCACTTCGCAATCCGATCCTCCAATTTCCGGGAGGACGCCGTCAGAATCAATTTTTCCTTCGCACGCGTCAGCGCCACGTAAAGAACACGCAGTTCCTCGCCCAGCGCCTCCAGTTCCATCCGGCGTTTCATCACATTTTTCTTGAGCGTCGGTCCCTTGATGCGCTTCTCACTGTCCAGATAGTCGGTTCCGATTCCCAGATCCGCGTCAATCAGAAGTTTCCCCCGCGTATCCTGCTTGTTAAAATTTTTTCCCATTCCAGCCACAAACACGATCGGAAATTCCAGTCCCTTGCTCTTATGGATACTCATGATCCGCACCACCGTTCCCTCGGAATCTGCCACCGGCGCTTCACCAAAATCTGTATTGTATTTTTTCAGCTTCTCAATATACCGGATGAAATGGAACACACCCCGGTAGCTCGTCGCCTCATAGGCTGCCGCTTTCTCCACCAGCATATCCAGATTGCCGCGCCGTCCCGCCCCGCCCGGAAGCGCCGACACATAGCGGTAATAGCCCGTTTTGTCGTAAATCCGGTAGAGGAGTTCGTGCATCGGCAGGTAAACAGATTCCTGGCGGAATGTATCCAGGAGAGTAAAGAGTTTTTGGAGTTTTCGGCGCAGGTTATTCTTTTGAATTAATTTATTTTTTTGAAAACGAAACGCATCCGCGATCGACGAATCGTCACTTTCGTCATTCGACTTCACCGGTCCATCCTCGTTCATATACTCCACAACCGCCCGGTAAAGCCCTGCATCCCGCGACCGGTCAACGCCCGCCTTATGTTCCGCCACAATCCACGCCATCTCCTCATCAGAAACGCCGCCAAACGGCGATTTGAGCACCGACGCCAGGGGAATGTCCTGCATCGGATTGTCAATGACTGCCAAAAGATTCAGCACCGTCTCGACTTCCAGCGTATTAAAATATCCCGTCCGAGACTCTGCGACCGCCGGAATCCCCTGCGTCGCCAGCACCTCGATAAATTCTTCCGCCCATCCGCTGACGCTTCGAAGCAGAATCACAATATCCCCGTACTGCGCCCGACGGTAAGCGCCAAGCTCCTTATCCCAGATCGTGATCCCCCGTTCTTTATCCGTCATCTCACGGATCTTTCCGGCGATCATGCGCGCTTCCAGCTCTCTGGCGGTGTAATCGGCTGCCTCATCATCTAACTCGGGGGATTCCGTCTCTTTCTGCGGCTGCACCGACAAATCCACCAGCAAAAGCTCCGTCTTTAACTCATCCAGGCCATCCCGCTCTTCAAAGGCTGCGCCCGGATGCAGTGCCGCATCTTCCGTATAGGATATATTTCCCAGCTTTTCCGTCATGATACGGTAAAAAATCGCATTGATCGATTCCAGTATGTGATCCCGGCTTCGAAAGTTCTGGTGAAGCTCGATCTTCTGGTGCGCGCTCTCCTCCGACGTGTATGTGCTGTATTTTTCCAGAAATAATTCCGGTCTCGCCAGGCGGAATTTATAGATACTCTGCTTGACATCGCCCACCATAAACACATTCGGGCGGTCAAAACGTTCACCGCTGATGCACTGGATCAGCGTCTCCTGAACCAGGTTGCTGTCCTGGTACTCGTCCACCAGAATTTCGTCGTACTGCACGGCGAGCTCATCCGCGACTGTGCCTGGTACGCGCACTGTCCAGGCATTTTTCCCTTGCATCTGATCGGTTTCTTCTGCACTTGAAGTTTCCTCCGCCTCGGAACATTCTGATTCCGGTTCTGTCAGAATCTCCAGCGCAAAATGTTCCAGATCATGAAAATCCACCACATTTTTCTCTTTCTTCTTCGCCCTAAACCGCCGTCCAAATTCCTGAGCCAGCTCCAAAAGTTCCAAAATCCGCTCTTTTCCGGCTTCCATATCCGTAAGCATCTGCTCCGGGGAGGCAAACAGGTACTCTCCTTTTAACTTTTCAACTGCTTTTTTGACCCGGCTGCGGCAGTCGGAAACAAGCGCCTTTTTCTCCGGATCGACCTCCCCGTTTTTGCCGCGGATCGCCGCCAGACGCGAAAACGTAAATTGTTCCAATGCCTCCGAGATCGTTTCAAACGAACCGGCTGCCCCGCAGACTGCCTCCGCATGGCGCAGATCTTCCTCGATCATCGGCAGGTACGGCATCGGTCCTCCCGTCTCCTGGCAGATCTCCCACGCCTCCCGAAGCTGTATTTCCCACTCTTGCGCCTGCAATGCAATATCACGCAAAAGGAACTGCATCCACTCCGTCTGCTCCAGCTCTCCCTGTTCGGTCAGGAGCAGCTCCTCACGGCATTTTTCATACCACGCATCCGGCCACGGGTTACTCTGGGCGAAATTGTAGACCTGCATCACATACTCGGCAATTCCACCGTCCGCCTTGCCCGTCGCATACGCGTCCACAAACTCCTCATACCGTTTCCCGCCGTCGCGGTAATAATCTTCCAGCAGCCCATCCATCACATCAGCGCGCATCAGAAGCATTTCGCCCTCATCGCCGACCCGGAATGCTGGATCGATGTCCAGCCGGTCAAAATGTTCCCGCATGACATGCAGGCAGAAGCTGTCGATCGTCGTGATCTGGGCAAACTGAACCAGAACTGCCTGCTGCTGGAGATGTTCATTTTCCGGCTCCGATTCCAGTTTTTTCTCAATCGCCGCCTGGATCCGCTCCCGCATCTCCGCCGCTGCCGCCCGGGTAAAAGTCATGACAAGCAGGCGGTCTATGTCCTTCGGGTTCTCCCCCTCCGTGATCATCTGGATGATCCGCTCAACCAGCACCGCGGTCTTGCCGCTTCCGGCCGCTGCCGACACCAGGAGGCTTTTCTCCCGCCCCTCAATTACCTGCTTCTGTTCCCTGGTCCAATTTACTGCCATTTCTCGCCCTTTCCTTTTTCATGACTGGTTCTTCTTTCATTCCCACAGTCACAGCCAAACACAAACCTACCGTTCCGTTTCCTTATCCTTTTCTTCCATCTTCCCCCAGATCTCCTCCGGGCTCAGCTTATCAAAACGCCGGAACTGGTAGCCGTCCGTTTTCAAATCAAATCCGCACACACTGTGTACGGGCAATAATCGCACGCCGTTTTCTGACCGTTTTTGTACGGCGACGCCGCAATGTTTCCATCCAGAATCTCCCGCCCCATATGCTTCATTTTTCGGTTCACATACGCGCCCAGCACACGGAATTTTTCTTCCCCTGCCGCCTGCGAACGCCGCTCAACGATCGCCTCATTTTTAATCGAAACCGGCACAACATCCGAATCCGCCGTCGCCTCCTCGCCCAGCCGGTTATCCAGATGTGCCAGTGCCTCCCGATCGCCGTTTACCAGCCCGTTCATCCGCAGTGCCTTCAAAATATCGGCATTCGTCTCCTCCTCCGACTCCACCGGCTTGCGCTCCACCATCGGATCCTCGATATGATAATAGAAAAGCCCCGCTGGAACCACCGTTTTATCCGGGTATTCCCGCCCGATCTTCTCCATCGCCGCATCCATGTAGACGACCAGCTGCAGCTGCAATCCATAATAAATATCCGTCAGGTCAAATTTCGTTTTTCCCGTCTTGTAATCAATGATCTTAAGATACAGCCGGTCGCCATCCTCGCAGAGATCGATTCGGTCAATCCGCCCGCGCAGATGGATCGCCTCCTCGCTTGAAAGCGGAATCCGCATCGCTCTCAGGTGATCCATCGGTGAAAAACTGACCTCAAACCCGGCTGGCTCAAAATCACCTTTTTTTAGCTGTTCCGTCAGTGCCCAGATCGTCCGATCCGTGATCCGGTATACCTTCCGTTCCAGATACTGATTCCGGTACGAGCTTCCCAGAATCGCATTGCCGTATTCCTCCGTGACCGACGCCACGCACTCCGCCACCATTTTCTGGCGGTCTTCCTCCGAAATGCCGGAAAACCGGCGATTTTCCTCTTTCATCCGCGTGAAATACATGTCGATCGCCGCATGGAACAGATTTCCGATATCCGACGGGGCAATCTCGTACATCTGCCGTTCCGACAATTCCAGCCCATACGAAAGAAAATGTGCATACGCACACGACGCATACAGCTCCATACGCGTCACACTGCCCCGCAGAATCGGGCTATAGAGCGCCCGCGCCGCCGCCTTCCCGATGCCCGTATCCTGATAGGTATAAAATGCAGCATCCGAGAGCGCCTGCATTTCATCCCGGTACGATTCTGACTGAATAAAGTATCGGTACAGCGATATAAACTGGTCATTTTCCCCGCTTTTTTCATCCTGCAGTCCCCGAAGCACCCAGCTCATGCCAAGCTCCGGCGACCAGAGCGCTTCCTTCTCTTCCTTCGGCTGTTCCAGACGTTTCTCCGGAAATAATTTAAGCAGCTGCAGCATCAGACTCGAAGGACGCATCGCTTTTCCCTCGGCAGAGGACGCCGCACACGACAGATAGAGATAGTCCGACGGCTTTGTCAGCGCCAGATAGAGATAAAATCGCTGCAAAAAGCTTTCCTCCCGCGCGGTCGGCGCCAATTCTACCTGCATTTCCCGCAGCGCCCGGCGATCCGCCTCCGAAAGGATCCCGCCGCGTCCCGAAACAGACGGCACTATCCCGTCATTGACTCCGGCAAAAAACAACACTTTTATATTGGAAAGACGGGTTCGCGTGATATCGCCGACCACGATCCGGTCCACGACCGCGGGGATCAGTCCTACCTTGATCTCCGCAAAACCGGCGTCCAGAATCTCTGCATACTCCCGCTGTCCCATGATCTCCTCGCCGAGAAGCGCCACAATCCGGTCAAACAGATCCATCACCAGCCCATACACCTGCCCGTACTCCTTGGCAAGACTCATATCGCCCACTTCTTCAAACTGCTGCGCCATCGCCGCCAGCTTCTGCTCCATCTCAAGTGCTTCGAGAAAATGGACCAGCGCCTCCGTCCGCTCGCGCACCGTTGCTTTGCGGTTGGAAAACACCTCCCGAAACGGCAGAAATGGTGTGACAACCGCCTCACGGAACTGATTTAACTCATCCAGATTGATAAGCTCAGCCCCCCGGTACACGCGCTCCCATGTGCTGTTCCACCGCTTAAACCCGCGGATTCCAAGCGCAATCACATAATTTTCCGCCTGATAGATCACTTCCGGTGAAAGCCCCGCAAGCGGCATCACCAGCCCTGTTTTCAGGAATCGAAACACCGATTCATAGGAAAAGCCCGATTGCAGCACCTCCAGCGCCGCCCGGATTAGTTCCACCATCGGGTTACTTAAAATATTTTTCTTATAATCAATAAAACACGGGATCTGATTCTTCTCAAACTGCCTCAGAATCTCCCGGGAATATGTCTCCAAGTCGCCGGTAATCACCGCGATCTCCCGGTAACGGATGCCCTCCGATGCCACCAAACGCCGGATTTCTCCGCATAAGAAAGAGATTTCCGCCTGCGGGGTTGCTGCTTCAATTAGACGCAGGTTTTCCCGACCGTGTTCAGCCGCAGCCCCGCTTTCGTTCCCGCTCCCAGAATGATACACCTTTCCTCTATATCGGAACAATTCATTTTCAATAAATCCCAGTTCCGGGCTGTCCTTAAATCTCCACATTGGTTTTTCTTTCAACAAAATATCCTCATCCCGGCTGCATCCGGCAGCTGCAGCACGGTCAATCAGACGGCAGACGGTATGACGGCTCATGTAAAAGAGCTTCTGCTGCACGCTCTCGCGGTACGGGTTGTCCTCCGGATCCATCGTGACCGTCACGATCACCTTCCGGCAGCACTGGAATAAGAGTTCCAGAAGCTCATACTGGATCGGCGTAAAGCCTGTATAGCCATCCAGCGTCACAACGCTGTCGCGGATGAGCTGTGACTGCGGCAGCACCCGGCAGAGAAGGCTTAAAATTTCTTCTTTTACGATCACTTTTTCCTCGGTATACGCCTGGAATGCCCGGTATAAAACCTGCATATCCAGAAGCTTCTGGCGCAGCAGCGGGCTTTTCGTCTCCCCGATCAGCGTCTCCAGCTTTTCCTCCGTGATGCCGTACTGGAAAAACTCAGACAACATCGATTTGATCTCACTGATAAAGCCCGCCTTGTCCAGATGTCCTCCGAACAGGTACAGATTTCCCCGGACGCCCGATGAAACGCGCCGCAGAACCATCGATTTTCCCATATCATCCAGCACCGCCAGGTTTTCAATCGCCAGCTCCTCAAACACCCGGTATGCCAGGCGCTCAAAGCTGACAATATCGATATTCATCACGCCATGGTTCGGATGCAGCATCACGATCTCTTTCTGCGTCTGCATCGTAAACTGTTCCGGCACCAGCGCAAAAAAACGTCCGTCCGGCTCTTCCATCGACTGACGGATCAGATTTTCATACAGTGTCCGTGTCTTTCCCGAACCAGAACCACCGATTATAAATTGCAACGACATAGTTTTCCCTCTGTCTTTCTGTCTATGTTTTCTGTCAGCTACCAAAGCACTTCCGCCCTGATGCGTCCCGTATCCCCATCTCTTCCCGATATTTCGCCACGGTCCGCCGCGACAGCGTGATCCCTGCTTCCGCCAGTTTTTCTGACAGCACGCGGTCGCTGAACGGCTTTCTCGGATTTTCCGTCTTAATCAGATAGCGGATTGCCTCTCGCGGATCTCCGCCTGTTTCTATCCGATTTACCACTTCTGCCTGAACCGCCGTTTCTTCCTGATTCGCCGCCTCTTCCCGTTCTGCCATTCTTCCCTTATCCGTTGTCCCGAATCCCCCCGCAGCCATGTGTCTTGAAAAGAAATATGACAGCGGAAAAATCCCCCAGCGGCATTGCAGATATTTTTCACGCACTGTCCGGCTCAGCGTCGGCTCGCTGACCCCCAGCGATTTAGCCGCCTGTTTCTGCGTCCACGGAGCCAGTTTTCCACTTCCTTTTGCGAAAAACTCCCCCTGTACGCACAAAATCTCTTCTGCCAGCCGCAACAATGTCTGATTGCGCTGCCCAATGCACTGGCAGACCCATTCAGCTTGTTGGATTTTTCCCTCAATGTAGTCCTTTGCCTCCGTCTCGGTATCTTTCTGCTTCATCAATGACAGATAATACGGATTGACGGCAATCTGCGGCAGTGTCTCATCGGAAAGCTGCATTTCAAATCCGTGTTCCGTCTGGGTAATAATTATATCTGGTACGATATATTTATCATAGTTCTCATCCCCATATCCGCTTCCTGGTTTGGGATTCAGCTCCCGGATCCGCGCTGCTGCCAAAAGCACTTCCTCCAGCTTGCAGGAACATGCACGGGCAAGCTGCTTCATCTGGTTTTTCCCAAGCAGATCCAGATGGTTGGAAATGATATGTGCTGCCAGCATTTCGGTTTGCATCGTTTCATTCTGAACAATATTAATCACCACGCTGCCGTCCTCTGCCAAGCAAGACAACTGCATCAACAGGCACTCCTTCAGTGATCGCGCCCCGATCCCGCGCGGTTCCAGCCTGCCAAAATTTTTCCAGATACGCTCCCCTTCTGTCTCCTCAATTCCCAGCCCAGCGCAGAGTTCTCCAAAATTCACGCTGAGATATCCGCTTGCATCCAGATTTTTGATCATATAGCGGAATATTTTTTCTTCTCTTTTCGTCAGATGCAGCATACACGCCTGTTCCAGAAGCGATTCCAAAAGCCCATCCTGGCTCCAGCCCGGCTCTAATCGTCCCGCCTCTTCTTCCTCATCCTGATAATAGGTCTGGTTCTGGCGGTCAAGGCTGGCAAGTTCTTCAAGTCTGCTGATTTTCTCGTTCAGCTCTCCATTTTCTTCCAGCCGTCCGTTCTCCAGCTCCCGCTCTTCCAGATCCACCACCGGATTTTCCAGCGCCATCTCTTCTATGTACTCTTTAAGCTCTATCTGCCCCATCTGAAGAATATTTGCGGATTGTATCATTTTCTGGGACAATGTCTGTTTGAGCTTTAACTCCTGTTTCAGTTCCATCGTACCACCCCTGAAAAGATGTAAAACGCCCAGATGCCTCGCCGTTTCTGCCTGCGAAGTACCTGGGCGTCCTGTCTTTTGCCTGCTTAATTACTGATCCAGCTCGTCCTCGCCGACCAGCTCATCATACTCCTGCTCGTCCAGAAGCTCATCAAACGCATCTGCCACGATCTCATACTCATCGTCGTCCTCGATGTTTTCCAGGTTCGGCTGTCCGTTCTCGTCCTCGCTGTAACGGTACAGATATACCTCGCCGTCCTCTGCCTCGATGTCATCCATCGGAAGAAGAGCAATATAATCCTTGCCGCCTGCCGGGAAAATCGTCAGAACAACACACTCAATCTCTCTGCCGTCATCCAGTGTCAGTGTCACGGTCATCTCCTCGCCGTTGTCGATCTCTTCCTGCGTCATATTCTTATTATCTGCCATATTTTACCTCTTTCTTTTCTATGCTTTTTCTACGTCCCACAAGATCCATTGACTGAATCCTGTCTTGACTCCACTGTATCAGAGTATTCTGTAAAAATCAAGACTTGACTTCCTCATTGTCCTCTTCATCTGCCGCCTCGTTACTGTTCACGCATACGTGCCCAGTAACGGAATTTGCCGTGGCTTCGCATTTAAATACGGCAAATTCCTGCTACCGCCACGTTTTCTTACGGCACTTTCGGTTCCAAAAGTGCCTACCCGTGTACAGTATCGCCGCTTCATTCCGATACGCCGCCATCTATTCCAGCACCTCATCCGGCATCTGTACACGCATTCCACGTGCAAATGCCCGGTTTAAGCGGATTGTGTGACGTGCCAGCGGGTTAAACAGCATATAGATGCAGAATACCGCCTCTATAAATTCGATTGCCGCCGCCGTTACCAGCATGAAAACCAGCGGAAATGGCAGCCACCAGCTCATCTGAAGCAGCGACACACCGCCCCACACGATACTCGCCCCACGCCCGATCAGCATCAACACCGTAAGCACCGGGCTCTCCCGCAGCATCAGCATATACCAACCATAAAAAATAAACGGTCCCAAAAGCGTCATGACCGCATTTGTTTTCTCCATTCCATAGACAAATGTCATAATCAGATAAAACAGGCAGTACAGAACCCGCACCCCCGTCAGAATCCGTACCATCCAGTGCAATGCCTCATTCTGCTCCCCGTAACCCGGAAGTATTTTTTCCATCTGTTTTACCCACACTGCCCATTCCCGCTGCACTGCAGCGTACTCCGGACGATGCTTTCTCTTTATAAATTGCATTCAGAGTCCCCTCTCTAATATTCAATTCCCCGCCGCGCCAGGATTTTCCGGTCAAACGGATGCTTGATTTTTTCCATCTCTGTCACGTAATCAGCCCGCAAAAGCAGCTCCTCCGGCGGTTTCCGCCCCGTCATCACAACCTCCAGCCCCGCTGGTCTGTGATCCAGAAAATCCACTATATCCGCCAGCTCCAAAAGTCCCGAAGAAAGAGAAGCGCAGACCTCGTCCAACACCAGCAGAACATCGCAGGTTTCACAGAAGTTATTCTCCTCCGGTGCTTTCGAACCGTTCTCTTCTGCTTCCCCACACCGCTTCACTGCCTCACGGCACGCCGTCTCAAACATACTTTTATAATAATCCGCTGCCTCCTGCTTCACTTCATCGGTCATTTTCCACGTGAATCCAAATGTTTTTTCACAGGGAATCAACGTCACCTCCGGGAGCCGCTTTAAAATCTCCACCTCCCCAGACTGGTCCGTTTTTAAAAAGCGGGCAGCAACTACCTGTTTTCCCGTTCCTGCCGCCCGGACCGCCAGACCGATCGCCGCCGTCGTCTTTCCTTTTCCATCGCCGCAGTACAGATGTACACATCCCATATATTTTTCCTTTTCTTCCTTATTTATCTCGCTTTTCAGCGCACCCATACCAACTATCTTATCATATCAAACTGCCAACCACAATATTTGCCCGATTGAAAATTTACATTGAAATATTTGGCATCTTACTGTTCACGCATACGTGCCCAGTAACGTAAATTTCCCCATATACGCAATCTGGCGGTCTGATCCCAAGGACCAGAACCGCCAGAAAACCAAAATCAACAATTCAATTTTTACCAAACTTCAAACTTCTAATTTTTCTATTTGAATGCCGCAACCAGCTCTTCCGCATCCTTATAACCCTGTTTTTTCAGTTCCCCGATATACCACTCGGTTACCGGTTCTACAATCGCCTTGAAAGAATCGATATCCAGATCCTCATACGAGATGACCTCGACGCCATTCTTGGACTGCCATCTGGAGAGGATCTCATCGTCGCCTGCACGGTTGATCTCGCGCTCGTACTGAACGGCAAGTTTGCCGCACTCATCGACTACCTCCTGCTGCTCCGGTGTCAGGCTGTCGTAAATATCCTGGTTGATGCAGAAGAACAGGCAGTCATAGTTTGCATTCCACATGGAAACGTATTTCTGTACTTCCTGTACGCTTGCCGCATCAATCGCCGGAAGCGGGTTCTCCTGTCCGTCTACCGTCCCCTGCTGCAACGCCGTGTAAGTCTCGGACCAGTTCATGTTGGTCGCATCTGCGCCCCACAGCTCGTAGCACTTCATCAGAAGATTTGAACCAGCCACACGCACTTTCAGGTTCTTCATATCTTCCACGGAACGAACCGGGCGCACGCCGTTAGTGAGCTGACGGAAACCATTTTCCGCCATACCCATACAATGCAGGTCATAGGAAGAAAGAATCTCATCCATCTTCTGACCTGCCTCGCCGTCCAGCTTCGCGTCGGCGTCCTCCACCGAATCAAACAGATACGGCAGCGATACCACGTTGAAACGCGGGTCAAATGCTGAATAAATCAAGTTGCTGTGCATCGAAATCTGCACCGGATCTCCGTTCATCAGCGCCTGGATGCCCTCGGACTGGTTTCCACCAGTCAGCTGATCCGCTGCGTAAACATCTACTTTTACCTTGCCGCCCGTTGCCTGATCCATCAGCTCACCAAACTTGCGTCCTGCCTGTGCCCAGGTACTGGTTTCTGTCGTGGAACACGTAAAGTTCCAGGTCATTTCCGGCCAGTTTAGGTCACTGTGATCTTCCACCTGATAGGTCGAAGAATTTTCAATGCCCGCCGTCTTAACTGCACTAGCCGCATTTTCAGTAAAGGTGTTTACCAGATCCTCTGCATCATCAAAGCCCTGGGTTTTCAGTTCTCCGATAAACCATTCCGTTACCGGCTCAGCTGCTTTCTTAAAGGATTCGATGTCGAGATCCTCATATTTCAGCACTTCCACACCGTTCTTAGTCTGCCAGCGATCCAGAATCTCCTCATCGCCTGCACGGTTGATCTCACGCTCGTAAGCAACTGCCTTACGGCCTGCCTCATCAACAACAGCCTGCTGCTCCGGCGTCAGGCTGTCATACAGCTTCTGATTGATGCAGAAGAACAGGCAGTCATAGTTTGCGTTCCACAGGGAAACATATTTCTGTACTTCCTGTACACTCGCCGCGTCAATCGCCGGAAGCGGGTTCTCCTGCCCGTCTACCGTGCCCTGCTGCAGCGCCGTATACGTCTCGGACCAGTTCATATTGGTCGCATCTGCGCCCCACAACTCATAGCACTTCATCAGAAGGTTCGAACCAGCCACACGCAGTTTCAGGTTCTTCATATCTTCCACGGAACGAACCGGATGTTCGCTGTTGGTCAGCTGACGGAAACCATTCTCCGCCATACCCATACAATGCAGGTCATAGCTTTCCAGGATCTCAACCAGCTTGTCGCCCGCCGGACCATCTAAGACTGCATCCGCTGTCTCAACAGAATCAAACAGATACGGCAGTGATACCACATTGAACCGCGGGTCAAATGCCGAATAAATCAGGTTGCTGTGCATCGAAATCTGCACCGGATCGCCGTTCATCAGTGCCTGGATGCCCTCAGACTGGTTTCCACCGGTCAGCTGATCGGCTGCGTAAACATCTACTTTTACCTTGCCGCTGGTCGCCTGCTCCATGAGATCGCCAAACTTGCGTCCCGCCTGTGCCCAGGTGCTTGTCTCGGTTGTGGAACACGTAAAGTTCCAGGTCATATCCGCCCAATCCAGATCGCTGTAATCGCCGATCGTGTTGAAATCGTCATTGTCTGTCTGGGTGGTTCCGCTGTCGCCTCCGGCTGTCTCGCCATTTTCAATGGCTGCCGCACTTCCCAGTGCCGCCGGCAGACAGGTCGAAATCTGCGGAATATAAGTAATTATCAGTAAAACAACAATGGAAGCGGCTGCCATCGGAACGACTGCCCTGGAAATCTCCTGCAGCGTTACGCGGATACCGTCTCTTAATTTGATGCCGATCGCGACAAACAGGTTGACACCGACCGGAGGTGTTACCTGACCAATTGCCAGGTTGACCGTTGCCATGATACCAAATGCGATCACGTTGTAGCCCAGTGCCTTGCAGACCGGCAGCATGATCGGGATGAAAATGTACATCGCAGAATTTGCATCAATAAAGCAGCCCGCGATCAGGAAAATAATGTTACAAATCAGCAGGAAAGTAAACTGGTTGCCTGCCACTCTTGCTAACAGTTCGGAAGCAGCCGTCGAAATACCGAAACGGGTGCAGACAAAGGAGAACAGCGACGCACACGCTACGATCAGCATGATGCCGCCGGTGGTCTTTGCCGAATCAATCAGAATTTCCCACAGGTCTTTAAATTTTACTTCCTTATAAATAACCATGCCGACAAACAGACCGTACACAACGGATACGGCTGCCGCCTCGGTCGGTGTAAAGATGCCTCCGTAGATACCGCCCAGAATGATGACCGGCATCAAAAATCCCCAGAATGCATCCTTAAATGCGTTCCAGCGCTCTTTTGCGGATGCCTTCTCTACGTTGGACGGCACGACATGATTGCGGCGTACCTCCAGCATAACGACAACTACCAGAGCCAGACCCATCAGGATACCCGGGATGATGCCTGCCATAAACATATCTCCGATGGAAACACCTGTGATCGACGCGTATACGACAAACGCGATACTCGGCGGGATGACGATCGCGATGGAACTGGAAGTTGCCATTAA
Source organism: Clostridium sp. AF50-3 (assembly GCF_003477445.1). NCBI lineage: Bacteria > Bacillati > Bacillota > Clostridia > Eubacteriales > Clostridiaceae > Clostridium > Clostridium sp. AF50-3. Next base: position 125,019 of record NZ_QUDH01000004.1, on the reverse strand, counting down.
TGCCGTCGAGAAGGCTGCGGAGAAACCGCCCCGCTCTACCATCGCCGGAATCAGGACCGCACCCAGGGCCGCTACCGTCGCCGGACCGGAACCGGAGATCGCGCCGAAGAAGCAGGCTACGATGATACACACATTCGCAATGCCGCCTTTTCTGTGACCGACACATGTGTCAACGAAACGGATCAGGCGCGTGGAAATCCCCGCCTTCGCCATGATATTTCCGGATAATACGAAAAACGGAATCGCCAGCAGCAGAAATTTACTGATGCCGGAGTAAATATTCGTCGCGACAATCGTTAAAGAAGTACCGGAATACAGGATCGCCGCCGCGGAAGAAAGTCCCAGACAGACGGAGATCGGCACATTCAGCACTAATAATACGAAAAAGGTAATAAAAAGAACTGCGCTAACCATTTATTTGTCCTCCTTTTTCGTACACTCATCGAGACAGAACTCGATAAAATGAAGAATCATGCACGCCGAACCGATCGGTACAAAGGACCAGAAGATCCACTCCGGCCAATTCAGCACAAAGGTACGTTTCTGGTTCGCAAGCTGCGCCAGTACCTTGTCCATGCCATAGTAAAATAAGATTCCCATAAAGAGAACCGAAAAGATCGTAATCAGAATTACAACCGGCTTCTTTGCTGATTTCGGCAGACGCTCTGTTACCAGATTTAAGCCTACCAATCCGCCCTCACGCGCAGACAGCGCCGCGCCAAGCAGCGTAATTAATACGAAAATAGCAACAACCAGCTCCTCTGTAAAGGACCAGGACTGGTGAATCACCTTACGGGAAAATACATTTCCCACCGTCAGCACAAGGATCAGGAGCATCGTGACTACCAGCACGGTTTTCTCAACCATCGCCACAATATCCATCAGCTTTTTATATCCATTCATACTGCGCTCTCCTCCTAAAATAAGTATCTCATTTTTCCACATTTCTGTCGGCTGTACGCATTCATCTGAACGTTTTTGTGTCATAGGACACAATTTCCTAAGGCATAAAAAAACGCCCCCAGATAATAGGGACGAATGAAGTGCCAGATTTCTGCTAAATGTTCTGTTTTTCTCGGAAAACACGCAAACATATGCAGCACCAAACAAACAAACGCTGCTCCCGCTTGTGCGGGATTCGTACAAAAACAGTGACCGCCGCGCCCTTGCTCTCAGTCAATCGAGGCATGAACGGTTCCGTTTTCATATGGAACTATATCAAACTAAAATTAAATATTGCTGATATGGAATATATTTTACACTTTTTTTATACATACGTCAACCGTTTTTATAGACTACGGTCTATTTTATAAAAGCTGCGTAAAAATAGCATAAAAGAAATAAAATTCTTTCCCTCAACCTATTGATGATTTAATTTTTCTATACTATAATAAACATCATACGCTTTAAAGTGTGAAAATCTTTTGGACAATACAGGAGGATAAAACTCATGGGATTTGAATATGTCAGCAAGCTGCCGACCCCGGACGAGATTCGTGCACAGTTTCCACTGGCACCGGAGCTGGCCGCAGAAAAAGCTCGAAAGGACGCTGCTATCCGTGACGTCTTTACAGGCGACAGCGACAAGTTTCTTGTCATCATTGGTCCGTGCTCTGCTGACCGGGAAGATGCGGTTATTGATTATGTAAACCGTCTTGCCAAGGTACAGGAGAAAGTGAAGGACAAACTGATTCTGGTTCCTAGAATCTACACCAACAAACCTAGAACAACCGGTGACGGCTATAAGGGACTTTTACACCAGCCAAATCCGGAAGGTAAGCCAAACTTATACCAGGGTCTGATCGCGATTCGCAAACTTCACATGCGTGTGATCGAAGAAACCGGCTTCTCGACCGCAGACGAGATGCTATACCCGGAGAACCTGACCTACCTTTCCGACGTTATGTCCTATGTTGCAGTCGGCGCACGTTCCGTTGAGAACCAGCAGCACCGCCTCGTTGCCAGCGGCATCGACGTACCGGTCGGCATGAAGAATCCGACCAGCGGCGCACTCTCCGTCATGCTGAACGCCGTACACGCAGCACAGCACGGTCATGAGTTCATCTACCGCAGCTGGGAAGTAAAGACACAGGGCAACCCGCTGACCCACACCATCCTGCGTGGTGCTGTCAACAAGCATGACCAGTGCCTGCCGAACTACCACTACGAAGACCTGAAGCTGCTCTTAGACCTCTACAACGAGCGTGATCTGAAGAATCCGGCCTGCATCATCGATGCAAACCACTCCAACTCCAACAAAAAATACATGGAGCAGATCCGTATCGTCAAGGAAGTACTCCACAGCCGTCGTCACTCCGACGATATCCGTAATTTCGTCAAAGGCGTCATGATCGAAAGCTACATCGAACCAGGCAACCAGAAAGTTGGCGAACACATCTACGGAAAATCCATCACCGACCCGTGTCTGGGATGGGATGATTCCGAGCGTCTGCTGTATGAAATGGCTGAAGGATTGTAAAATATAGAAATATGCAGAAAAAAAGTCCGGTGGAAAAGCTCCGCCGGACTTTTTTTCGTTAGGAATTCGGATTTCAAAAAGGTTAAAGGATTAAATCTTTTGTATCATGCATTTATTATGGTTATAGTATATCATGCCTATCTCCAAAATGTTTGTATTCTCTTTAAATAAATTATGAAGAAATTCTTAAGATTCACCATTTCGATGCAATAAAAATCTGATTTTCTGCATTAATGAATATTAGGTTTATTGTTCAATTGATTCACATACATAAAAAGAACAGGTTTCGCCATTAAAAAGCTGTACTCCTGCATACAGAGGCTCTCTATCATATGTATATGTCACACTCTTAATATAAAGAAGCGGTGTTCCCTTCTTAACTTTCATCAGTTTTGCTTCTTCGGCCGTGGCTCGGCATAATTCAATCCGCTTCTCTGAGGAAGCAACTCTTACCTTGGCCTCTTCCTGCAGGCACTCAAACAGAGAATTATCATTAAACTGCTTTTCCAGAAGGAAGGAATATTTTACCGGAAAGTAATTCTTCTCAATGGCTACCGGTTCCCCATCCGCTGTACGCAGACGCGAAATATAAACCACATAGGATCCAGGTTCCAGATTTAACTGTTTTTGAATCTTGTCATCTGCCAGAACCAGCTTGTTTTCAAGCATCTGTCCTCCAGGCTTCATATTCATATGACGGCACATTTCTGAAAAGCTCTGGAGATTTTTTATATCCTTCGCGAATTTCTGTCGGCAGATGAAGGTTCCTTTTCCCTGCTTCTTTTCCACAAGGCCCTGGCTCACCAGATCATCCACTGCACGCCGAACTGTGATCCGGCTCACATTGTACTGTTTTGCTAACTCTGCCTCTGCCGGAATTCGTTCCGTTGCATTATAAACCCCATTCTCAATATCTCGTTTCAAACTCTCCACAATCTGTGCATATAATGGAACTATGCTGTTTGGATTTGTATTTATCTCCATACCCTTCTCCTTTTCATTCTTTATAATAATTGAGCCCTACATCTATATAGTCAAAATGATATATAATGTTATATACACTATCATACTATTTGTATTGTTCCATTACAAGCTTTTTTCGTTATTTTAACAAAGAAATTGTATTTTTTTTACTCGGTATAAAAAAGAAAAAAGCAGGCCCACAACAACTACAAGGTTGCAGGCCTGCTTTTATATTATATTTTTGTAACTATTCAGAACTCCATTCGAAAAACCGCTGCTTTGCAGCTTCTGTTTTGCTCATGTGGTTACTTCAATCCTTAATAATCAAATTTCCACATATACCGGCGATATGTCATCGGATGCATTCTCACATCTGCCATTGCTGAAATAAACTGCTTGGAAATCGGATGGAACAGAAGTGAATTGAAGTATTCTGCAACACTCTCATCCAGTTCGCCTAAGCCAAGCTTCTCTGCATCGATAACCCAATGATGACCGCCAAACTGATTTAAGAAGCGTTCTGCTCTCTCATCTACCGGTCTTGTTCGTCCAATGCTCTTGAACAGAAGGATGGCAAGATCCTTGTCACAGGTCTCAAAAGCACCGTGGAAATATTCACCAGAATGAATCGGAACACAGTGTACGGTCTGCATCTCCTGAAAGAAGCAGAATGCATCTGAATAGGATACCTCCCAGGCTGCACCACTTGACATTACATTCCATACAGTATCATCTTTGTAGGTCATGGCAAATTTAGCTGCCTCCGCACGCACATCTGTATATGCTTTTCCGTAAATTGTTTCCAGCTTCTCGAATCCTTCCAGAGCCTGATCATATGCCTCATAATTGTCATATTCTTTTAAGAGCCAGAACGCAATCTTTAACGCCGTGCCCTGGCTGTTGTAATGAACTAAGGTTGGATCCTTATACCACTCATCTGCATGATAGTAGGTAATATAATAATCAGCCGTCTGCGCTGTCAGAGAATCTGCATATCCGGATAAACCAACCGTAACGGCGCCTTTTTCTTTTGCCACCTTTAATGCTTCCACGGTTTCTGCCGTTGCCTTAGTGGAGGTTCCAATCACAAGTGTATTCTTATCTACATTCTTCGGAGTTGCATTCACGAACTCACTGCTGTTATATCCCTGAACACGCAGAGAGCTCTCCTGATTTAACAGAAACCGTGCCGGATAAGAGGATGCAAAGGATCCTCCGCAAGCCACGAAAATAACCTGTTTTAATCCGCCATTTTTATCCAGATCTGCTTTGGCTTTTGTCATCACATCGATGACTTCCTGCATACCTTTAATCATAGAATTAATCCTCTCTTTCTTACGTTTTGCCGTATCTTATCCTCTGAGGCTTTGGTTGCCTGTTCGTCTACCTGATAATGAACTCCATCTGATACAACAACCACACCATAATCTTTTTTCGCTGCCTCTACAGACACCTTTTTCTCAATGACATCCTTTAATACCTTTTCCGGCTCACGCTTCATCGGATCACCATATCCGCCTGCACCAGGAGTTTCAACCCGGATGATATCGCCCTTCTTTAACGGAAAACTGGTTGTCTTGTGTCCCATTTTTGTGATAGTTCCATCCGGAGTTACACGGTAGAATGCACCGGCAGCGCCTTCTTTACCGCCATCTAATCCCCATGGATGGAATTTATGACGATCACCTAATCCGGTATATGCCACATCATCCTGCATCATCTCTAACTCACGCTCGATACCAAGGCCGCCTCTAAACTGGCCGGCACCGCCTGTATCTTCCTTCAGTTCATATTTTCTGGCAAGAATCTTTGTGAACTCCATCTCGGTTGCCTCAATCGGCATATTAGAGGTATTGGTCATGTTTACCTGAACACCAGATAAACCATCTAATCCCTTCGAAGCACCGCCGCCTCCGGCAATAACCTCGTGGAAAATAAACACACTGTCTGTTCCGATTGCACCTTCACCTGCTAAGATGGTGGTGGTACAAGCACCATTACCAGCCGTTACGACGGTATCCGGGAAGATTGGTGCCAATGCTCCGAAAATGGCATCCGGGATTCGCTGCTGGCAGTCAATCTGTGCACCAATCGGACTTGGTTCTGTTGGATTAACGATACAGCCCTTCGGTGCAATGATCTTAATCGCACGGTTAATTCCCTCATTGGCTGGGATATCATCTCCCATTAATGCCTTAATGGAGAAGAATACGGCTGCTTTCGTACAAGGGTACGGCACATTGATCGGTGCTTTAATCTGCTCAGCGGTTCCTGTAAAATCAATTGTCAGGTCATCACCCTTAATGGTAATTTTCACTTTAATCGGAAGCGGATCCGGATATTTGTCGCCGCAGCCATCCACATAATCGGTATAGCTGTATTCTCCATCCGGAAGTTCTGCAACGACTGCACGGACACGGCGCTCCGAATAGCCTACCAGCTCTTTCATGCACTCAATCAAATCGTCCTGATAACGGGCATAAGCTTCCTGAATTCTCTGTACACCGATCAGGTTTGCTGACATCTGTGCGGTCAGGTCGCCCTCTCTTTCCTGTGGAACTCTGGTATTATCAAGAAGAAGGTCCATAACACTCGGAATCAGTTTTCCATTCTGGCGGATACGGATTACCGGAATTCGAATACCTTCCTGGAATAAGCTATCTGCATCTCCGGAGGTAGAACCAGGTACCTTACCACCGATATCTGAATGATGCGCAATATTGGCAATCCAGCCAACCAGTTTATCTCCCACAAAGGCCGGTGCTGCGATTACGATATCCGGCAGATGATTGCCGCCGCCATGATACGGGTCATTGGCAATATACATATCGCCTGGCTGAACATTTTCCTTTCCAAATTTTTCATAAATATTAGGAACTACACTCAGCATTGAGCCTAAAAGTGCAGCTAAACTTTCCACCTGGGCAACACTATTTCCATCCGGATCGATTACTGCAGTACACACGTCGCGACGTTCCTTCATATTAGTAGAATATGCACTGCGGACAATGATTCCATAAGTCTCCTCAGCAATGGACATCAGAAGATTGCGGACAACCTCAACTGTTACGGTATCAATCTGTTTTGCCATCTTACTTCGCCTCCTCATCATGAATCTTTAAGTTGTGATATCCATCTACGTGGATGACCCATCCTTTCGGAACCACTAACGTAGTATCCATCTGTTCGCAGATGCACGGACCAGGAATCGACTGACCCGGAACAAATTTATCTCTTAAATAGACCGGTGTTTCAACATACTCATCACTGTTCTGGAACAGAACCTGACGAACTTCGATCGGTTCTGGAATCGGTGCCTCCGGATGAAGCTCTGCTGCTTTCAGGTCCGGTTTATCGATAACGCCGATAGCGGATACACGATAACTTACAAACTGTACAATCGCATCTTCTTTGCAATAGCCGTAGCTTCTCTTATGCTCTGCATGGAAATCAGCCAGTGCTTTCTTCAAAGTCTCTTCCGTCATCTTTCCTGCCGGAACCGGAATGCTGATCTCAAAGTTCTGACGCTGATAACGCATATCAACGGCAAATTCAAAGTAACGTCTGTCTGCCGGAACACCTTCTTTATCCAGAAGACCGGTTCCCTGCTCTACCATGTTATCAAACTGCTCATTGATGTCATCTAAGTTTCCGGCTTCACCATTCATGATCTTAGTTCTGGATAAGTCGAATTTTGTATCTGCCAGAAGAAGTCCGAGACTACAAAGAGTACCTGGATGCGGCGGAATCAATACTTCCTTCATTCCCAGTTCTTTTGCCACCTCGCATGCATGAAGCGGGCCGGCGCCTCCGAATGCCATCAGGCTAAATTCGCGGACATCATATCCCTTTTCTACGGATACGCTTCGGATTGCACGAACCATGTTGGAATTTACGACTGTGATAATACCGTTCGCTGCACGTTTCATATCCAGATTGGATTTATCACAAATTTTTGTCTTGACAGCGTTTTTAGCCAGTTCAATATCTACATACATTCTGCCGCCAAGAATCTTCTTCTGATTCAGCTTGCCAAGAACAATATTGGCATCTGTTACGCAAGGATTCTCACCGCCGCGCATATAGCAGGCCGGTCCAGGTGTTGCACCCGCACTCTTAGGTCCTACCTTTAAGGCACCGCCTTCATCAATCTTTGCAATGGAACCGCCGCCGGCACCGATGGTAATAATATTAATCATCGGGATTCTGGCCGGATATCCTTCTACATAACGCTCATTCGATACCTGCGGTGTATAATTTTCAATTAAGGAAATATCTGCGCTGGTACCACCCATATCAAAGGTAATAATCTTGTCTGCTTCGCACTGTTTGCCAATATATGCAGCTGCGATAACACCGGCACTCGGTCCGGACAATGCTGTCTTAATCGGGCAGTCGATGGTTTCTTTTATTGAAATGATGGAACCATTGGACTGGGTTACATAGGGCTCTACCTGAATACCAAGCTTCGCAATGGAATCACGGAAATTATTTACATATTTTTCCATAACCGGTCCCAGATAACTATTCATAACCGTTGTACTCATACGGCTGAACTCACGGAACTCCGGTGCCAGTTTACTGGAAATCGTAACGTATGCTTCCGGGAACTCTTCATGAATGATCTCTTCAATTCTTTCTTCATGAACCGGATTAATGAATGAGAACAAAGTACAAACTGCAATTGCTGTCACACCCTGTGCTTTTAAGTATCGAACGACCTCTCTTGTTTCGTTCTCATCCAGCGGAGTCTCAACACTTCCGTCGTAACGGATTCTCTCTGTTACCGTACAGTTTAAACCGGACGGAACCAGTGGATACGGTTTCTGTGCCTGAAGATTGTAAAGAGAAGGACGTCTCTGGGTTCCGATTTCCATCAGATCCTTAAATCCTTTGGTAGTAATAAGGCCAAGGCGGCAACCTTTCTTCTCGATTAATGCGTTCGTTCCTACGGTTGTACCGTGTGCCAGATAACTAACTTCTTCCGGAGCTGCTTTCTTAATCTCTAATACATCCTGAACGCCCTTTACAATTGCTCTGGACGGATCCGCCGGTGTGGAACTATCCTTGTAATTGAACAACTCACCTGTTTCCTGATTAAAAACAGAAAAATCTGTAAACGTTCCTCCAACGTCTACGCCAATCATATATGACATAGTATTTCCTCCTATGTAGTGTATTTTTCAAGCTGCACCTTCCGGGTATGGTCGTTTACCCATCCGGACTTTTCAGGATATTGACATCATACAGTTTATATTGTTATATAACGTCATATCTCCTTTACTGATAACATACTCTTCTTTCCGTCATTTGTCAATACTTTTTCAATCAAAAATTCCATGCTTTTTGAGCCACCTTATGCTCTGTATATCTGCCTGCCTTGGATTAGAGCGATACCTCGGATCATTCTGCTCCAGCGCATACATTCCCTTATATCCAGCTGATTCAAGAATATCCAGATATTCACAGATGGGAAGATCCCCATCCCCAAGGGCCATGTGAACCGCCGGGTGGGAATCATGGAGATGAATATGTGATAATTCTGCTCCATGGGCTAAGTAACGTTCTATCTTCTGGTCCATATAAACCATTTGTCCTATATCCAGCATAGGCTTCATGCTTCCTGAAGGCATAAGGGAAATCATCTCTTTCTGCTGCTCCGGCGTGTTCAGCACGTTCGAAGACAGAGGTGTCAATGTCTCCAGCACAAGTAAAATACCCATTTTCTGAGCCTTTTCTGACAAACGATGCAGGCTCTCTTCGCTCCGCTTCCACGCATCCTCCACTGGTTTGTTGAAATAACCGCATCCAGCTGAAACCAACACCTTTGGGCAGTTCAATATTTCTGCTGCATAAAATGCACGTTCAAAATTGCGTATGCTATATTCACGTATTTTTTCATCTTCTGCTGCCAGATTGACCGGATACTGGCATTGCTCCGGCGTGATACAGCATACTGAAAGCTCACGGCTCCGAATCTGAGCAGCTTTTTCTTTCAGCTGCGCTTCGTCCATCGTATCCAGACAGAAGGACGGACCTGCTGCCCAGAGTTCCACATTTTGCATTCCCAGTAAAACAGCCGTATCCAGAAAGTACTCGAACGGATACCGCAGATACTGATAGCTCCCCAGTGCAAATCGTTCCTTTGATATCTGCACCATGACCCTCACTTCCTTTTTTATTTTTGTTTTTATAATTCTCTGTAAATCCGGTCATGCTCAGACTTCGGTACCGGCACACCGTCTCCAAAGGCACCATTCTTCAAGCAGGTTCCTGCTGAAAATACAGCTGCCGCTTTCAATGCCTCCGGAAGTATCTCTGCCCTTATCTCACTGTTTTTCCAGCTTCCCTCCGGTTGTGTTTCCAGCTTTTTCAAGATGGTAATCAGCATAGCAGTGGCAAAGCTGTCTCCGGCTCCCATGGTATCCACCGGAGTGACATAATCCGGCAGCTGGCAATAAAACCGCTCCCCATCAAAAACCGTTGCTCCCTTACTTCCACGGGTAGCTGTCACCACACTGCATCCCTTTTCATACAGCTTCCGGCACAGTTTTTCTGTCTCCTCATCATTCAGATCACTACAGGATAGAAATGCAAAATCAATATATGGGCATACACGTTCCACCCTGTCTTCCTCATTCCAGCGATACGAAAAATCATAGCTTACCAAGGGAGAAAGTCCATGCAGGGCTGGAAGCAGCCCATCGGTAAACCCATTGTTGGTTGTATGAATCAAATTAAAACCATCCGCATATTCCAAATCCTCTTTTTCCAGATAAATTGGATGCTGCTGCAGAACACCACCTTTATTGCTTCCTTTAAATACACGATCTCCATCTACAAGGGTTACTCTGGCAAAGCCATTTTCTCCTTCATAGATGCGGCAATGACTGTGTCCGACTCCGTGTGCATCTAAAGATGCCTGCACGTGATCCGCTACTGCATCCTTTCCAAATACTCCCATAAAATCCGATTCTGCTCCCAGCATTCTTGCATATACCGCAAAATTTACTGCCTGACCACCCGGATACATGGTTCCGGTATGCAGATATACATCACACACATTATCTCCAAGACCTAATACTTTCAGCATTTTCTGTTTCCTCCTGTATTTTTATCGATTGAATTTGTTTTGAAACGAAAAGCGGCCGCCTGGAAGAGGCCGCCATTCCCTGGCAGTTCTGTCCCAAGCGGCAGCATTATTCTTAATTTAAATTTTACTTATTTATTAAACTGACGAGTCTGATCATAAAGATCCTTGGTTGTAAAGAAGCCTTCATCCTGAAGCTCTTTTCCTAACGGTTCTGCTGCATCAATAAATGCCTGGCGATCAATGTCACAGAATGTTACGCCGCCTTCGTTAATTAACCACTCTTTATCTTCCTCCCACTTGTCGAGAGTTCTTTCAGAATGATGAGAAGCTACCTGTGCTGCTGCATCAGAAATTACTTTCTGATCTTCTTCCGATAAGCTGTTCCAGAACTGAGTGGAGAAGCAGATCTGCTCAACCGGATATGCGTAATCCACATCTGCTACATATTTTGCAGACTCATAGAGGCCTGCAGAACGATAGGAGTCTTTCGAACACTCACCACCGTCAACTACGCCCTGCATTAAAGCAAATGGATATTCGGACCAGGCAACTACAACCGGTGTTGCTCCCATCGCTCTCGCATTTTTCTCAAAGATCGGAAGGTTCGGAATACGATATTTCATGCCAACCATATCTTTCGGGCTCTTGATCTCTTTGTTTGCAAAGAAGATACGCGGATTCTTCTGGAATTCGAAGTTTACTACGTGAATTCCCTGATTATCCAGGCTCTCCCAGATTGGATCTGCCACATCACTCTTTAAGTAATTAATCATGGAATCGTAATTGTTAAATGCAAATGCCATGGAAAGAATGTTTAAATCAGATTCATAAGTTGCCAGGGTATCTAAGGCACACATCATGCCCTCCTGCAGTCCTACCTGAAGGTTCTCCAGCATCGTGGTCTCATTGCCAAGCTGCTCTGCGGGATAAAACTCAAAGTAATATCTGTCACCGATCTTATCATTTACCAGATCACAGAACTCTTCACAGGACTGCGGTGCCGGCTCTCCGATGGCTCCGGAGTTACCGAATTTGACAACCTTAGCTCCAGCCGGAGCCGGTTTTGTTTCTACTGTATCAGCTCCTCCTTCAGTCTTATCGGTGGTCTGTGCGGAGGCCTGCTCCGATGTGGTTGTCTGTGCAGTGGACGATCCACAGCCTGCTAATGTGCCTACTGCCATGGCTGCCGTCAGGACAAGTGCAATTTTTTTCTTCATAAACTTTCCTCCTTAAATTGTGTACTTTATACTATCTTAATCTCTTACTCTTACATGGATCCTAACAGTCTCGGAAGGAACATGGTCAGCGGCTCCCAGAATGTTGTAATCATCAGTGTAATAAACATCGGGATCAGAAACTGTACCGTATATTTCAGTGCAGTTTCAAATTTATTACCGGTCGCCTTCGCTGTTACAAACAACGCTGGTGCCATCGGCGGAGTGATTAATCCAAGTGTTACATTCAGTACGGCCATAACACCCATCTGAACATAGCTCATACCAAGAGCCGTTGCCAGATTCATAAGAAGCGGTGCCACCATAATCAAAATCTGCATGGAACCAATAAAGCAGCCCAGGAATAATAACATTGCATTTAATACTAAAAGAATGATGATTTTATTTCCTAAGGACATCAGAAGAGTTGTCATAAAACCAATCAGACCACTGGTTACAATTACCCAGTTAAATACAAGACCGGTTGCACACAGACACATGGACATACCCGCGCTGGCTAATGTATCCTTTAATGCCTTTGTCAGCATCTTAAAGCTGAAACGTTTTAAGCAGATAGCCAGGATGACGCAATACATAGCTGCTACAACGGAACACTCTGTAGGAGTAAAGATACCGGTCATAATGCCAAGTACCAGGATAGCCGGGCCACCCAGTGCCGGAAGTGATGTATACAGAGAGTGGAATCGCTCGCCCCAGGATGCCTTCGGTGCCCGCGGGCAGGCAATGTGCTGGGTTTTCACTGCAATCGGAATCCAGATCATCATGGCCACGCCCATCAGGACACCCGGTCCCATACCAGCCTGGAACATAGCCAGTGTGGAGGTCTGGCTTAAGAATGCCCAGACAACGAAGTTGATGGACGGCGGAATAATCGGTCCGATACCTGCGGATGCTGCCGTTACTGCTACTGAGAAGTCTGGATCGTATCCGGCTTTTGACATCGCACTTACCTCAATGGTTCCAAGTCCTCCGGCATCTGCCAGAGCGGAACCGGACATTCCGGCAAATACCATGGAAGATAATACATTGGCATGTGCAAGTCCTCCCGGGAGATGACCGATCCATTTTTCAAACATTCCAAATAGTCGGTCCGTTAGTCCCACTTCATTCATAAAGCATCCTACAAAGAGGAATGCCGGTAATGCCAGCATGTTGAAATCAGCCAGGGAGTTTGCTGTTTTCTGTGCAAACATAACAAATGATTGATGGTTAAATACAATGAATTCAAACGCTGAAGCCAGCATTGCGTATGCAATCGGTACTTCCAGAAGAATTAATACCACAAAGGTGATAAAATAGACGGCTAAATAGGGATCCAGATTAGTCAAGAAGACCGCCTCCTTCCTTTTCTACCGGTACACAGATGGATTCATCTCCGGTAATTACAAATGCGATTGCCTTATATGCAGACATTACCAGCATAATCACTCCCATCACCAGAACCGGCAATGCATAGTAATAACCCTTGCTGATAGGAAGTCCTCCAACGGGAGGCATCTTCTTCTGCATCTGAAACAGCTGCCAGGATGCCGGAATATAAACCCAGCTTATCACAACAATCAAAAAGTTCGTAAATGTAAACATTCCTCTGCGAAATGCCTTTGGCATACGGTTCATGATAAACTCCAGAACTGCATGACCATTGTCCCAATAAACGGTACACCATCCAAGACACATGGACCATATCATCAACGCTGTTACACATTCATCAATTCCGTATATAGGGTGCTTAAATATAAAACGCATCAATACCTGAAGGAACAATAGTGCCATAAAAGCGAATATCATGTATCCGGTAAATACTTCCACCACACTATTCGCTTTATCCATAGCCTTACCAATTGAATAGATACTTTTCTTCATACTCTAATTGCCGCGCTTCGCTGCTGCGAATACGTACTCTCCTTCCTTTAAAATTAATTTCTATCATATAATGTCATGTGCTATAAGGGGTTCCTGGTTTTCTCTGCTCTGGCCGACCTATCCATTCAAATACTCGTCCAGATCCCCTTATATTATAACACCTTCAAAGACATCATATATCGTTATGTTATTTTTACCATACTTTGATTCATTTTGCAAGTATAAATTTATTTTTCATCGTCGCTTTTTATATTATCATAGGTTTTCTCCTTTCTTTTTTGTAAATTTTGCCAACTTTTGATTCATTTGCGTTATTATACGCAAAAAGTGGAACTCTCTCCTTCGTTGGAGAGCAGTTCCACTTTCATCTTATAACATTATATAATCTTTTGATGTCTCTCATTCTAACACTGCATCTTTTTATTGTCAAGCCTCTCTTTTAAAAAAACAAGAATAAAAAATAGGAGGTTCATGCTTCCCAACAAAAAGCTAAAGAGAATCAAGAATTCCGGGTAAAACAGATCGCACAGCTTCCCCCCTGCCATGTTTGCACATACGGTTCCGATCACACTGCTGATGGTTAGACCAATGGAAATACTAAAGCTTTTCAGACGTTCATCCGATGTTTCCGCAAAACACTCTACGCTGGCACTCATATAAAGGGCAAAACTGACGGACTGAAGAATCTGCCCCAGATAAAGAGACCACTCACCCGAAAAAAGCTGAAAGCAAATCGGACGAAGCAGGTTTGTGCCCAAAGCTGCTGCCATCCCCCAGAGGGCCGGATAGGTTTTCTTTTTTCCAATATAGGCTAACAAAAGCAGACTCAAAAACTCTACTGCAGCTCCTATTCCACAAACATTTCCAAATAATTCCGCATCTCCTCCACGCTCCGCAATAATCAATGACAGGAAGCTGCCAACTGGCCGATGACTGAACCAATAAAGAGTGCTTATTGTTAAACAAAACAAAAAACGACGCTTTTTACCAATTGCTGAAACGCCTGAACAAACGAAAGACTTTTCTCTGCCTCCCCTTTCTTTCGATGATTGCCAAGCCTGGTATCCGGAAGCAGGATGAGAAATGGAATCATCATAAGAAATAAAAGAATCTGCATCTGAAAATAACGATTCCATCCCCAGTGTTTGAAATAAAATCCTCCAATCACTGACATCACTGCAAATCCAATGGAACCACCGGCACGAATCCGGCTGTATATCAATCCCGGATAACTTTCCTTACTTAAATTAACCCAGGCATCCATCAGCTGACTAAAGGGATAGGCCAATCCGGCTGCCAGAACCAGCCCCGGCAGAAGCAGCCATGACTGGTTCATGAATTTTGTGCAAAAAGCACACACCATTGATACGATACCGATACAAACTAAAAGGTATCTTCTGGTGGGCAGAAATGTATCTGTTATATAGCCTCCCACCGGTTCCATCAAAAGATTGGCCAAAAATGTCAAACTGGTAATAATTCCGCAGACTGTGGCGCTATAGCCCTGCTCTGTTAAAAACAAAACGATGAAACTCGAAAAGACACAATAGACCGCATAATAAATAAAATAAGCCGAAAAAAACAGAACAGTACAGCTCCTTTTCCCTTTCACTAATGTATCTTTTCCCGCCCCAGTCATAACAAAACCAAAGGAATAACCGCCAGCGATAATCTCTGATTAAAAATACAGTTTCCATCCTGCCAGCCTTCCTCGTAAAAGCAAGCAATCGCATCCTTTCCTGCAAGATCCGATGCTCCCCCTTCTTCTGCTATCATAAGTCCATCGTTCCATGTAACACCATCATCTTTACTAAGCCGAATCGTGAGCTTCTGACGAGCGTCAAGACTCCAGCGAACAGACTCTCCCTGTTTCTGCCGTTCCAGCGCCGGTTCATCTCCATAGGCACAATTAACAAAAGCCATCTTCCCATCTGACAGTGACAAAAGAGCGCCTCCACAGATTGGATCCGGAAGTTCTTGATTTAACCAGGGTTCTCCCCAGCGTATAGTATCTTCCCCATCTATCTCTTTTTTGCTTTCACAAAAAGCTCTTCTTCTGACTCCCGGAATTTCATGGCGCATGGTTGCAAGCAGTGTTCCATCACTCCGTTCTGCCACGGAGCTTTCTGTGGGATCGCCAACCCCGTTTCCCGCCGGAACTACACTGCTGCATCTCCATGTTTTTCCTTGATCCTGACTGGATAGACATGCAAAACAAGCTGGGAGATGGGCATTTTCCCCACGGCTCAGCCACAATGGAAGTATCAGTGTCCCATCTTTTTTGCTTATTCCATGACCAGGTGCAATCGCCCACAATGTAACCGGCCATTCTTTCCGGAATCCGTCAATCAGGGATGTCAACTCCCTTTCCGTTCCAAATGAAACACCATTATCATCGCTTTCTTTCAAAAATAATCTCTTATAATCCTGACACCAGAAAAAATAGAGCTTTCCCTCCGCTGCTGCTATTAACAAGGGATTATGAATCAGCTCATCGTCTTTGGGAGAAACCATCGTAACCCGCTCGCCGATTGGCTCTATCGTTTCACCTATCATGCGATATCTTCTTAAAAACAGAGTTCGGCTGTTTCCTCCACCTTTTCTTCCTTCATAGGTCAGGAGCAAATCCCCATTGGAGGCTGTCACGATTCCCGGTACGCGATAGGAATCAAAACCATGCTCATTATTTTCTTCTACCACAATCCGGGTATATTTTTTTTCTGCCATATGGTCCTCCTATCTTACTTCTCCAGTGAAAAAGAACAGTCATATTGTTTTACATATTTATCCATTCCGGAGGCTGAATATAATACCATCGTACAGCAGCTGCCAAAATCACCGGTACGCACTACGACTTTGGCCTTCTGCATCGTTTCCGTTAAGCGATCCTGGCTGATGGTTCCGCCAGGCAGCTGCGGCAGCTGCGACTGAATCTTTTGATACATAGCATCATTATACTGGGGCATTAACTCAAACACTTCGTAACGCTCTGCCACCAGGTCGTTCATGATTGCGCACATCGTCTGTTCAAGGGTTGGAACTCCTCTTATCAGTGACACATCAATTACATTGCAGCCATCCGGAATCGGCATATTAGCATCGCAAATCACAATTGCATCCTTATGGCGGGCCGTGGCTAATGCATATCCAAGCTCTGCGTTAATCACCGTGTTCTTAATCATATACTACTTCCTCCTTTTTGCAGCATTATGTTATATAATGTCATTACGTTATATGATAAGTATAGAGGAAAGAACAAAAAAAGTCAATGCTTTCGATAAAATATGGCATAAAAAGAACGGACTCTGTCACATCTTGTACAGAATCCGTTCTTTTTCAATTTTTTATGAACTAAATATTCTTAAACAAGTCACAAAAATCAAAGGTCGCAAAATAATCCTTCGGTGTCTCTGCCCGGCGGATCATCTCCACGGAACCATCCTCTTTCAGGAGCAGTTCAGCCGAGCGCAGCTTTCCGTTGTAGTTGTAACCCATCGAAAAACCATGTGCGCCGGTATCATGGATGACAAGGATATCGCCCATATCGATCTTCGGAAGCATCCGGTCAATCGCAAATTTATCATTGTTCTCGCACAGGGAACCAGTTACATCGTATTTGTGGTCGCACGGCTCGTTCTCTTTTCCCATGACCGTGATGTGATGGTATGCGCCGTACATCGCCGGGCGCATCAGGTTGACTGCACACGCGTCCACACCGATATACTCTTTGTAGGTGTGTTTCTCATGGATTGCCGTTGTCACAAGGCAGCCATACGGCGCCAGCATGAAACGTCCCATCTCTGTATAAAGCGCTACATCGCCCATGCCAGCCGGAACCAGAACTTCCTCATAAACCTTGCGGACGCCCTCGCCGATTGCAAAGATATCGTTCGGCTCCTGATCCGGGCGGTAAGGAATGCCAACGCCACCAGACAGGTTGATAAATTTAATATCTGCGCCGGTCTCTTCTTTCAGCTTGACCGCTACCTCAAATAATACCTTCGCAAGCATCGGATAATACTCATTTGTAACCGTATTGCTTGCAAGGAAGGCATGGATACCGAAATGTTTCGCACCTTTTGCTTTCAACACCTTGAATGCCTCAAATAGTTGCTCGGTTGTCATACCGTATTTCGCATCGCCTGGGTTGTCCATGATATCATTGCTGATCTTGAACAGTCCGCCCGGATTGTAACGGCAGCTGATCGTCTCCGGAATATAACCGATCGTCTTCTCCAGGAAATCAATGTGCGTAAAATCATCAAGGTTGATGATCGCGCCCAGTTCGGCAGCCATCTTGAATTCCTCCGGCGGTGTATCGTTGGAGGAGAACATGATCTTCTCGCCATCGTACTTCATCGCCTTTGCCATCATAAGCTCTGTCAGCGAAGAGCAGTCCACGCCGCATCCAAGTTTCTTTAAAATATCAATTACAAATGGGTTCGGTGTTGCCTTTACAGCAAAATACTCTCTGAATCCCTTGTTCCAGGAAAATGCACGCATCAGGCGCTCGCCATTCTCGCGGATTCCCTTTTCATCATACAGGTGGAACGGTGTCGGGTATGTTTTCTTGATCTCCTCCAGCTGCTCCCGTGTTACAAATGGTTTCTTCTCCACTTTTACATCCTCCGAACTAAAATCTACATATAAAACTTAAAAGTCTGGACTACCGGGAACATACACTACTCCCGGCACGCCCAGACTCCTTTGTCCTGCTACTATTTATACACCAAAAACCGTGTTTTATCAACTGATTTCCCGAAAAACGCCCACAAATGGGCGGTATTTGTTACTGTTCACGCATACGTGCCCAGTAACGGAATTTGCCGTGGCTTCGCATTTAAATACGGCAAATTCCTGCTGCCACCACGTTTTCTTACGGCACTTTCGGTTCCAAAAGTGCCTACCTGTGAACAGTAACTGGTATTTTTCTCCTTTTCTCCGCCAGAACACAACCTCCGGACAAATTGAATCATTTTCCAGATACATCTATGAACCGGTCACAGATTCAGGCGCAGAATCCGGTCTCTACTCTACCACCATTACACGCATGATATTCGTATCGGCTACCGGTTCATGACGGTTGGCACGTGTCACCACACCCGCAGTTGCAACCACAATTTCACCCTCTTTGACGATACCTTTCTCTTTCAGCAGTTCCACCGATGCAAATAAGAGTGCATCCGTCGATTCAGCGCGTTTTGCATGGAACGGCTTAACACCCCAGTAGAGCTGCATCTGGCGGACAGCCGTCATGCTCGGGGAAAGTCCCGCGATCAATGCTTTCGGACGCCATTTCGAAAGCATTCTCGTCGTAAATCCGCTGACACTCGGAGCCACAATGACCGGCGCTTCCAGATCGGAGGCGGTCGCTACGGATGAATAGCATACCGTATTAGATATATTTCGAAGATTTTCTGCCGATACCTTTCTTCTCTGGTAGAACATATAATCCAGATATTTCTCCGACTCCTCGGCGATCTGGCTCATCATGCGGACTGCCTCGATCGGGTAACTTCCCATCGCCGTTTCTCCGGACAGCATGACCGCATCGGTTCCCTCGTACACTGCATTCGCCACATCCGATACCTCGGCACGCGTCGGACGCGGGTTGCGGATCATTGAATCGAGCATCTGGGTCGCCGTGATAACGACCTTGCACGCCAGGTTACATTTGCGGATGATCATCTTCTGGATGTGCGGAACTTTCTCTGCCGGAATCTCCACGCCCATATCGCCGCGGGCTACCATGATGCCGTCGCTCGCCTCAATGATGGAATCAATATTTTCAATTCCTTCTTCATTCTCGATTTTCGCGATAATCTGCATGGCAGAACCTTTTTCATCCAGAATCTCCCGGATCTCGCGGATCGCATCGGCATTGCGGACAAACGAAGCCGCCACAAAATCAAAGCCTGCATCCACGCCGAAACGAATGTCTTCCTTATCTTTATCGGTCAGTGCCGGAAGCTTGACACGTACCCCTGGTACATTGACACCCTTCTTCTCGCCCAGCTCGCCTCCATTTTCAATCCGGCAGACGATATCTGTTCCATTGACCTTCCGCACGTGCAGCTCGATCAGACCATCGTCAATCAGAATGCGGTCACCCGGCTTTACATCCTCCGCCAGCCCCGCATAGTTGATGTAGCCGCGTGTCTCATCCCCCACAATCTCCTCGGTCGTCAGCGTATACAGATCGCCCTCTTTCAGCGTCACTTTCTTTCCATCTTTTAATTTGCCGGTACGGATTTCCGGTCCCTTGGTATCCAGAAGCGATGCGATCGGAATCCCCAGCTCCTCGCGCACACTTTCCAGAATCTCCAAACGATGTTTATGCTCCGCATGATCGCCATGCGAAAAGTTAAAACGTGCGACATCCATGCCATTTAACGCCAACTCCTTCATAATCTCCCGGTTATCGGTGTTTGGTCCCATTGTGCAGACAATCTTTGTCTTTTTCATGCCGTTATTCCTCCTCATATTCTGTCATTTTTTAAGAATTTTCCCATCAGCGAATCATTTATATCCTCTTTTGTATGCTTTATCCAGCCTATTTAAATCCCCTGCTAAAAAAACAATCCACCGCCTGATTCTATTTAGAATCTTTCAATTCTTCTTCCGTCACGTGTTTGTGCGTATACAGATGATCCATGCAATATTCCAGATTTCCCGCACACTTCGAACAATAGCGGAATTCCAGGTTCGGATCATCCTTCTCGGTGCGTCCGCAGACTGCACATTTATGATGCGTCAGCGAAATTTTCTGAATCTGTGCCTTCTGCATCTCGTTTTTAAACTTCTGCTTACGGACCATCTCTTTCGGACTGGCTTTCCGATAGTTGCGCGTCATCAGGAAGAAAATGATAAAATTGAGCATCGAAACAACAATCTCAATTTTCGCGATAATGCCACCCGTTAAGAAACTGTAGACCAGAAGCGCTCCATACATCATTCCGAGGTATTTCGCCCGGATCGGAATAAAAATCAGAAGGAACTGCATCTCCGGGAAAGTGCAGGCAAACGCCAGAAACAGCGATTCATTTAAGTAATACGGGGACATCGGCACCGAAAAGCCGGTCACACCGTACACCAGAAATGCCGCGATGATGTGTCCCAGCACGCCCATAAAGAAAAACATATTAAATCGGAAGGTTCCCCACACGCGCTCCAGCGTCGAGCCAATCGAATAATAGAGATACATCGCAAGCAGCGCAAACAGGACGCCCGACTGAGGCGGGCATACGAGAAAGGTCACGATTCTCCACACCTGCCCCCGCAGGATCGCCGCCGCATCAAGTGCCAGATACTGCACGTAAAAATATGGATTAAACAGGCTCATCACAAATCCAGCCGCATACATCATGATGATGTAGTACATCAGATTCGGGATCGCAAACCGACCGAATTTGCGCTCTAATTTTCTAAAAAAATTCATAATTCACATCCTTTTCCGTTTTCCTTCCATTATAGAGAGCGGCGGATTCTTTGTCAAATTATATTGTCGCTTCCACCACGTTATCTTACGGCACATTCGGTTCCAAAAGTGCACGCCTGCGTTCTGTAATGGCTGCATTCCAACTCAGAAAAAGCGGTATTTTCCACGCAGAAAATGCCTTTCCTTGTACAGGAACGCCCTTCTCCCATTATGCGCGATATTAACAAATTTTGCACATTTTTAGCATCTTTTTAACGCACCCTACTAATTGTTTTCTTCCTTATTCTATGTTAAAGTATAGCCGAATACATGTGTAGTACAAAGGAGGGAAGGGCACTGCCCCGATTGTACATGAATTCCTGTAAAAAATTAGGAATCGACATCGGTTCCACAACGGTTAAAGTATCTATTATTGAAGACGGCGGTAAGCTTCTTTTCGCCGATTATAAACGTCATTTTGCAAACATACAGGAGACGCTCGCGGACCTGCTCCGTGAGGGTGAAGAGAAACTTGGCGCACTGACCGTCGAGCCGGTCATCACTGGTTCCGGCGGTTTAACACTTTCTAAGCATCTGGGCATTCCATTTGTCCAGGAGGTTGTAGCGGTTGCCACATCCCTGAAGGATTATGCCCCGCAGACCGACGTTGCCATCGAGCTTGGCGGCGAGGATGCGAAAATTATTTATTTTACCGGCGGCATTGACCAGCGTATGAACGGAATCTGCGCCGGAGGCACCGGCTCCTTTATTGATCAGATGGCTTCGCTGCTTCAGACGGACGCATCCGGTCTTAATGAGTACGCGAAAAATTACAAGGCAATCTATCCGATCGCGGCGCGCTGCGGCGTTTTCGCCAAGACGGATATCCAGCCTCTCATCAACGAAGGCGCAACCAAAGAGGATCTGTCCGCCTCCATTTTCCAGGCGGTTGTCAACCAGACCATCAGCGGTCTGGCATGCGGCAAGCCGATCCGCGGCAATGTTGCGTTTCTCGGTGGACCGCTTCATTTCCTCTCGGAGCTGCGCGCGGCATTTATCCGCACCCTGAATCTGGGGGCGGACCAGATCATTGCCCCGGATCACTCGCATCTGTTTGCGGCGATCGGCGCGGCGATGAACTCTGATCCGAAGACAACTGCCAGCCTGCACGATCTGATCGAACGGCTTTCCCACGGCATCAAGATGGATTTCGAGGTAAAGCGGATGGAACCCCTCTTTACTGATGAAGCTGACTATGAAAAATTCAGAACCCGCCATGCAAGTCATGACGTCAAAAAAGGTGATTTAGCGACCTACGAAGGCAACTGCTACCTCGGCATTGACGCCGGTTCCACCACAACCAAGGTGGCGCTTGTCGGCGAGGACGGCTCTCTTCTATACCGCTTCTACAGCAACAACAACGGCAGCCCGCTGGCGACGGCGATCCGCGCGATGCAGGAGATCCACGACCAGCTTCCTGAGAAAGCACAGATCGCTTATTCCTGCTCCACCGGTTACGGTGAAGCGCTCTTAAAATCTGCCTGATGCTGGATGAGGGCGAGGTCGAGACGATCTCCCACTACTACGCAGCGGCGGCATTTGAGCCGGATGTAGACTGCATCCTTGATATCGGCGGTCAGGATATGAAATGCATCAAGATCAAGGACGGCACCGTAGACAGCGTACAGCTCAACGAAGCTTGTTCGTCCGGCTGCGGCTCCTTTATCGAGACATTTGCTAAATCCTTAAATTACAGCGTACAGGATTTTGCCAGAGAGGCGCTCTTTGCCAAAAATCCGACCGACCTCGGTACCCGCTGTACTGTTTTCATGAACTCTAACGTCAAACAGGCGCAGAAAGAGGGAGCTTCCGTCGCAGATATTTCTGCCGGACTGGCTTACTCCGTCATCAAAAATGCCCTGTTTAAGGTTATCAAGATTACCAATGCCTCCGACCTCGGAAAACACGTGGTCGTGCAGGGCGGTACCTTCTACAACGATGCGGTTCTCCGCAGTTTTGAGAAGATCTCCGGCTGTGAGGCAGTCCGCCCGGACATCGCCGGTATCATGGGTGCCTACGGTGCGGCTCTGATTGCCCGTGAGCGCTACGATGCTTCCAAGACAACCACGATGCTGCCGATCGACAAGATCTTAAGCCTGACCTACAAGACGACGATGGCGCGCTGCCAGGGTTGTACAAACCACTGTGTCCTGACGATCAACCGTTTCGACGGCGGACGTCAGTTCGTTACCGGCAACCGCTGTGAGCGCGGTCTGGGCGGCAACAAACAGAAAAAAGACATTCCGAACTTATTTGACTATAAATACCACCGTATGTTCGATTATGAACCGCTGACCGCCGATCTGGCGCCGCGCGGTACCGTCGGCATCCCGCGTGTCCTGAATATGTATGAAAACTACCCGTTCTGGGCGGTCTTCTTCAGGGAACTGGGTTACCGCACCGTTCTGTCCCCAAAATCGACGAGACAGATCTACGAACTTGGTATTGAATCGATCCCGAGCGAATCCGAATGCTACCCGGCAAAACTCGCGCACGGTCATATCGAATGGCTGATCCGCCAGGGACTGACCTACATTTTCTATCCGTGCGTTCCTTACGAGCGCAACGAAACCCCGGAAGCAGGAAATCACTACAACTGCCCGATGGTCACATCCTACGCGGAAAACATCAAAAACAACGTAGAATCCCTGACGGATCACAAGGTACATTTCCGGAATCCGTTTATGGCATTTACAAATGAGGAAATCCTGACAAAACGTCTGGTCGAAGAATTTACCAGGGATCAGTCGATCCCGGAGAAGGAGATCCGCGCCGCCGCTCACAAGGCATGGCAGGAACTCATCGCCTCCCGTCAGGATATGGAAAAGAAGGGCGAGGAAGTCATCGCCTGGTTAAAAGAAACCGGACACCACGGCATCGTGCTGGCAGGCAGACCGTACCATGTAGATCCGGAGATCAACCATGGTATTCCGGAACTCATCACTTCCTACGGTTTTGCCGTGCTGACCGAGGACTCCGTCTCCCATTTAGGACGCGTTGACCGTCCGCTGATCGTCACCGACCAGTGGATGTACCACTCCCGCCTCTACGAGGCAGCTTCCTATGTGAAGACACAGCCAAACCTGGATCTGATCCAGCTCAACTCCTTCGGATGCGGTCTGGATGCAGTTACTACTGATCAGGTCAATGATATTCTGACCCGCTCCGGCAAAATTTATACGCTGCTCAAGATCGACGAGGTCAACAACCTCGGCGCCGCACGTATCCGTGTGCGCTCCTTAATCGCCGCGATCCGCGTGCGCGAGATGCGCCACTACCATAAACCGATCGTTTCCAGCGCATACAGCCGTGTTTATTTCACGAAGGAAATGAAGAAAAACTACACGATCCTCTGCCCGCAGATGTCGCCGATCCATTTCGACCTCATCGAACCGGCGGTCCGAAGCTGTGGTTACAACCTGGAGGTGCTGCAGAACTCCGACCGTACTGCTATCGACACAGGACTTAAGTACGTCAACAACGACGCCTGTTACCCGTCCCTGATCGTAGTTGGCCAGATCATGGATGCGCTGCTCTCCGGCAAATACGACTTAGAGCATACAGCCGTTATTATGAGCCAGACCGGCGGCGGCTGCCGTGCCTCCAACTACATTGGCTTTATCCGCCGTGCCTTAGAGCGCGCCGGTATGCCGCAGATTCCGGTTATCTCGTTAAATGCCAACGGCATGGAGACAAATCCGGGCTTCAAGATTACCCTGCCGCTTCTCACCAAGGCAATGCAGGCGGTTGTCTACGGTGACCTCTTCATGCGGGTTCTCTATGCGACCCGCCCATATGAAGCAAAAGCCGGTTCCGCCAATGCCCTGCATGAGAAATGGAAAGCAATCTGCATCAAATCGCTGCAGAAACACTCTTTATCCATGGCAGAGTTTAACCGCAACATCCGCGGTATTATCCATGACTTCGACGAACTTCCGAGACGCGATGTCCAGAAACCGAGGGTTGGCATTGTCGGCGAGATCCTGGTAAAATTCTCCCCGTTAGCAAACAACCACGTGGTAGAGCTTCTGGAAGCCGAGGGTGCCGAGGCTGTAATGCCGGATCTGCTTGATTTCCTGCTTTACTGCTTCTACAACAGCAACTTCAAAGCCGACAATCTGGGCGGCAAACGTTCCACCGCACACCTGTGCAACATGGGAATCTCCCTGCTGGAGTATTTCCGCCGCACCTGCCGCCGCGAACTGGAACGCAGCACACATTTCCTTCCGCCTGCACGGATTCAGGATCTGGCGTCGATGGCGAAGCATTACGTTTCCCTCGGCAATCAGACCGGCGAGGGATGGTTCCTGACTGGTGAGATGCTGGAATTGATTCACAGCGGCACGACGAACATCATCTGCACCCAGCCGTTCGGCTGCCTGCCAAACCACATCGTCGGAAAAGGCGTCATCAAAGGACTGCGCGCCAGCCATCCGGAGGCGAATATCATCGCCGTAGACTACGATCCGGGTGCCAGCGAAGTCAATCAGCTGAACCGTATCAAACTGATGCTTTCCACCGCACAGAAGAACCTGCCAGAAAGGAAAAAGGAGTCAAGAATTGGATGATTTTGGATTGATTTTGGATAAAATTTCCAGCTGACTTTTAAAGACGTCTGTGCTATAATAAATTTATATGGAGTTTAAGATAGGCTGTGGATTCCATAGCCTATCTTCTATATAGGGGAACAAAAAGACAGACTAAAAGGAGATCTCAGGATGAAATCAAAATTATTCCTCTGCGCGGCTCTGGCTGCGGCTCTCTACGTGACGCCGTCTTATGCAGCTGATTATTCCGCACAGGTTGTGAGTTTTTCTCAGGAGGACCCGGACAACCTCTCCATCGAGCTGACCGGCTCCAAAGTAATTACCGACGATTTTTCATTCAAACTTCCATCCCAGTCATTTTCGAGACTCATCATGGTTCCGAACGGGGATTCCTATGAGGTATATGAAAAAAAAGCCTATGAAGCCAACGGAGGCGGACTTCTCTTCCGCATTCTCGCATTTGAGGACACGCATTACCGCGATTTAAACGGCTGCACCATCTTAGGCTTCTGCGGCAACAAGCTCTTCATTCTGGATCTGCACTACGACGAGCAGTATGCCAGCGACAGCGAAGAATATGCAAAATGCAACGAAATCGTGACCTCGCTCAAAAAGAGCTTCATTTCCTATATCAAAGACACCGGGACGGTTGAGTAGCATCGAATCGAATATAAATATGCAAAAAGAACGTCAAATTCTAAGTTTTTCGCTTGAATTTGACGTTCTTTTTTACTTTAAACTCTTCTATTTTGGGCTCTTCTATTTTCGTCTTTGTGCCATAGAGGTCCCTTACAAGACCGCTGATGGTCGTGTACTGGCTTCTACGCAGGTAACGGACTGCCAGCATAGAAGAAACAACCGCGCCAATCGCCCATGCTGTATCATACCAGCCTGCCGACAGCCCCACGGTAAAGGCGTTCTCCGCGATACCGATCGTCGAAGCGCCGCCGATCGCCAGACCCGCGATACTAGCTGCCACGACAAACGCATTATTTTTTCCTTTATATAAAAGGAAGTTCTCTGAATCCTTTTTCTGGCTGTAAGACACATAGATACTGATGCCAAACAGCAGAAGCACATATAAAATAACAATTAGCAGCGGAATATTCATTACTTCGCGCCTCCATTTTCCTCTGCCTCGCGGCAAATACGCTCGTAGGCTTCCTTTGTCTGCGGGAGCACGCTTCCGCCGTACGGAATTACATATACATCTTTTCCGTTAAAGTCTACCTCTGCCAGCAGATCCTTCATATCTTTAAACGATCTTACGCCCATATCCCGAACCAGCTCCGGCTCCATGGAAGACAGAAGCAGCGTCTTCGAACGACGGATGGACTCGCAGGCTGCGTAGAAAATATAGCCGCCGATGGTGAAAGACGCACGCAGTGCCTCATCCAGGCATCCCTTAGAGAGAGGCTTAATCCAATCGAAGAAATCCCTGGAACCGCTTCCCTCCGGGCATTCCGCCAGCATAATGAGTGTACCGCCCTCTTTGACCGCTCTCGATGCGTTAAACAGCGTCTTGGTGGACTGATAAAAATTCAGATCCTTCGGGAAACCGCCGCAGCTTGCAATTACGACATCTGCCTGATAGTCGATCGGCAGTCCGTATCCCTTCTGTACATAACTGCAGCTTGCCTGCCATGCCTTGTCAAACTCACCACAGAATAAACCGCTGTGGCGGGAAGACGTATCTACCACGATATTGATACCGAACGTAACATGTACCATGGCACCTGCCTCTCGCATATCCAGGTTGATCGGGTTGTTCTCCACCAGACCGCTACCGACACGCACATCCGTCATCGGTTTCTCCGGATCCAGCGCACGCTCATGGTTCATGCGGATCGTCTCACGGGAAGCAATACCTGGAACGATGCTCTTTCTTCCGCCGCCGTAGCCTGCCATCAGATGGTGCACCGTACCGCCGATGCAGATGACCTTTCTGCCGACTGCCAGCGGATTGACCGATACACGCGTTCCAAAGGACGTCGTACCGATGTATACCAGATCCGGCGCATCGCAGTCATGGTCAGTCACGCTCGCTACATGGTCGTAGACAAACTCGCTTGCAAGTTTTCTGCGATCCTCCGCCGTATTCTTGCGGTGTGTTCCCAGTGCAACCACAACCGCAATCTGGTCATATCCCACGCCCATCTCATCGTGCAGATATTTTACCAGAAGCTCGCAAATCACGTCCTGACGCATCCAGAAACGCGTCATATCACTGATCACGATCGTAACCGGATCGGTCGGTGCAATCAACTCCTTTAACGGCTTCGTGCCAATCACACCATCCGTCACACAATGCAAAAATTCTGCTTTTATATCTTCAATGACCCGCATCTTATTTTCATACAGGTATTTTACACTCTTCGCACCGTCAATCTCAAAATCGACCGCCGACGTTCCGTACTTTAAATGTACTTGCTCCATTGTCTTTCTCCTTCACATTTCCTCATCTGCGTTAAACGTTTGCGCTTTAAACCACTAAAGTATATAATAAAGCACCTGTTTTGTCAAGTCTTTCACAAAACAGGTGCTTTATTTTTATAGTTTATATGATATTTTTCAATCTTCCCGGTACGCCGCATACATCTGCGTCGTCGCCATATCCGAATGTCCAAGAATCGTCTGAACTGCCCGCATGTCTGCACCTCTCGCAATCAGGTGCGCCGCAAAGGAATGGCGTAGCGTGTGCGGCGTGATATCTTCCTCAATCCCGGCTTTCTCGCCGTAATATTTGATAATCTTCCAGAATCCCTGCCGGCTCATCGCGCCGCCCGTACAGTTGACAAAGAAATAGTCCGATCCCTTTCCACGCAGCAGCTCGTTTCTCGCATGTTCCAAATACTCCTCCAGCGCTGCTTTCGCCGAACGTCCAAATGGGATCGTCCGCTCCCTCTCCCCGTCGCGACAGACCAGAAATCCAATGTTCATATTGATATCTTCCATCTGGATCCCTATAAGCTCTGACACCCGGATTCCGGTCGCATATAAAAGAGCCAGCATCGCCTTGTCCCGAATCTCCTTCGGTGTCTGCCCGGATGGCTGTGCCAGAAGCGCTGATACCTGATCGACACTCAGGACCACCGGCGCCTTTTTCTCCACTTTCGGCGCATGCAGACTTTCCGCCGGGTTCCGCCGGATGCATGCCTGCATACATTCATAATTAAAAAACGCTTTCATCGCCGCCATCATCCGTGAAATGGTGGTAGCCGCCTTTCCCTGCTCTTCCATATGAAGAATATATCCATGCAGGCTGGTCTTTGTCACCTTCGCCGCCTCCCGGATCTCTTTCTCCTCCAGATAAGTAATCATCTGCATCAGATCTCTCCGATATGACTGTACGGTATTTTCTGATGCCTGTTTTACCTCCCGCAGGTACTGTTCAAATCTGTCTACTTCCCCTCTCATACTTCCCCAATCTATTCTCGTAACCATTTCCGCCATTCTTTTATTCACGGCATTTTCTGCCAAAGCCCCAGCCTGCAGGGCAAATATCGTTCCGCGGCAATCCTATCGATTCCTCCATCTGAACCATCCATTCTCCTGAGGTTTTCTCACCCTATCTGCAACTTACCTTCTTCTCCACAAACAGGGCTTTTATCGTCCGCAGGTATCATTATATCTACATTTTCCCATAAAATCAAACATAATTTTCCCCACTTTTCCTACATTTTTCGACTGATTTACATAAAAATACAACATATGGTGCGTCCACTTTTTTCACCCCCATATGTTGTAAATTTTGAATTATATTTTTATTCGGACAGCCCCATTAAAATGGGCAGTGTGAGACCAGTAATGATACAAAACCAGGATTCAGCCACACTTCCAGCGCAGTTCCCATCCCCAGCACCAATAAAAGGATTAAAAATCCAGCCGTCCGTATCCGACTCTCCTTTGCAAGCGCCCAGGAAAGAAGCAGCCAGAACACAGGAATATAAAACACCACCTGTGGAAATAACGTTGCCACAAATACAGGCAGTCCCCAAAAACCGCCCCAGCCAGTAAATCCTGCCAGTAGCCATGCCTGCTCCAGACCTAAGACGAGACAAGCACCCCACGCAGCCAGACATGCGACCGGCGTCATACCTGCCAGCCACAGCATCAGCGCCATCCCTGACCGCTGCAGCCAGACCTGAAAAAACAAAGTTCCCCGGCTGGCTGCCTTCATTCCGGCGTTTAGATGCCAACCGGCACCCGATGGATCTCCAATTCCTTGTCCAAGCCTCGCTGCCAGCACACTTTCCAGCCCGGCATGTCCGCTCCCGGACGAAATTTGAAAACAAACGGCTGCTATCGTCCCCAATACAATCCCAAGGATCCAAAAAAACACTGATACATCCCAGGTACTTAAAGCCGGAAGCCAGAATCTCCTTTTCACATGCAATCCCTGCCTATTCCTTTGTTACCTTATCTGTATTCAGTGTTTTTTATAATATGCCTTTATATCTGCCTCCATATGCTGTTAGCTTCATGCGTCTTTCAGCGTTTAATCCATATATTTATTTCATCACAGATGCTCACAGTGCTTCGCTGATCCTTATTTTTACTTCTGTCCTGCTTTGCAGGCATACGCCAGAATCGCGGACACAGTCTTTCCATCCGTCAGCTCTCCTGCGTAGATCCGTTTCAAAAGGTCGGAAAGTTCCCACGCCTCTACCTCAATCTCCTCGTCCGGGTCAAGATGCTGATGGGTTTTCTTGAGATCGCGTGCCAGAAAAATATCCAGCGCCTCATCACAGAACGCGATCGTTGTGTTGACGCTCATCAGATATTCCAGATGGTCACAACGGTAGCCCGTCTCCTCCTCCAGCTCGCGGTACGCGCAGTCAATCTTCGCCTCATCCGGCGAATCCAGCTTACCAGCCGGAATCTCCAGTGTATAGCGGTCCAGCGCATTGCGGTACTGACGCACCATGAGAATCTTTCCATCCTCCGTAACCGGAAGCACCGCTGCCGCGCCGTCATGATGGATAAAATCCCATTTTGCCTGATGTCCGTTTACCTCGACGGTATCTTCGTACATTTTCAAGATGGTTCCCTGATATTTTAACTCTCGTTTCAGACGTTTGACCGGCACGGGCTCCAGCGATGCCTGCTTTTCTACTTTCTGTTCCATATTTCCTCACCCTTATGTCCAGGTTCCTTCTGGGTTCTTTTTCAACATTTTTTCACTATTTCAGGTCGATGCACTTCTCATAGCATGCGTCACATGCCTTGATAACCGCATTCCGCAAACCATACTCCTCCAGGACGCTGACCGCGTAGATCGTCGTGCCACCCGGCGAGCAGACATCATCTTTGAGCGCGCCCGGATGCTTGCCGGTCTCGAGTACCATCTTCGCACTGCCGACAACGCCCTGCGCCGCCATCCGGTAAGCCACATCTCGCGGCATGCCGTACTTAACGCCCGCATCTGCCAGCGCCTCGATGAACATATAGATGTATGCCGGTGCACTGGAACTGATACATACAACCGCATTCATCATATATTCCGGAACGATCTCCATCATACCAAAAGATTCAAAGAAATTGCTGATCATCTGCTTTTCTGTCTCTTCAAACAGCTTCTTGTCGTAGCAGACACCTGTCATACCCTCGCCGATCAGCGCCGGCGTGTTCGGCATCGCACGCACGATACGGCGGTCACCGCCCAGCTTCTCATTGACACTGTCAATCGTGATACCCGGTGCAATCGAAATAATAATATTTTCTTTCGTTACATGGTCCTTGATATCTGCCAGTACATTGTCATAAAACTGCGGTTTTATAGCTAATACAATATATTTTGCATTTTCCGCACAATCCTGGTTTGTGTCAACCGCCTTGACACCTGTCTCTTTCTCTATCTGTGCCACTCTCCGGCGGTTCAGATCCGTAAAAGTGATGTCTTCCGTTTTATATTTGTTCAGCAGGCTTCGCATGATCGCATAGCCGATATTTCCCATTCCGATAAAACCAATTTTCGCCATAATCTTTGTCTCCCTCCATCTGCCATCCGGCACTTCCCTGCCGGATGATCCTCCATTTGTTGTCTGACTGCAGCTGCTCTTTCCAACAGCCACATCTGGCTTTCTATTCAGCATCTTGGTAACGGTTCAATCTTCTTACCATTACGCCACAATAAATGCATGAAGCTACTAAATAATCACTATTTTTCAACTCTATCATGCTATAATACTCGTCTTTTGGACAGTTTGCAAGCAAAATTTCTCCGCCTGCCTTCACGCTCACGGCCCTTTATTTTACCCTGCCCATGCAAATTTTCAGTCTGTCCAAAAAACAGAGTTTCCGTTTTCCGCTTCATGAAAAAAACCTGTATTTTTCTGTATTTCTTTCTCTCTCAAAAAAGATGTAAAGAATGTGCCTTGGCACATTCTGGCGTCTCGCGCGGTCGCTTGCGACATGTTTCTGCTTCGCGCGAGCGCGCATCCTCGCGGAGCGTTTTTTTGTTTCATAGGACGCAATTTCCCATGAAACAAAAAAGTCTTATGAATGTAATGTATCTTCATCCATAAGACTTTTATTTTCATGCTTAAGTTTACTCCATGCAGCCCTGCTGCCGGGTTTTATTTGGCGTACTCGGTAACTCTCGATTCACGGATTACATTGACCTTGATCTGTCCCGGATACTGTAACTCTTCCTGAATCCGCTTTGAAATCTCTCTCGCCATCAGAACCATATCATCGTCGCTGATCTGTTCCGGTACAACCATGATACGCACCTCGCGACCTGCCTGAATTGCATAGGATTTATCAACACCCTTATAGGAATTCGTGATATCCTCCAGCTGTTTCAGTCGGTTGGTATATGTTTCCAGAGTCTCTCGTCTCGCACCTGGGCGTGCCGCTGAAATCGTATCAGCTGCCTGTACCAGACATGCAATCAAGCTCTGTGGCTCTACATCGCCGTGATGGGCTTCCACCGCATTGATAACGGTTGCGGACTCTTTGTACTTCTTACAGAGTGCCACACCCAGTTCTACGTGAGTTCCCTCCTGCTCGTGATCGACTGCCTTTCCAATATCATGTAATAAACCTGCACGTTTGGCGGTCCGTACATCGACGCCCACCTCAGCCGCCAGAAGTCCGGCTAACTGTGCAACCTCAATCGAATGCTTCAATGCATTCTGACCGTAGCTTGTCCGGAATTTCATCTTACCAAGCAACTTGACAAGTTCCGGATGAATACCATGAATGCCAACTTCCAGAAGAGCCGCTTCGCCCTCCTCGCGCATCATGTTTTCCACTTCTTTCTGTGCTTTCTCTACCATCTCTTCGATTCTGGCTGGATGAATTCGTCCATCCACAATCAGACGTTCCAGTGCAATACGCGCCACCTCTCTCCGGATCGGATCGAAGCCAGACAGGACAACTGCCTCCGGCGTATCGTCGATGATCAGTTCCACGCCCGTCAGAGTCTCCAGTGTACGAATATTTCTTCCCTCACGTCCGATAATTCGTCCCTTCATCTCATCATTCGGAAGCTGTACGACTGATACGGTTGTCTCAGCCACATGATCCGCAGCACAGCGCTGAATCGCTGTCACCACATAATCCTTGGCTTTCTTCTCTGCTTCCTCTTTAGCTTTCGCCTCGAGATCTTTGATCAGCTTCGCCGTATCATGCTTTACATCTTCTTCCACGGAACGCAGCAGATATTCCTTTGCCTGTTCAGAGGTTAAACCAGAGATCTTCTCCAGTTCCAGCATACCTTTCTCATAG
This sequence comes from Clostridium sp. AF50-3, assembly GCF_003477445.1. Lineage (NCBI taxonomy): Bacteria > Bacillati > Bacillota > Clostridia > Eubacteriales > Clostridiaceae > Clostridium > Clostridium sp. AF50-3. Next base: position 91,628 of record NZ_QUDH01000004.1, on the reverse strand, counting down.
AGAGCCTCTGCCTCCGCAGTCTTTCTCTTGAGTGCCTCCTCCTTGACATTCATACCCGCTTCACGCTTTTCCATCGCTTCTGCTTTTTTGTCCAGGTTTTCTTCTTTGCTCAGTACACGTCTTTCATAGCGCTGAAGCTCAGCTCTTCTTTCCTTTGTTTCTTTCTCAAGCTCATTCTTTGTCTTTAACGACTCTTCCTTCGCTTCAAGGAGAGCTTCTCGCTTCTTTGTCTCAGCAATTTTCAATGCTTCATCTATTATTTCCCTGGATCGTTCTTCTGCGCTTCCAATCTTCGCCTCATATGTCTTCTGGCGATGCTGGTTCGCAACGACCCAAGTAATAGCTGCTACAATAACACCTGTAACGATAACCGCAATTATTACTTGTGACACAGGAGCACCTCCTTATTTAGTTTTCATTGTACGAAAATACAATACTATAATTTTAAACGGTTTTATACAGTATGTCAAGCAGAATAAGCGCTTCCTAACCAGCTTCCTGAGGCACCTTCAGACAGCATTCTGTTCTGTTTCATAATACATTTGCACGTTCACAGTCATGAAACAAAATCCATTCAAAATTATCTTTGGTAAATGACTCTGCGCCTGAAAGTCAACTAAGTGCATCCTCCTGCTCCTTCATCTCTCTCCGGATATCTTCCCATGAAAATCCCCGCCTCATCAGATAGGCAATGATCTTTTTTTCCTCCTCCGGCGCTGTCTCTCCCGCCCTGTAATGCTTCTTCTCAAGCAAGACGCGGATTGCCTCGCCCGAATCATGTTCTGTCTCTTCCAGCTGCTCCCGGATGATCTCGCGCGATATGCCTTTTCGCTGCAGGTAAAGCTTCAATTCCGCCTGGCTTTTCCGCTTTCCATGAACCTGCAGGTAATTCGCCGCATATCTGGCATCGTCCACAAAATGATATTCCTGCAAAAATCCAATCGTCTCCTGCACGATCGAATCCGGATACCCGTCCTGGAAAAGGCGGCGGCACATTTCTCCTTCCGTCCGGTCCTGCACCTTCAAAAGATTCAGCGCCCGCTCATGTGCCCGGCGGCTTAAAAGATCCAAAAGCTCCCTCTCCGTTCTTTCTTCCAAAACCGCGCCCTCACAGACACCGTATTTTTCTAATTCCCCATTATATAAAAGAAAGGCAAAGTCCTCATCCGTGAAAACTTTGCACTTTCTCTTATCCAGGGATTCTACGCGTTCAATCCGCATATACAGCCCCTTTTCATAGCTACAGTTCACACGCTGCCAGCTGTAACTTTTCCTGTCACTGTTCACACATATGTACCCTGTAACAGGATTTTGCTCTATTTTTCGTCCTCTGCGTCCACTCCTACCGGCGGAAGCTCCGTCGGTGCTTCCTTGGACGCCTCCGGCATCATCGTGTCTTCGGAAAGTCCGTATTTGACACGTACCTTGTTCTCAATCTCAAGGCAGATTTCCGGATTTGCTGCCAGGAAATTCTTCGCGTTCTCGCGTCCCTGACCGATCTTGCTACCCTCATAAGCATACCAGGCGCCGCTCTTCTCCACGATGTTCTCCTTCGCCGCCAGATCCAGGATATCGCCCTCACGGGAAATACCTTTTCCGAACATGATATCAAACTCTGCCTCACGGAATGGCGGAGCAATCTTGTTCTTCACAACCTTGATGCGGACACGGTTTCCAATCACTTCGCCACCCTGCTTCAGAGACTCAATTCGGCGGACATCCATGCGGACAGAAGAATAGAACTTGAGCGCCCGTCCACCGGTCGTAACCTCCGGGTTGCCGAACATGATACCAACCTTCTCACGTAGCTGGTTGATAAAGATAACGATACAATTTGAACGGCTGATTGCTGCGGTCAGCTTTCTGAGTGCCTGCGACATCAGACGTGCCTGCAGACCTACGTGGGAATCACCCATCTCGCCGTCAATCTCTGCCTTCGGAACCAGTGCGGCAACCGAGTCCACAATCACGATATCGATCGCACCGGAGCGCACCATCGTCTCGGTAATCTCAAGCGCCTGCTCGCCGTTGTCCGGCTGGGAGATATACAAATTATCGATATCAACACCGATCTTCTTCGCATATGCCGGATCGAGTGCGTGCTCTGCATCGATAAATCCAGCGATACCGCCTCTCTTCTGTACTTCTGCCACCATATGCAGGGCAACCGTCGTCTTACCACTGGACTCAGGTCCGTATACCTCGATGATTCGTCCCTTCGGAACACCGCCCAGTCCCAGTGCAATATCCAGGCTCAGAGAGCCGGTCGGAATCGTCTCTATATTCATATTCGCACCAGAATCACCCAGCTTCATCACTGAGCCTTTTCCGTATGCTTTCTCAATCTGTGTCAACGCAGCATCCAATGCTTTCAGCTTGTCTTCTTTATTCATCTTTCCCTCCAAAACGCCGCTCCGCGGCCAATCACGAACAAATGTTCTAAACTTAGCTCTATCATAGCGGATCCGGCTGTAAATGTCAACTGTTTTCTTTTGGTTTTCCCCCGGACGCACTGCAGGATGCTGCCGGATCTATAACCTGATTCTGCGATTCAAAGTATCTACAATTATATCATTTTCCGGCTGGTTCTGTCTATTATTTTGCCGAGAAAAGCTGCTGCCCGAACTGTTCACACATGTGTGCCCAGTAACGGGATTTTGCCGATGCTTCGCATTCCAAATCGGCAAAATCTGCTGCCAGAACTGTATCGTACGGAATTTTCAGTTCAGAAAATTCCTACCTGTGAGCAGTTACGCTGCCACCATTACTGTTCACACAAAACCTTCCGTTGCAAAAATGCCTGCCTGTACACGTCATCTGGCACCGACCCGCTTCTACTCTAACAGCCGCCCGATATCCAGCGCTCCCCAGCCCTGCTGGTTGCGCGGCAGCCCCAGATCCACTGCCCGCTCTTTAAAGCGAAGCTTCACATCCCGGTTCGTCATGTCCGGGTTCTGCTCCAGCAGAAGCGCTGCCGCCCCCGCGACAAGCGGCGTAGACATGGACGTCCCGCTCTTAAAACGGTACCCGTTCCGCCGCAGGTTACAGCTAACAATCCGTGATCCAGGCGCCACAATGTCCGGCTTGCAGATGCAGGCGTCCGTCGGACCCCGCCCCGAATAGTCCACCATACGGCTGCCTGCCACCTCCACCTCCCGGTCATCATCCGCACATCCCACCGTGATGACCTTCCGGCTGATCCCCGGCGTCGTGATCGTGTGCGCGGCTGGACCATTGTTACCCGCTGCCACCACGACCACATACCCGGCATCCCACGCCGCATCGACGCCGCGCACCAGAGCCGAATCCTCGCTCATTCCCTTCGGTGTAAAGGAGCCAACCGATATATTGATAATCCGGATCCCGTACTGGCTGCCATTCTGGCGCACCCAGCGAAGCCCTGCCAGCACATCCGATACATAGCCATTTCCCCTCTGATCCAGCACTTTCAGGCAGACCAGCTGCGCTCCCGGTGCCACCCCCTGATAGCGTCCCGCCGACGCCGCGCCGCTGCCGGCAATCATCCCTGCCACATGCGTTCCATGCCCATTGTCATCATACGGCTGCTGCTTTTTCTTAAGGAAATCCCGAAATCCGTAAACACAATTTTCCAAATCCGGATGCAGAAATACCCCTGTGTCCAGGATCGCGACCCCGACGCCTTTTCCTGTCAGTCCTCTTCTGTACGCCTCATTGCAATGAATCCATTCTCTCGCCCGGTTCACAGGAAAAAGCCCCCATATCCTTCCCTTACTGTTAGAATATGGGGCTTTCGCCGTATGTGAATGCAGCCTGCTATTTGTGGAAGCTGTAATAGACGGTTCCGCCTGCCAGTCCACCGCGGAACTGCGCCAGCTCACTGACCGTCACCAGCTGATAGCCACGCTCCACAAGCGCCGGAATGATCGTGACCGCCGCGTCACCGGAAGCATTGTAAAGCTCATGCATCAGAACCACCGAGCCATCTTTTACCTGGTTTAACACGGTCTGCACCGACGAGGCCGCATTGCGCGTCTTCCAGTCCAGCGTATCCACATTCCAGAGTACGATCGGCTGGCTGATATTGGCAAGCACCGTGCTGTTTTTTCCACCGCCCGGAAGACGGACTGTTTTCGGTGCCTCGCCTGTGATCGCGGCAACCGCCTGATTGCAGGCATCCACCTGCTGACGAATCTCCTGTGGGCCTAACTTCTGGAGATACTTGTGATCCTGCGTGTGATTTCCAATCTCATGCCCATTGGCATACATCCGCTGAATCTCACTCTTATAGGAATTCACACGGTTTCCGACCACATAAAAGGTCACACGACCGCCGTACTGCTCCGCGCAGTCCATGATGCGGTTTCCAACCGGAGCATACGGACCATCGTCAAAGGTCAGTGCCACCATCGGTGCATTCGGATCGATATAACGACCGCCGCTGGCTACCATTCCATCCGGAACCTGGCTGTCCCCCTGCTCCGTTCCCTGTGTCTCAGAAGCAGTCTGTCCGTTATTTCCTGTCTCCTGGTTCTCTGTTGTCTGCTGTCCTTCCGCTGCGCCAGCATGATTCTCGCTGCCAGCAGCCGTCTGTGCATCCCCCGCCTCATTCTGGGAACCGGACGCCCGCTCCCGCCTCTGAATCAGCTCCATATCCGATGCCGGTCCGGACGGCACATCATCCGCATACGCCGCAAACGACGCCCCTACCGTACAGACCGCCGTAAGTAACAGTGCTGCTGCTCTCATTTTCCATGTTTTTCTCATACCGCTCCAAACCCTCCAAATCGTTTTCTTTTTCTTCTGCCATTCCGATGCAATCCGGAACAGCCAACCATGTGACATACTCACGTACAATGGTTTTATTATATCACACTCTTCCTTTATTAAGAACACTTCGTCCCATTTTACTTCTTACATTTTTCTGACAAGGTTAGTGTTTACGCATACGTGCCCGGTAACGGAATTTGCCGTGGCTTCGCATTTAAATACGGCAAATTCCTGCTGCCGCCACGTTCTCTTATGACGCTTTCGATCCCAAATGTGCCTGCCTGTAAACAGCTCCAAAGAATATTCATAAGTATTTTTAATAAATATTTCATATTGTGTAATACACCTAATATATGCTATGATAAAAATGATGTCGTTACGCATCACAACGCGTGCAACGTAACACATGGAGTTTATTGACAAAAGAGTTGAAAGGAAGTAACAAATGGGCGGATTTTTTGGTGTCACATCAAAAACAAACTGTACACTGGATCTTTTTTTTGGTACGGACTATCATTCCCATCTGGGAACACGACGCGGTGGTATGGCGGTTTATGGAGAAAACGGTTTCAGCCGTTCTATCCACAATATCGAGAATTCCCCGTTCCGTACAAAATTTGAGCACGATGTCGATGAAATGCAGGGTAACATGGGCATCGGCTGTATCTCAGATATGGAACCGCAGCCTCTGTTAATTCAGTCGCACTTAGGAAGCTATGCCATCACCACAGTCGGCAAGATCAATAATGAAAAAGAGCTGATTCAGGAAGCATTTAAGAAAGGGCATATTCATTTCATGGAAATGAGCGGCGGCAAGATCAATGCAACCGAGCTGGTCGGCGCCATCATCAGTCAGGCAGATTCCCTTGTTGAAGGTCTGAAACTGGCACAGGAAAAAATCAAGGGTTCCATGACCATTCTCCTGCTGACCCCGGAGGGCATCTATATCTCCCGTGACCGCCTCGGACGTACCCCGGCGATCATCGGACGCAAAGATGGTGCGTTCTGTGTTTCCTTTGAAAGCTTTGCATACATCAACCTTGGATACACGGACTACAAAGAACTGGGACCGGGCGAGATCGTCCGCATGAACGCCGACGGCGTAGAGGTACTCAGCCCGGCTCGCAAGGAAATGAAAATCTGTTCTTTCTTGTGGGTTTACTACGGTTATCCGACCTCCTGCTACGAAGGAATCAACGTCGAGGAAATGCGGTACCACTGCGGTCGTATGCTTGCCAAACGCGATCAGTCCGACGCCGATCTGGTAGCCGGAATCCCAGATTCCGGTATCGCACATGCAGTCGGCTACGCCAATGAATCCGGCATTCCATTTGCCCGTCCATTCATCAAATATACCCCGACCTGGCCGCGTTCCTTCATGCCGACCAATCAGAGTCAGAGAAACCTGATCGCACGTATGAAGCTGATCCCGGTAGACGCCCTGATCCGAGACAAGAGCCTGCTCTTAATCGACGATTCCATCGTCCGCGGCACCCAGCTCGGCGAAACAACCGAATTCCTGTATCAGAGCGGTGCCAAAGCAGTACATATCCGTCCGGCTTGTCCGCCGCTGCTGTTTGGATGTAAATATCTGAACTTCTCCCGCTCTAATTCCGAGCTGGACCTCATCACACGCCGCATCATCCGCGACCGTGAGGGCGACAATGTTTCCCCAGAGCTTCTGGATGATTACGCAAACCCAGACAGCCAGAATTATAAGGAAATGGTCGAAGAAATCCGTAAACGCTTAAACTTTACCTCCCTGCAGTTCCACCGCCTCGACGATTTAATCGAGTCGATTGGTCTGGAACCGTGCAAGCTGTGTACATATTGCTGGAACGGAAAAGAATAGTTATCAAAATGGCAGCCTGTCAGTTTTTCGCTGATAAGCTGCCATTTTATTATCTACTTCTGTCCCGTCACCATCATATAACGGTTATGTGCATCCTTCAGACAGGCAATAAGCGGCTTCTGGGTCAGTGCAAAATACCTTTCCCGGATACTCTGCTGCATCTCGTCCAAATCTGTTTTCAAACTCTTTCCAAGCAGCATCGACACAACAAAATTGCGCGTCACCGACAAAATCGTATTGCACTCCAGGTCCAAGATCTTTCCCGTCGCCCGTTCCACCACAAAACTCACGTAAAACTCGCCATGCAGGCTGTAAATCGCGTCCTCCTTGCTCGGCTTCGCCTGGCCGACAACCAAAATGGTATCATCCTTATACATTATATCGTTTCCCCTTTTCTTTGGAACTGCCGTAACGGTTCAGTCCCTTCACAATTACTGGTTTTATGATACCATGATCCGTGGAAAGGTACAAGCTACGCTTCCTCGGAACCGTATAAAATGTCATGAATTTCCTGTTCACTTTTGCCTGTTTTTTCAGCAATCGTTGATTCTGATTCACCGCTCATGAACAAACGAAAAATGGTTCTGGTTTGCTGTATGCCCTTTTCCATCCATCTTTCCGCCAATCCTTCACCCAAATTACACATCTGATTCAGCCTCCCTTCCAGTTCTTCTGTCATTGTGATCTAAAAAAGCTTTACCAATCTCCCAGCATTCCGTTTGTTTAAATGGCTGGATATAACGTAAACAGCAGCCTCCTCTGTGTTTCCACTGACAGGCTGCCATTTTAATTCATTTTTTTAATGCCTCAAATATCCGCTCCAATTTCTGTATCTTTTATCTTCCAGCAAACCACACAAATAAGCACCTCCAAAAAATAAAAATATCTAAACCAGAAATTCAAGAACTCTATTTTCTCCCAGAATCGATATCTCCACCAATCTCTCGGTACCTCCTCCGTCCGCAAGACCCTTACAGTCGCTCCTAAGATTCCATACTCTTCTCCATTCATTATTTCGCCAAATGCTGCATCTGTTTTAAGGAACCTCTGAAACCATGTCCGATGTGGATATGGTATGCCTTTTATTACCATTTCTCCTTCATTTGAATCATCTATATACTCATCTGCATACACTTCTCCATAATGCTTATTTACATAGCTTTGATATTCCCGCAACAAAAAGCTTGACGCAAATAAAAACACAACTAAAAAGGTCCATTGAAGCACCTTTCTCATTTTTGCCCCCATCCGTCTCCCTTTCAAGTATCTGCTAAACCTAAATAACAGGAATCCCACAAGCAAAATACTAGCCAGATACGCCGGGATTCTCAAGGACGACCAAAACGGATAGTTTTTCATTCCATGCACCCCTACCAGAAAATATGGATCAAATAAGAACTCAATCGCGAATACATACGATATCACTGCTGGAACCATATTTAAAATGGCAAACACAATCATAAAATTCATAACTGCTTTTCGAAGCAAACTAGCTTTTCGTCTACTCATCCTCTTCCCCTGCCTGTAATCTTTTATTTTTCCAAACTATTGCCGGTATCCTTCCCTTCTTTCGATTTCTACAATTAAATCGCGGTTAGCCAGCTCATATTCATTAAATACAGAATCACTGATTATACTATGCTCCATATTTCGATACCACTCATACTGCATATAAAATGGATAGTATTGCTTATTTTCGTTAAAAGCAAATCCATGTCTGGCGTACAATTCATTTCTGGCATACCCCAGCAATGTCTGAAAATCATATTCTTCGGAATTACGAAGCGCATAAACTTCCTCTTCCATTAAATATCTTACATCACTATCAGGGAAAATGAAACCATTTTTGTCAAATATAGAATTATTTGATTCTGTTTCTATATCTTCTGATTGATAATTAGCTTCCGTCTGCGCATCTCCTATAACCCCGTTTAGTTCCATCAAAAATGCTATCAGCATACTAAAAACTATGCAGCTTAAAACTATGATAAGATTTCTTTTGGCTTTCATTAATTTTTCTTCTGTACAAGCTGACTTTACCTGCTCTTTCATTACCACATCTGCTTGTACCAGTGCATTCTCAATACCAGCAAAATCAATGAATTCTTTACACCTGTAAATCACATAATTTAATTCCTTATCCGTATCAGAAGAGACAGCCACTTCCTTTCTGTACAGGTTCAAACGCTTCTCCATATCTTCCAATTTCTTCGACAACCTATTGTTATACTCATTATTTCGGATTTTCTTCTCCAAATTCATGCTGAATCCACATAGCAGAACCGTCATTAAACATACATAGGCAAACGCCGAAGAATTCATTTGAACATTGATACATTCAAATTTCCATCGAAACATTACGATTAAACAAAAAATTCCAACTATCCCCCTGCTCAGAAGGATCTTGCGGGTATTTGCTAACGTCAAATCGCTTACTTGATACGCCCCATTCACTTCAATCCGTCTAGCCCTGCATTTATTTTCTGTTTCTTCTAATGTCTCCATTGTTTTTTCACACGCTCTTCGATACTCATGTTTCCATTCCTCTTCTGCCGCATGTTTTATTTTAATAACCGTTCCATAACATTCTTTTGGCGCTGTTTCTAACAATCCAACCGGGATTACATAATTTCTTTGATTGATAGACACACCAATCAGACGCCCTTTATCCTCTTTACATATAAATGAATATTTTTTCAACAAGAACGGCGAATTTTGTATAATCGGATTACAGCAGCATTTTTTATAAATTTCTTTATATGTTCTGTATGCCTCTGTTGTATAAGTATATATGTTTTGACCATACCGCTTCAAATCATCCAATAATTTTGTATTGCCATCAAGAGAAGAATAATACTCCATATGTTCCACAACCCAGGTAATCACCTGTGCTTCCCGGCACTCCTGCTCTATCCATGTTCCAAACTCTGCCATCTTCTGCACCCTTTCTTACCTTAATCTAAAAAGATATGCACCTGCAGCACCAAGAATGGCACCAAATAAAACTGCCATAAAAAGCATTAAATATTTCATCCATCTTCTATCTTTTTCTTTATTCACAAATTGATCTAAAATTGTATCTGACCATTCATTCTGAAGCATACGCAATATACCCGAATTTACTTTGAGCAAAACGGCTTTTGCCTCTTTTTTTGTTAAAAGCACATCACTATACAAATAATAAGAAAGAAGCGGCTTTTTTAACTTTTGGTCGATCTGATCTGCCATATAAAACAGAGACTCAAAATGTTTCACCTCAAACGCCTTCAATTCTAACAAAGCATCCAGCAGCCTCTTTTCTCTCTGTAATAATGCCACCATTACCTGTTCACTTTCCTCCGAAGCTGTCTCAATATATTTCAGCAAGCCCTCCATTTCATACGGTTCTAATTGAAACTCTTCTTCAAAAACGTCCAGTATATATGTAATCTGGCGGTAGCCCTTTAAGATATACTTTTGTACGGTTAAAAGATTCCAATATGTTTTTGAAACATCCTCCCAGCAGCTCCAGGTGACTCTTCTCGCTTTTTCTAACTCTTCTATAAATGCACCTTTCCGTTCCAAAAGCTCCATCAAATTTTTATATCTATCCGGCTTTAAAAGTGCTTCACAGCATTCTAAAAAGCGGCGATATTCCTCATACTGTCCCATGTCCTGAAAAGCAGTCCGATTCGCCAGGGTGTCATCCAGACAATCCGCCAATTCCGTTGAAAAAAAAGTATAATTTTCTTCATATATAATAGCCTGATATTGCCGTTCCAATATTTTCCAATTATCAAGATTCCACTCCTTACTCTGTATGAATCTTTTTATTTTTACTTTTTCTTCTTCTGTTTTTTGCCGAATGCGTACCTGCAATACCTGGATAACATCATCCAGTGAATCTAATAACTCACTTTTTACTTTCTCAAATTTCTTTGAATCAGGCATGGTTTTCAACCATTCTGCTTTTATCTTTGTAAAAAATATTTTCTGTTCTCTCTCATCCTGATGACGTTGGCAGACTCCTGCAATCACCGCTTCATTTTCCCAATTTACAAAATCTTCCAGGCAGAAATCTAAACCCGCTATCTCCTCCGTAAAATCTAATGCTGTGTGCATCTCCTCATCAAACCGTTCCATGCCCTGACGCTTCAAGATGTCTTTCAAATACACACGATAGCTTTCCTGTAAATTCTCCGTCAAAACTCTTTTACTGATGACAGCCTGAAAGACCCGAAGCACCTGGCTTTCGCCCCCATTCCTCCGCTCTGTATCTGCAAATGAAATCCATTGCCTCCATGATTCTTCGCATACAGGTTCAAGCCAATACGTTTTATTCCTATACAATACAATATGATCCCTGACCGTCGCGTCTTCCAGTTCAAATGCCCTCTGGAATTCCATGAATAATTTTTCTCTGCTCTCGTCAGGTACATCAATCAGCATTCTGGAAAATTTCTTTAACTCTTCCGGTGCATATTCCAAATCTTCATTTTTTTGTTTCTGTGAAAGATCTATCACGATCCCCTTTAATTTTCCAACCGCTTCCCTTGTATAAAGTTGCATTTTTACCCGATCTGGAATCCGGAATGCTGGATCCGCATAGGTAGAAAAACCGGCAGTCATTCGGATATTGTACGGAATATATCGATAAACTGAAGCAATAATATCCAATGCCCGGTGATTGTAATTATCCCCCTCTTCATCTACAATCACTTTTATTTGTTCAATATAACTATCCGCTGCATATAAAAGTGCTGTTACTAAGGAATATAAATGCTCCTCTGACAGTGCATATTCATTTGGAACATATTGCTCCTGAGGCAGCTCGATTGTATCTATATTTTGATTTTTATAAGCATTCAGCTTCACATCCGCCAGAAAACCAGCTCTCAACAGATTCAGGAAATACTTCCCATATAGCTCCTTATCTGATTCAAACAAACGCATATGCGTATAGCTGCATAATGTAGTATAATTCGTCATTCTGGCATTCTTTACCAGCAAAACATTCTTCCTGTTACTCTCTAATAAATCCGTTGTAACATACGTCAGCGAAACCGGTTCCTTAGATGGATCGGAATATGCTTCCCTGTTTTTTACATAGCCATATCCCCTGTAATCTTCCAGTAAACGTGCTTCCTGAACGTCCGTAATTCCCGCAGATTTTGTAATCGTTATATAATTCTGACCATCATTTCCGTATACGAGCTGCATAAACTCTCCTTCCCGGTTTATAAACCTCTATTCGTACAGATCTTCCATCGTACAAGGCACATAACTTGTAACAACCTCTCCCCGACTTCCTGCTTTTCCAAATATCATTCCGAACAATCCCTGTTTTTTTATCTCAATCCGCTTCCGCTCAATCGGAAGTTCCCCAAAACTGGCTATCGTCCATAAAAACGGAAGGGCGATTCCATAAGGCGCTATCATGCGCTGTTCCTGATCCACCTTTACTCCATAAGCTGCCACTGAAAAATAATTTTTATGTTCAAATATGTCTTTTATCTGCTCAGAAATATTCTCCACCGCATTCGGATTCTTTTTTAAATAATCCAATACTTTTTGACTGGCCGCCTTCACTGCATCTCCGTCCAGATATCCGCGTTCCGTCAGACATACCTTTGCATCGTCCGCCTGATACATTCCCTCTGCCACTCCCTCCAGCAAATCACTTTTTGTGAGGATAATCGCCGTGGGGATCTCGCTTTTATCATTTCCCATAAGGGCTATCATATTTTCAACATTACTTAATACTCTGTTGATATCACACTGAACTTTATCTTCTGCCGGTGATTGTTCATTAATCTTCTGTAGTCTTCGATCGATCTGAACCGGATCAATGCAGAACCAGAACGCGTCCGCACAGGAGCAGATTTGCCTCCGATTGATAATAAAGCTTCCGTCCGCTTCCTTATTTTCGGACGTATCTTTCGGAACAAATGCCTCGCCCGGCATATCCACAACCGTATAAATCGTTATTTTGTCTCCAGTTTTTACTTTCAGCGAAATTAAAGGGATTGGATTTTCCTGCTTTTCCTCCACATTCGTTTTCTCTGGTTTTCTCCCTGCCTGATAGTCCTTCAATACCTTTTCATTGAATATCTCATAACGGCTGTCCCGGACATTTTTTACTGTAATAACTCTTTCTTTATCCCCTAGTTTTTGATCCAAATATCCATTGATCCGGCTTACTAGCGCCGCCAGATATGCAGTTTTTCCCACTCGCGAGCTTCCAAGAAGAACAATTATCTTCTCCTCATAAGTTCCCGCCGTAATATAAAACTCATTTCCACATTTCGGACAAACCATATGCTGATAAACACACTTCGGTCCATCCAGTGAACTGGTAATCAGCTGAGAAATAAATTCATTTTTCTGATCATCTTTCTGTACCGAAAACTGGCAGGTACAATCCGCCAAAACCGTCTTCCTGTCACGATTCAGAAGTTCCACCAGCCGCTTTACTTTTTCAAATCCGCCCTTAACGTCAGAACCACGGTAAAAATGTATGCGGTTATACAATTTCTTTAATGCATCCATCTGGATTTTGTTCTCTGAGTCATATAAACACACTTCATACTTCCGCTCGATGAACTTCAACACATATCCACTTTGTATGGTCAATCTATCATTGTCAGATAAAATTTCTTCCGTATTTGCCATATCATACTTCGAAAGATACAGCCCAACCTTGATTACCTGAAATAATTCTGCCAGTTCCCTAAGCGAATTTTCTCCCATCCGCTCTACCTGATTTTTTAAATAATTGCAGATGATTTGATCCAAATTGACTGCCAACTGATCTGCTGAAATGGTTTCACCGCAGTTTGTACAATGTATCTTATGAAATTCCATTTTTCCCTTGTCCTTTCCACTTTAGCACTGTTTCAGCTCGATTATTTTACAATAAGGATTCTCCACCATAAGTTCAAAACTCTGCTCATTCAAATTTTCTAAAACCATAAGCTCTGTTTCTCTGCTTATGGGATAACCAAGCTTCATTTTTACCCGGTTACATTTTGCAATCACGATATTAGCCGGAATCTGTGCATCACACTGCGGAAATGTAATTCTATAACCATGCTTTTCACGTTTCAAACTCCATAAAACCCGGATTTTTCCGCCTAACGGAACATCATGAATCCACTTTTCTGCCACATCACCAGACTGAAAATGGGCAATGACCAGAAAAGAATACAAGCCCCGCTCACTACTCATTTTCTTTTCCACATAACCAAATTTTTTCTGAGGCTCATGCAGGATTCCTGTCTGAAACACTGCTGTTTTCTCATATTCTTTTTTCCGGTAATAAATGTCCAGGGTTTCGATTTCCAGATCATCCCATTCCCATTTCAGGCGAATGATTCCGCCTTCACCTGTTATCTCAATGTGCTCTATCATCAACAGCCATCTCCTCTGATTTCCCTGTAATCCACCAGTTCAAAGCAGCCTTGGGATTCCCACCAGACCTCCTTTACCCCTGGTTCTTCTTTGCTCATTTTCTGTTCCTGTCTGGTTTCATAAATAATTCTTTGTTTTCTCCCTCCACACTCATATGGAATATGCGCCGCATAATAAATCTGCGAACCTGCTATACGGTGCAATCCCTCTGATTGTTGCTGAAATTCACCAATCAACTGCTCTCGTTTCTCCCCCATCTCATTTTCCACCCTGCTTCTGATTTTCGGGAGTATCATTTTCTCTATCTTTTCCAGACACGAAGATTCCAGTACAGTTTCATTCCAGTTCAATATTTCCGAAAAACTCTTCATATTCTCTTCACTATATCCCCGTTCCAGGTTATTTTCATCCAGGCTTACTTCCCTGTAAATCAGCTTAATCTGACTTTCTTCGCTAGCACGTTTTCTCTCAATTTCTCCCTTATAGCGCTGAAACTCATCTGAACCAAGATAAGCTTTCATTTCTTCCACAACTGCTTTTCTCTGTTCCGCCACAAAACAATTCGCCTCTCTCTCCCAGATATCCTGCCTTAAACGCTGAACCGGCAATTCAAAGCGGATATTTTTTCCAAATCCCAATAAATCCCGCTCCAGCATTACTCTGGTTTCCAGTGAGCTGGAACGAAAATCCTCCATATTTCCTTGATATTCCGTAATTAATGCATCACAAACCTCTTTCATGCGGCGCTCCATATCACGTAAACTGCACTTCTGCTGATTTAAAATATTAAAAGCGGCCTTCTTTTTATTCTCTATTGCGAAATTATCACCCAGAAAATCACGAAAGGCCGTCACCGTGCCATACATGACCGTCTGCAGTTTCCTGTATGTAATATCTTTTTCCTTTTCCAATTCATTGATCTGAAACGGCATCGTCAGAAACTGCCGGATCCATTCCCTTATCTGAACACTGATATTAGAAAATATCAGATTCTCTATGTGCTTTTTTAGTTCTTCTTTCAGATCACATTCCTGCTGCTCTTTCTGTTTTTGCAGCAGTTCTTCCAAACACGCAGCCAATCTCTGTTTCACTACATCATACTTCCAGTATCCCAAAGTATATGCTTTGTATGGTGTTCTTTCTCCATATAATTTCAGAAACAGAGCCATGGCAATCGCCCGTATCACATGGGCATAGGCTTCTTCCATATTTCTACTAAAGATTCCAATATTGCATGAAGTATCTTCTTTCCGAATCTCTGCTGTTATCTGCTTCAGATCATTTTTTTCCACTCCCTGATCATAAATCAGGTAATAGCTAATTTCATAGGAAGAACGTCCCTTCTGCCCCAGACTCTCCCTTACATTTTCTGTCAGATTTTTTATTGCATCTACAGACACTGCTTTCATCATTACGATAACCGGAATATAATACGGGATTAGCGGCGACAGAACTCCCATCGCCGCCCTGGTAGCAAACAGATCAATTGCTTCATCAATCCGTTTTCTGTTTTCCCCCCCACTTTTCAACTGAAGAAACTGCACCGCTTCCTCCCAGTGCATCTTCTCCAGCAGCTTTTCCTGAATCCTTTCTGTCACGTCATGGTCATCTGCCCCCAACGTGATACTAAGCAGGTAATACGCTATACTTTTTTTATAGCGTTCTGTGTCTGTCTGTTCATTTCTGATCATTTCCAGTTCATGATTTAAATTTCCAGTTTTCATAGCGTATTCCTGCCTCTCTCACTTATGTGTTTTACTGACTAGCAGTATAAGTCCAGCCGCTTATAGAAATCATCCAGCATATTCGGCATTCCCGGTTTTCCAATCATCGCAAAATCCTTCTGTGTTGTATACTTGTTCAACTGATTGATTGCCTCATTTACTTTTGCCTTTAACTGTGCTCCTCTGGACTTATAGGCATTAATCATTTCCTTGTCCTGATTTGCCTGTTTAATGTACTCATCATGATCTTTCTCTAATTCAGCTACGATCTGCTCGTCAATCTCACAGAATTTTTCAAAAACATGGTAAACCGCATACGTTTTTTCAACTGGATTAAGAGAAAAGTAGTTAACAAAAATCCTCTGTTTTCCCGTTGAATCCTCATAATATGCCAATTCTTCCTCATCCTGAATCCGAATAATTCCAGCCTTGATCAATTTTGCGAACCGAACTGTATCTGAATTTAGTTTCTGTGCTTTTGATAATGTCTGGTTCTGCTGATCGATCATATCTCGGCATTCTTTGTAAATCTCAAATGTTTTACATAAACGCTTGTAGAGGAATCTCTGCATACGCATTGCTTTGTAAAGATTGCCAGAGTTTGTGATGTTCATCATCATGCTGCCATTCTGAATCGGAATTTCCCGTATACTATCTCTATTAGTTGTGCAAAAGTTATACAATTCACTCACAAATCCTGTTCCCGCATCCATAAGACCATCTTTCTTCATGTATGTATCCTTGCACCAAGTTAAAATTTCATCTTTTCCTGTTTTTGTTAAAGCATCGTCATTCAGTACATAGGCTTTGTAAAGCCCCTGATTTGTCTGCTGAATCAACCCTGCTTCACAAAATGCATCCGTCTCTCTCTGTACCAACTGTGTATACTGAACTTCATCCGGATCTACATATCCCTGTGGCCAAAAAGCTTGATTATCTAATAATGGTAAATCATTCCAGTTGTCTTCTTCCGTTTCTTGTAGGTGAACTCCAAAATCATTATTTTGTAAGTTTGTCTTATATTCATTTTCATAAGAATGAATATCTGGCAAAGCAAACATTGGGATTCCAGCCGTCAAATTATACCAGTATATCCGATTGCGATCTGAACTATATGCCACGCTGGCATTTTGAACACCGCCAACATATGCAGTTACATTCGCCGTCAGTGTTCCAGCATTAGCCGGAACAATAATCCAGTTATTTGATGGAAGACTACTCATTGGCATCTGTGGAATAGACGGAAATAAAACACCTGCATTCTGTTGTAACTGGCTACACATTGCAGTTATCGCACCTGCTACACTCTGCTGACTATACTGCATCATTAAAAATTGATCCAGAGAAAGAGCAACGATTGGCGCAAACTGGCTTTCCAGGAAATCTACAAATGTCTGAATTGGATTAAATTCTTCGCTACTGTTAATCCACTCCTTTTTATTTCTCCAAATTTCACTTTCAAAAGCTGTTACCAGTCCAGTCTTTGTTTTCTGCTGCAACATTGCATCGAGATATGTCATAACCGCCTGCACCGCAGTCGTACTCTGTGAAAAATCAAGAAGCTGACTTGCATACGCCGCATGAGATGGCATATTTCCACTCATAGCCAACTGATAGTTGCCATCCACAAGATTTTTTATGTAAGCAAAAATATCAATATACTTCTGTACCTCTGCTATTTTCCCTTCCAAATCAGCAATCGCTTCCTCCAGGCACTTTCTGACATAATGGTCATATAAATACTCCTTATCTTCCCAAACCAGCCGTTCTACACAAGCTTCTCCATATTCATCAAATGGGAAGAACACATAATGTCCATTTTCGATACGATTCATATGTTCTATTGCCTGCTGACGCCCTGCTCTTGCACCGTTGATCTGATTCTCCAACTGCGTTTCATAATAATCTTTTTTTATCTGTTCCAGTGTTCCATTGATTGCATCCCCCGCTACACGTCTGTTGGCTAACAATTCTCTTAAAAAATAGATTCCAAAAGTGGATCCTGTAAATTTTGCTTGAAAATCTTTTGCTATGTTACTAGCAATCACTGATGTATTCTTCTGCCTTGCAACATCCCATTGTGTATACATACTGGTGTGATATCCCATCCACAAAGATTTTATCTGATTATACCATCGCTGATCTTTTACCATTTCTCTGGTAATTCCATTCTTCATGTCCTTTGTATATTTTAATAATGCTACAGCAGAATCCTGAATAATCTGGTTTCCCACAGAAGCAGGATCCAATCCATAATTTCTCAATGCAGTATCTGCATCCTGCTGTGTGGCATGAATATTCCAGCCCGCCTGCATTTTATTCACAACACCATATGCTACATAGGCCAGCATCTGATCTAGCGGTAATTCAACTGCACCAATTCCAATTCCAAGATACTGATAGTACGCATTCCGCGGAATGTTAGGTCCCTGTGCATTCACCCTCATTCTTACTGCAACCTTCTGATTATCAAGGAACGATCTGGAAATCATCTGACCATTATTATCAGTTGTATCGGTAATCTGAGTCAGAACATTGTCAATTGCTACCCGCTGGCTAAAACGATCTGGACTCGGCACTAAACCCGTTCCGCGTTTTCCAGAAACTAAAACGCAAGACTCAAACACGTTTTCTGTACTGTCTACCTCATAACCTGGTGCATAAATAGCTTTAAAGTGTCCTGCATTTCCCATCTCAGCCAGATTCATCAAACTGTCAATTTCCTGCAAGGCTGCATAACTGTTTTTTTCAATATGAGGGGCCGCATTGCGTCCTACCACATAAGTATCCGGAAGAAAAATATAGCCATATACCTTTATCGCCCAGCCAGCCCTACGGGCAATCTCTCTGACAATATATGGAATATCAACGATAGTTCCACTACCGGTTCCTCCGCCTACTCCGGCGAATACGTAAACAATCAGCTCATTCCCACCAACTGCATTTAATCTGGTAAACTTATTAGAAATACTCGTCCATAACTCACCTATTGTGATTCCCCCAAACAGCAGACCTCTTCCAGCCTGACGAATACCACCAGCTCCTGCACCTACCAGATTAGCACTGAGTGAGGTATTCATCCATGATTTAATATTGTCCGGCCATCTAGCTGAATCCGCCAATACAGCAGCTACATTAGCATCATATAAGTGAAATACTTCCTGATCCTGTGGTGCATCGCTCAATCCTACTTCTCCCAATCCCCCCTGGCATAGCTGTCTCAACGAATTATCATCCGTATCAATTGCCAGATATTCAAAATTATCCGGTTTTATCTTATTCGTCGGACACTTAATTTTTTTATAAACTTCGGTTTTCAAATGAGCTACTGTACTACAGCCTTTTCCACCAAGTCCAATAAAAAGGAATTTATCCGTTGACGGATTCTGCTTCTGCACACCTGTTAAGAAATCCGAATAGCCTCCTCCATTCGCAAACCCTAATTTGTCCAATCTCTTTTTCTCTTCTGCTGTAAGTGCCATTGCTTTTTCCTCCTGTTTTATATTCTTTTATAATTCATAGAAACTACCAACGTCTCCTCCGGTACTGTCGTATCCTCCTTCCCATATTTATCAAACTGGAATCCGATACGCTGCTCATGCTTCATAACCGGATTGTAACCGCTTCCTTCATTTAAGGATATCGTCTGTTTTTCCCCGTCAAACGGAAGCAGGCGTACATGATTTCCTGTTTTTGTCAGCTTTATTGTGTATGGCTGTTTGCTGCCGCTAATCCGTACATGACTGGCTTCTTCTTTAAACGTATCTACCGCTCTGATAAACGCTTCTTTCTGGACTTCTGTTCCGTAGGCGCTATAATAGCCTTTCAAAATCTGCAACAATTTATCTGCGGTTGCGCCTCTTTTTCCCAGAGACCTTAACTCCATATTGCATGGAATCTGGTAACGTTCACTCTTGGATGTTCCTGTTTCCGGATCTGGTCCTGTATACTCTACAAAAATATCATCCAACACCCCCGTTACTCTCTCTCCCCCCTTTGTCTTCCGCCAGATAAGCCACAGAATCAACAATGCAACCAGTACCGGAATCGCCACACGCCGGATCATTCCTGCAGCCGTTTCAACCCTGATTCGGATCTGCTGCCCAATTGCTATTCCGGATGCATTTTTCGCGCCGACCGTAAGCCACGTCTGTCCCTTTTCCTTTCCCGTGATAACCAGGATATGACCGTCTTTTATCTCTGCGGCAGCTTTGGAATCCGTTCCTTCCACTTCGTAAGACAATCCATTTCCCTGCGGATCGGAAAAATACAAATCCAGATCTTTCTCAATCTGTTTTCCTTTTCGGACATATACTTTTCCTATTTTCTTCGTGATTTCCGCCGGTTCTCCCGTCACATTCAGTTCAATCGCCGGGCTGTCGCGGAAAAATCCATTTCCTTCTACATGGACCGTACAATCATACGTTCCTTCTTTTTCCGGTCGATAAACGCTTCCTAACATATTCCCTGAAAGGTTTAAATCAATTCTGCTTTCCGAGCCATCCTCCCGGCTGACGATTGATGCATAGCCACTAAGTCCCTGATACAGAGCTTCATCTGTTACCTTTTCTTCGCCTGAGTACAGACTGGCTTCAATATATACACTTCCCCCCAGCTCCATTCTGGTACAATCGACATGAACCTTTAAATCCATATTGTAACTATAGATCATCCCTATCTTGATCTGATCTCCCTGGACGCCTTTTACATTTACTGTCCATTCTCCGATTTCCGGATAAAATAATTTCACAAGTGAATAGGTTCTGGAAGCTGTATAGCGTGCTTTTGATTCATCCCCCAGATTTACAGCTTCTCCAGACGGCGCTGTCACCTGAATGTCTTCTACCTGCACACCCGATAACAGGATGATATTTGCCTCCATCACGCGGCTGCTTTCTACCGTAAAATGTTCCGTATGATATTCCCCGTCCGCCGTGTACTCGTTCAATGTAAGCGCTTCCGATCCTCCTATTTCCGCAATGATCGAATTATAAAAATCTGGAAGCTCCTGCACACTGTTTGCAATATGATAGTTAGCCGACGTAGATAACGCTATCTTGGACAATTCCCCCTCGTCTACGTTTCCATCCGCATTTAACCCTATACAATAAATCTCGTATCCATGTTCCTGTGCCTGCTGAATCGCCGTATCGACATCTCTTTTTGAATCTTCTGTTGTTCTTCCCGGTGTCCCCGCATCTATATCCGTCTGACCATCCGTAAATAACAAGATGATTTTTCTATCTTTCTCCGGCATTCCAGACAATACTTCCTCCGCCTTCAAAAGTCCCCATCCCGTATCTGTATGAGCTGGCGGATCGTATACAATCCCCTCTAAAACTGCTTTCATACTTGCACGGTTCTGTCCGTCTCCCATATCCAGAAGTCCTGTTGTATTCACCCGATTGGAAAATTCCACCAGCCCCAGATTCATGCCGGCTGCTTTTTCCATATCTACGAACATCTTTGCTCCCTCAATCGCAATTCTATCTGGATCTGAATGAAGCATTGAACCACTCTCGTCCATCACCATCATTACATCGGTTGTCCGGGTTGTGTCATCCGCGATCACATCCTGTCCCGTATTTTCCCTCAGTCCGCTTACACGTTTTCCGCCGCACGCAGCCAGCAGAAGCAGGACTAAAATTCCTAAAAAAAAGATTCCTCTGCGTTTGTTATTCATTCCCATCCTCCTCTTGTCAAGTTTCTACTGCTGTTTTACTCCAGTTCCTCGATCCGCAGTGCTTTTTCTATCCGCCCACTTTCCTGATTAATCAGTACCGCGCCATCTCCCAGATTTGCCAGCTCATCCGGCTCCATCCTCGCCGTCAGCTGCTGACTGACTGTGCTGCCCTTTGTACGGACCGGCAGCCACGAAAATGGTCGTTTTGTGTCATTGTGTGTTTCACTTACTACGGTCCTAAGATATGAACCTATCATTTCCGAATATTGCTTTGCAACCACAGGGTTAGCGCACTTGAATAATAAAATCTTACGAAAATGCGGAAGAATTTCTTCTCCTCCATGTTCCACCCGGCTGCACACACTCTGCATCGTGCCTCCCGCTATAATCTTTGCCATCGTAACGGATGGATTCTGTAATATCCGTTTCATCCGCCCGTCTTCTATATCTACCGAATCGATTACCAACAGGCAGGGAATGCCGCTTTCTAAAATCAATTCCAGTTCTACTGCTAAATAATCCAGAATGGTTCTGCTGTTGACAGGTAAGTGGATCGATACCAACGCCTGTTTTTTTACGGCAGAAAGCAGGTTTACCACATTTTCTTCTTCTCCATCCCATATTCGGCTGCGAAATTCTCCGGCAAAGGATTCTATATCATTTCTGACCTTGAGCATGACTCCTTCTGCCATCAAGTTTGCAAGCAGCTCATCTGCCATCTCCGCTGGCATATCACATAATTCTTCCTGTTCCAGCTGCTCTATATTTTTATTGCACAAACGCAATAAATTCGACAAGGTATATGGCTTCTGTCCATATTTTAAAATTTTCAAATAACTGCGGACTCCGCTTCTGTACTGACTGGATTGGTTCCGTTCTCTTTCCGGATAAAGTGCTTCCAGAATCTTATTCTCATTTAATCCCCAGAATGGCATATAATTTTGATTCCTGTAATTCACAAATGCCATCGGTTTATTCTGATATTTCGCCAGTTCTGGATAAGAATAGATTAAGTTTTTTAACTCCGCTTCCAGACTCGGATTATTATGAAGAACCAAAATTGCCCGGTGGGCAAACGCCCTTGCAATTCCCTGTTCCACCGCAATATCCCTCTGAACCATATCACCGCCAAACACCGCATAGCTTTCTTCCAGATGACTATCTGGCAGCCATTCTTCCAAAGATACACTTCTCCGCTCTATAATTCCTCTTTCGTTATAAGGCTCAACCATATTTCAATTATCTCCTATGGCATATATTCAAACTGAAACACAAATGGATCTGGTTCATCTGCAATTCCTACCACAGCCTGTCCCTTTTTTAAGGCAAGCTGATCCCAGCTCTCTACCACATACCCTTCCCGTTCCCGTTTTACCGGCTGCCGGTCAATTCCTGTATATTGAAAACTAACCACATTTCTTCCAAACAAACCCGATATGTACTCTCTCGACGCATTATCCGATGTCCGGAAAGCAAACACGGTTCCAAAACCGCCCGCTATCACCGTTCCCTTCTCCTGTCCATAACTGTCATACAACTGATTGACGGACTGAAGCCCCGCAATGACTTTCACTCCCATGCTTCTTCCAAAATTCAGCGCATCATCCAGATGCTGCAGTTTAGGAAGCAATTTTAATTCATCCAGTACCAGATACACGTTTCCCTTTTCTTTCTCACTTCTTCCAAGTGCTTCTTTTAAGGCTAAATCAATGAGCAGTCTGTATATCGGCGTCAATACCTCTCCCACCGTCAAATCATATTCTATAAAAATAGCTTTTCCGCCTTTTTCCCCAACTGCATTCCGGATTGAAAAACGCCCATTCTGGTCGTCTTCCTGAAACACACCGATAAAGCAGTCGTTTACCATACTTTTCAGCTCTCCCAACACGCCCAGTGCCTGACCGCCCGTGCCATCGCCAATATATGATAAAAGGCTTTTCATATCTGCATACCGCTGAAAAATCTCCACATACTTCTTACTGTCCGCTCCCCTGAAAAACCGGATCAGCTTTTTATTATTTAATAATTTTTTCCGCTCGCTGTTTTCTTCTGCACAGCGAATAAAATAAATGATTACATTTGCGAAAATATCCCTTGCCGCATTCGCAAAAAACGGCTGTGTTTCCGAACCACGTCCCGCAAAGAGGGATGCCGCCATCTCTTTTGCATTTAGCTCATAATCTTCTGGAGCCGTTCCATCCGACAAAACTTCATCAAACAGGTTCCATCTGGCGCTGCTCGCACGATATTCCCGGCTGTTTCCAAGAACTATATCCTCTTTTTTCCCGAACCGTCTGTAAAAATCTCCCTTCGTGTCAAATACGATAAAAATATCATTCTCCGTATTCCTTGCCCGCAGCTGGTTCATCGTCAGATTAAATACATTCGTCTTTCCGCTTCCGCTGCCTCCAAGCATCAGAATATGTCTGGAAAAGAGCTCTTCGTTCAGCGTAAAAAAAGAATCCTGTCTGTCCCGGTTCCTATAAAGTACCTCCCATTCCGGTACCTCCAGCTTGGCTTCCCGCTTTAACTCGCCTCCCCAGACGGTTATTTTTTTTCTTGAAATTTCCATTTAGGCTGCCTCCCCTTCTTACGTTTTAAAATATCCGAAGAAGTAAAAGGATTGCCGCTATTACTACCACAACGGATATCCCAAGTTTTGAAAACCCCGGAATAAATACGGACAGTATATTCACAAGAAATAATCCAATAAATAGATATCGTCTCATTTGTCCATAAATCCGCCCTTTTCCAAGCAGGCAAAGGAATCCCCAGCAAACGAGCGTCATAAGAGACGCAGTTATTACCCAGGTTACCAGCTCATTGACTCCCTCCATCAGCCGATCAAAACCTCCGTTAAAGCCTATTCCTGCAAGAAGAACGATAACAACCGCCACCGCAATACACTTTTTGATTCCCGGAGACAAAACCACTCCTTTGTCTCCATCCACCTGCTTTCTGGCTGTTCTTCCGAGTCCTGGTGCGTTCTCAGAGGCATAATCCTGTGCTGTCCGAAAACCGTTCAAATGATCCAGGTTCGATGTATAGCTGTCAAAATTTTGTTCTCTTCCATATGTATATGGATCTGAATATGGTCCGCTTGTCTTTTTTCTCTTCACTTTATCCACTCCATTTATTCCATTGAATATTCATTCACAGCCTCATTTTCCTGCACTTCTAAAACTTCAACCGTTTCCTGAATGTCTTCCGCTGAACCTGTTTCCTCCTCCAAAAAATCAAGTCCGTCCTCCAGCTTTTGCACTTCATTTTGAACTTCCATGTCCTGCTTTATTTCCTGTAGCTGCCCCCTTAAATATTCTGTTTCCATCCGGATCGAATTTTTCGTCTGCAGGCACCTTTTCGCATCTTCCGCTTCATCTACCGTCAATTTTCCAGACGAATATGCCTTTAGAACCTGCAAATATTCCGACATTCTAACTTTATCCGGCTCATCTTCATATTCATCCCCCAGCAACTGATAAAACTCATCCCGCTTATTGATATATTCTTCAAACTCCGGGGTATTGATAAATCTGTCTTTGCAATATAAGACAAAACGTAATCCCGCATTATTGCTGTCCACCTCAAGACTTTGACGATGATATCTGGGTTCATCGTTTACATAGGCTTCCGTTTCTGCTTTTAGCAGTGCAATTTCTTCTTTTGTAAAAGACGTTGTAGTATCGCTTCCATAGTCCATACACTGATATTGCAGCGCATGATTTTCTTCATGGACAACGGTATCTAGTGCTTCCATCGGATTCTTTCTTGCTTCGTCCAGGTTGATCGTAATTACATTTCTTCCATATGAATAAGAACCATATACTTTCGGGTCACTCACTCTTTCTATGACAGGCCTCTCCTCTATGCCATGCCCTTCTGCATAACGATTTCCTACTTCCTGTAAAACGCGGAGCATCTCCCGCTCATCCCGGCATATCTCCTTCCACGCTTCTGGCTGAAAGCAATCTATTAACTCTTCCTCTGATAAATCAGCATATTTTGTATCTTGTGAAAGCTCAGGATTTACATTGCTATAATCTAAAATGTATTTTCCCATGCACTTTTACACCTCCCGTATGCTGTGAGGTGCTGTATCCTGAATTTCTATCGCTTTCTTTTCAAATTCAAAAATACGCCGGATCAGATGTTTCAAATTGAAATGTTCCTGAATATCCTCCCCTATATCTTCTACGACCATCTTTGCCTGTTCCCATTCGCCAAGCTGCCTCAGGCAATCGATATAGATCATCATTTGTTCGACCAAAACGGATGGCTTTTCTTCAAATTCTTTTTCCATCTGACTGGCAGCCGTTTTCCGTTCTTTCAACGCTTCTATCTTTTTCTGCTCCTCTTCATAAATCCAGCATAAAAGCAGATGGATATAACTTTCCTGCTCTAAATCATCCGTCAGCAGAAGCATCGCCTGTAAACGGTAAATGTCCTGATTTTCTCCTCCTGCTTCCAGAATCTTCTTATATTCCTCCGATTTAACCGTTTCTCTTATTTCCTCAGAAACCTGTTTTTCAATCGAAAAACCGCAATATCCGCAATCTGGACACTGTTCCACCAATGGATAGCCATCTTTCTGCATTGGTTTATTATCCAGCCCATAATCTCCCCTATAACAGGAATTTACTATCAAACCTTCAAAGCACTTTCCGCAGCAGCCGCAGGTCTTAACCTTATTTGTTATCTTCATAGCCATCCCTCCATTTTCACTGATAATTTTGTCTATCTCAGGCAAATCATGCATTCAATTCAAACAATCAGATTAAATTAATTATAACAAATAGTTTGATACAACTAATCCAACCTGCAAAAATGACCCATTTATATGCAAAAAAATCAACCGCCTTTTTTCAAAGCAGTTGATTTTCTTACAGAAAGCAAAATGTATTGTCACTTATATATGTATAAGTTTCCCCAACTTTTTTTATCTTTGCATAGCGCTCTCTATGTTCCATCGCATCCAGACAATACTCCGCCCCCATTCCCAGTTCTCTATATATATGCATTACCTCCGGTAACCGTTCTGTAAATATACTGTTATTCACATAGCACATTGCAGGAGTAATTGGATTCAGCTCCACTACATCTGGCACTAACTTTTCATCTTTTAAAAATTCCCCTATATCTAATATATAATTTTTCGGAAACCCTTTGATTTTAGATATCTCTTCTGCCATTTTCTCCGCAGCATACCGTTCCGACTGGGGAACGGTGTGCCGGATCGAATGTACCGCTCTGGAAGAATTCATCACTTTTCCATTCCAAATAACATGGCGTGATTCTTTTTTCCCTAATGAATCCCGTTTCATATCCAGCCATTCCGACATAAAAAGGACATCCTCTTTTGGGCAATGCATTTCAAAAAAAAGCTTTATTTCTTTATCTTTTTGCAGCAACCGGTTTGTTGATATTTTAGCAGTAAATCCCTTTTTCCTTGTTTTTACAAACACCCAGTTGGATTCCCGTAAAATTTTTTCTATTTTTTCCGGTATCTCCTCCTGATACAATTCGTCATAACAAAATGAAACGATTCTTCTTTTGCTTATCTGTAAATCAACCCAGTTTTCAATCTGTCTAATATCTGATTCATTCTCAACTGGAGAGCCCCCTGCCTGTTGGATTCCCCGGATTCCTTCATACATATATGGATAGGACGTCCGCAGCAAAATTTCCTGCTTGGATACATCTATGAACATTCCCGCAGCATCGGTTATCTCTTCCTTCTTTTGATTATATAAGCACGCACTCCCCAGCCGTTTTGCATATCGGAACTGAATCAACATCGGATCATTGTCTCTTAAATGTTCCAGTTCTTCTCTTATAAAGCAGTACAGCATCCTGATTCCTCCATAAAAAAGCCACAGTGCAGATCTCCCCACACTGTGGCTTTTACTTTTAGCAGGTCATCGGCGGACACTTTTTGCATACTGCGTTGCAGGTTGGTGCCGCGTTACGTTTGTTCTGGCTAAAAGTCTTTGGAGTTGTTTTGGCTTTCTGAATTACCTTCATATTCATATCCTCCTAAAATTAATTTTATAGATTTCAACAATACCTTGTTCCCAAGCGTATTGAATCATCTTTTTCCTCAGTCTGAAAAATAAGCCGATTCTAAATAAGCTTTCAGCATCTCTTTGTTAAATCCGCATACCGATTTATTTAAATTCGTCCTCTGGAACTTGCATCCTCCAAAACACAACGGAAGATATACGCAATCCCTGCATTTTTCATTGTCAAATGGATCATACGTCAAATATTTTGCAATGACCGTATAGTTTGTAGTGTCTGGAGTCAGTATATTAAAACACCGGTGTTCGATTCTTCCAACCTCATCCCAGCATTTATAAACATCGCCCACATCATCTATGACATAGCAATTTTCCGTCTCCGCTGTACAAAAACAAAAACGATCATCCATCACCGAAAAATCTTCTTTCGACTGTCCACCGTCTTCACAGGTCTTTACAGTAAATGCATCAAACTCTTCGGTCGTCATAAAATCACTCACATCATTGATCGTATCTTTATTAATATCTTCTACCGGTGAAGTATATACTTTCATATTTGGATTATCCAGGGAATCAATCATTGATTTTAATGCCATAAAGTCTTTCTGATTCTGGTTATCTACATTCATTCGTATTAACACTTCGATTGGAAAATCGGCAAATAATTTCAGGTTTTCTATAATTTTATCAAACGTGCCAGCCCCATTTCTCAATGGTCTCCGTACATCATGATAATTCTTCAATCCGTCCAGTGTGATCTGAATTCTGCTTACGCCTACTTCATCTAACATCTCCACAATGGGTTCTGTCAGCAAATATCCATTTGTAACCATATGCATGGAAACTGTACATCCTGAGCGCTGTGCTAAATCATTGATTCTTCTGGAAAGTGATTCCACAATATCCGGATATAAAAGCGGTTCTCCCCCGTACCAGGAAATATCCAGCTTTTTGGTTCCTTTTGAAATCGCATCCTCTACAAAGTCAACAATTGCATCCTGTATCTCCTGTGTCATCTTCCCTTTCCGTCTATTTTCATAACAATACGGACAGGCAAAATTACAATCCAGTGTTGGAGCAATCGTCAAGTACAGTGTTTCATTTGAAAATTTTGTTTTATAATGAAAATATTTCAAGAAATCCATTTCATTAAAATCATCTTCTACATAGATACCATTTTCTAAAAGTTCTTTTTTTATATTTTCATTCTGGATCTCCTGGCCTTCATATTGCGAATATTCCTCATCATCTAACAGGATAATCGCTTTGCTGAATGTGTTATAAATAATATTTTCATTATTATCTCTTTTATAGCAAAAATTAAATTTAGACTTTTTCATCTGCTTCCCCTTTATATCAAGGCACTCAAATATTTTGCCTCTGTCTGTTCATCCACTTTTTTTATTCCCAAGATATCTTTCAAAACTGTTTTTTGTATGTAGATACCTTTTTTTACTGATTACAACCTTATCTTGTGTATTCAGCACTAAAACATCTGTTTTACTCTTTTTTCCACTATGTTCTTGTTTCTCCTTATTCAGGCATTCTACATATTGTAAATTCACAAGAAAACTCTGGTGACATCTGACAAATTTTTCTCCAACCTGCTTTTCCATCTCTGATATTTTGTCCCGGCACTCATATACTGTTCCATTCACTGTATGAATCAATGTTATATGCGCTTTACTTTCTAAATATAGAATTTCCCAGCTATAAAAAGTACGCCTTGTTTTTCCCGAAACAATAATTCTCCCTTGTGTCTCTTTTTTCTGCCGCT
This sequence comes from Clostridium sp. AF50-3, assembly GCF_003477445.1. NCBI lineage: Bacteria > Bacillati > Bacillota > Clostridia > Eubacteriales > Clostridiaceae > Clostridium > Clostridium sp. AF50-3. The sequence goes on along the minus strand of NZ_QUDH01000004.1, from coordinate 62,437 downwards.
CCATCGCTAATAAAAGTAATTTGTTTATATAATCCTCCCTGACTGGCTTAATCAAAAAACCAGCCGGTTGAACCGGTGTCAAAAAAATAGTCTGGGCATACCATTCACTATGAGCATCTGCCAGATAAATAATCTGAAGTGACGGACAAACATTTCTCAATTCACAGACAAAATCAATTTCATTCTTTTCTTTATCATTCTCAAAGCATTTTTCCTCTTCAGCACATATATCCATAAACAAAATATCCGCTTCTTTTCCATCCCTCAATTCATCTTTTATTTCTTCAAGCGTACTATAGCACGTAACACTGTTTACTAAATTTGTATTTTCCAAGAGCATTTCCATACTTTTCAATACTTCTACTTGAGTGCTGCACACTACACACCGCAATTTCATAGCAATATCCTCTGTTTTTCCGTACTTTTTCTTGATTTACGCGTAGCTTGATCTTTTGAATAAAATTATTATATCATTTTTCTTTTTGTTGTCAATTTTTATTATCACTTTTAGATGTTTGTAAATTACATTCTTTTCTTCTGTCACTTTCTATTATCTTTTCATGATAATTTAATTTATCTTTCGGAACGCTATCATTATTATAAAAAGGAGGATTTCCATGATCGTACAAACGGCTGAACGTATTCGCGAACTACGCGAAAAAAATGACATGACTCAAAGTGAACTGGCAAAACGACTCTCGATTACCCGTTCCAGTGTAAACGCATGGGAGATGTCCCTTTCCATCCCATCCAGCAAAATTCTTCCAGAACTCTGCAAGGTGCTTCATACTACCTCAGACTATCTTCTGGGAATGGATGACACGGAACTTCTGTCACTGAAACAGTATTCGGATGCTGAGCGGGAGATTTTATATCGTTTAATGCGTTACTTCGATGAATCGAAAGAGATGCAAAAGGAATCGTAATACAGGCACAATAAAAAAGGCTGCTGTGATATGAAATTACTGTTTGTTTCAATTCATTCAAACCATAATTTCATATCACAGCAGCCCCTGTGCTTTTCCTTATTTACTTCTTTTAATCATCACCCTGCACCTCTTCCAGCTTTCCATCTATCAGCGCCCGACAGAATTTCTCTGCCATCACTCCATCCTTGACTACATTTTCCCGGAAACGTATCAGGATATACTCCGTTATAATATTCCGTATTTCCTGATTCGGGACAACGAGATGATATCGTTTTCCATCTGCTTCCCCACGCTTGGTCAGATATCCTGTCATCAGCAGCGCACTCCAGATATTTTCTGTGGATGCATACAACTCCTTGTATGTCAGTTCCTCATTGATTTCCTTCTGAACGGATTCCCCATTTACCAGCGCTTCCAGTTCTGCTTTCGTCAGTTTCTGCTTTTCTCCCATTTCATCAATAAAATGGTAAATCGTCTCATTTCCGCTGGTATTGATCCAATAATTCTGTGGCGGCAGCTCTGAATCACTAATATGATCGCTGCAATAATTGATTACATCCCACGGGCAATAGACATCCGCTTTTCCAAACCGATATCCATCATACCACGCTTTTACCGCCTCATATGTTTCATCCAGATCATAAGCATGAAGCAATGCCCTTACTTCTGCATCTGTAAAACCAAAGTATTCATCAAACGCGGCACTGGTAATCGGATATACTTTAAAATTGTTCAACCCCGTAAAAATACTTTCTTTTGCCACTCTCAGGCATCCTGTCAGCACCGCAAATTTAAGGCTGTCATTCGTTTTCAGGACATTTTCAAATAAATTCCGTATCAAAAGTGCCATCTCATCGTAAAATCCATTCTCATTTGCCTTGGCAAGCGGAACATCGTATTCATCGATCAGAACGATTACTTTTTCTCCAAAATGTTTTTCTAAAAGTTCAGACAGCTCCTGTAAGCTGCTGGTCAGCGTCTCGTCGTCCATATTTTTCCGCAGAAGCTCGTCAAACAGTTCCCGATCAAACCGGGTCAGTTTTGGACTGTCCATCAAAAATTGCAACCGTCTGGCTTCGCGGTTAATTACTTTAATTAAATATCCCTTTGCTTCCTCATACGTTGCCCCATTGACTCCTTTTAAGCTGATGGAAACAACCGGAAATTTTCCCATGTAAGCTTCACATAAAGCTGTATTTTCAGAAATATATAAGCCCTTAAACCATTCCGGCTTCGCCCCGATTTCAAAGAAGCTGCGAAGCATACTCATATTTAATGATTTTCCAAAACGCCGCGGGCGTGTAAATAAATTTACTTTTCCCCACTGGTTTAAAAGTTCTTCAATTAACTTTGTCTTATCCACGTAATAGAAGCCATCTGTTCGAATCTCTTCAAAACTTTCTACCCCAATCGGAAGTTTCAGCCGTTCTTTCACTATGACATCCCCCCGTTTCCATTGATTTTTCTATTTTCCGTTCCCATGTTATAACCATATCGAATTATAATTACAACTTTTCTTTTATCTAATCTCTATTTTATCATCTCTATTTTACTGATACAAGAACAAAAAGAATCCTGATACAGGCACCTCTCAATTTCCTCTCTTCATATACTGCAATATATCCAATATGAAGAGAGGTATCTTTTTCTGGAAACATACAACTACGACGCAGCAGCGGCAGTGCCCGAGGGGGACGCTGAGATGACTCCGGAGACAGATACGGCAGCAGCTGGAATCGGCGACACGACACCGGCGGCTGTGTGAACTGCGGCGGTTCTAACTGGAACACATCCCCCAACGGAACGCTCTGGACCCCCATTTTTTACCACTCACACCTAATTTCATTTCCAGGCACCAAAAAAGTACCGCAATCGCTGTAATTACGGTACTTTCTGGGCTTGACACATTTTCAATTTACAAAGTATATTTAGAATTTCCCAGCCTTCGCAGCTTCCTCGATGCCTACCGCAACCGCCACAGTAGCGCCGACCATTGGGTTATTACCCATACCGATCAGACCCATCATCTCTACGTGAGCCGGTACGGAGGAAGATCCTGCGAACTGTGCATCGGAGTGCATACGTCCCATGGTATCAGTCATACCGTAAGAAGCCGGACCTGCTGCCATGTTATCCGGGTGAAGGGTACGTCCTGTACCGCCGCCAGATGCTACAGAGAAATATTTCTTGCCTTTCTCGATGCATTCCTTCTTATATGTACCTGCTACCGGATGCTGGAAACGGGTCGGGTTGGTGGAGTTACCGGTAATGGAAACGTCTACGCCCTCTTTCCACATAATCGCCACGCCCTCGGTAACGTCATTCGCACCATAGCAGTTTACTTTCGCACGAAGTCCCTTGGAGTAAGATTTTCTCCACAGTTCTTTTACTTCGCCTGTGTAGTAATCCATCTCTGTCTCTACATATGTAAAGCCGTTGATACGGGAAATGATCTGAGCCGCATCTTTGCCAAGACCGTTTAAGATAACGCGAAGCGGTTTTTTACGGACTTTGTTTGCTTTCTCTGCGATACCGATCGCGCCCTCTGCGGCTGCAAAGGACTCATGACCTGCCAGGAAGCAGAAGCAGTCGGTCTCTTCTTCCAGAAGCATCTTACCTAAGTTTCCATGTCCCAGACCTACTTTACGCTGATCTGCTACGGAACCCGGAATACAGAATGCCTGCAGTCCCTCGCCGATCGCTGCCGCCGCATCGGCAGCTCTGCGGCAGCCTTTCTTGATTGCGATTGCCGCGCCTACCGTGTAAGCCCAGCACGCATTTTCAAAACAGATTGGCTGGATCTTCTTTACCTGATCGTATACATCCAGTCCGGCATCCTTCGTGATCTTCTCAGCTTCTTCGATCGAAGCAATGCCATAGCTATTTAATACGGAATTGATCTTGTCAATTCGTCTCTCGTATGATTCAAATAATGCCATTGTGATGTTCCTCCTTAACTATGTACCCTGTGATTATTCCTGTCTCGGATCGATAATCTTAACTGCATCGTCTACACGGCCGTACTGACCTTTTGCCTTCTCATATGCAGTGGTCGGATCGTCGCCCTTCTTGATGAAGTCGGTCATCTTACCTAAGTTTACAAACTGGTAACCAATGATCTGATCTTCTTCATCCAGTGCAATTCCTGTTACATAGCCTTCTGCCATCTCAAGGTAACGCGGACCTTTTTTCAGAGTTCCGTACATCGTACCTACCTGAGAGCGGAGTCCTTTTCCAAGGTCTTCAAGGCCGGCACCAATCGGAAGCCCCTCTTCAGAAAACGCACTCTGCGTTCTGCCATATGCGATCTGGAGGAACAGCTCACGCATGGCGGTGTTGATTGCATCACAGACAAGGTCTGTATTTAATGCTTCCAGTACGGTTCTTCCCGGAAGAATCTCTGCTGCCATCGCTGCAGAATGGGTCATACCAGAACATCCGATCGTCTCTACCAGAGCCTCCTGAATGATACCTTCCTTAACATTCAGGGTCAGCTTACAAGCACCCTGCTGCGGCGCACACCAGCCAACACCGTGTGTTAAACCGGAAATATCCTTTACTTCTTTGGACTTAACCCACTTTGCCTCCTCCGGGATCGGAGCAGCGCCGTGATTTACGCCCTGGGCTACTGGACACATATTTTCTACTTCTTGTGAATAAATCATTATAAGACTCCTTTCGAAATGATTGGATTTTGTACTTTGTTAATTTTATCACATCAATCCTGTCCCTATTATCTCACGAAATTCTCAATTCGTCCATATGTTTTTTGTAACTTTTCAGACGGTTTTCTCATCTTTCTTTCTCTCCAAAAAAACATACAAAAACACGACAAAACTAACGAACAGAATACATCCCTTTACCATGCTGGAAATACTTAACGCCCACCAGATACCGCTAAGTCCCATCACAGAGGACAACAACACCGCCACTGGGATGCGCGCGGAGGTAAAGGTCACGCTGACGATCGACGGATACAGCGTCCGCCCCAGACCGGAAAACGCACCGATCGAGGTCTGTTCCACCATCATAAACATCTGGCTCAGTCCCACGATCCGCAGGTAATTGACGCCGATCGCCATGACCTCTTCTTCCTGCAAAAAGATCGAGAACAACAGACGCGCCATTCCGATCAGCAAAAATGTCGTGCAGAGTCCCCACGCCGCCGTCATCGCGATCGCACAGAAATAGCCGCGGCGCACACGGTCATACCGCTTCGCCCCATAATTCTGTCCGAGGAATGCATTGACTGCCGCCGAAAAGCCATCTCCGACCATCCAGGAAACGGATTCAATCTGACTGCCAACACGCTGTGCCGCCACTGCTAGATCACCCCATCCGGTGATAAGGCGGGTCAGAATCATCGAAATTCCTGCGTAAATCAGGTTCTGCACCGCCGACGGCACACCGATCCTCACGATCTCCCTCCAAACCTTCACCGGAACCAGCACCCAGAGACGCAGATGCGGAAACAGCACCTTTTCCCGCAGGACTGCCTTGAAAAACAGGAGGCTTACGAGCGCCTGTGCCGTGACCGTCGCAGCCGCTGCTCCGCTGACTCCCAGTTCCGGAAATGGTCCGATTCCAAAGATCAGCACCGGATCCAGCACAACATTGAAGACAAGCCCCGCCACGTTGACGATAAACGGTGTCCGGCTGTTTCCCGCCGCCGTCAAAAGTCCGGTCAAGATCGCATTTAGATAAGAAAAGATCACAAGCCCACAGGCGATCCGCACATACCATTCTGCCTGTGCAATCACCTCCGGGCTGTTTAATTTAAAAAATCCAATTAACCGACTGGCTCCAAAGAGCGAAACCAGCCCATACAGCACGGCAAACAAAATTCCCAACTGCAGCGCACCTCTCGCATACTGCGCCGCACTGTCATTTTCTCCCGCACCAAGACAATGGGCGGTCTTTACCTGACCGCCCGTCCTCGCCAAAATCGCAAATCCCTGTGAAAACCAGGTATACATACCTGCCGATCCCACCGCCGTGACGGCGCCTGCCCCGAGGCGTCCGATCCACGCCATATCAGTCAGATTGTAAAGCATCTGAACCAGAGAGGTCGCCATGATCGGAAGCGCCAGCCGGGTCAGTGCCGGGGCGATTGCTTCATTCAGCAAATCTACATGATGAGATTTCATTATTTTGCAGAAAGATACTCGTCGATGCCTCTTGCACCTGCTCGTCCGGCTTCCATCGCGAGAATAACCGTAGCCGCGCCAGTCACTGCGTCGCCTCCGGCGTAAACGCCCTCTTTCGTTGTCTTTCCATTGCTCTCATCCGCCACGATACATCTCCAGCGGTTGATCTCCAGACCTTTGGTCGTATTGGAAATCAGCGGGTTCGGGGAAGTACCCAGCGCCATGATAACGGTATCTGCATCGATCGTGAAATCAGAACCGACCACCTCAATCGGACGTCTTCTTCCAGATTCATCCGGCTCGCCAAGCTCCATATGGCGGCATACGATGCCTTTGACCCATCCGTTCTCATCCTCGAGAATCTCAACCGGGTTGGTCAGAAGGTCAAAATGGATGCCCTCCTCTTTTGCGTGATGTACTTCCTCCACACGTGCCGGAAGCTCTTTCTCACTTCTTCTATATACAATATGAACTTCTGCACCGAGACGCAGAGCCGTTCTTGCCGCATCCATCGCTACGTTTCCGCCGCCGACTACAACTACCTTCTTCGATTCCATGATCGGTGTGTCATAATCATCGCGGAATGCCTTCATCAGGTTATTTCTGGTCAGGTACTCATTTGCGGAAAATACGCCGTTGGCATTTTCACCCGGAATACCCATGAACTTCGGAAGTCCGGCACCAGAACCGATGAAGACTGCCTGGAAACCTTCTTCATCCATCAGCTCGTCGATTGTGATAGATTTTCCGATAACTACGTTTGTCTCAATCTTAACGCCCAGCTTGCGGACATTCTCGATCTCCGGCTGTACAACGCCGCTCTTCGGAAGACGGAACTCCGGAATGCCGTAGGTCAATACTCCGCCCGGCTCATGAAGTGCCTCGAAAATGGTTACTTCATAGCCCAGTTTTGCCAGATCGCCTGCACAGGTCAGACCTGCAGGACCGGAGCCGATGACTGCTACTTTCTTTCCGTTTGTCTTCTCCGGCGCTGCCGGTACAAAACCATGCTCACGGGACCAGTCTGCCACGAAGCGCTCAAGTTTACCAATGGAAACCGCCTCGCCCTTGATACCGCGCACACACTGTCCCTCACACTGGGATTCCTGTGGGCAGACACGTCCACAGACTGCCGGAAGTGCCGAAGAAAGTGCGATGACTTTCGCTGCCTCCTCAATATTTCCCGCTTTTACTTCCTGGATAAACGCCGGAATATTGATGGAAACCGGGCATCCAGCGATACATTTTGCATTTTTACAGTTCAGACATCTCTCAGACTCCGCAACTGCTTCTTCCATATTATAGCCGAGGCATACCTCTTTAAAATTAGTCGCACGTACCTTCGGATCCTGCTCTCTGACCGGCACCTTTTTCATCATATCTCTCTTTGCTTCCATTATTTGTCACCTCCGCACTGTCCGCATCCGCCGTGATGAGTATCGCCCTCTTTCAAGCGCAGCATCGCTCTGCCTTCCTGAGTCTTATAAATTCTCTGACGTTCCATCGCCTCGTCAAAATTAACAAGATGTCCATCAAACTCCGGTCCGTCTACGCAGGCAAATTTGACCTGGTCGCCTACGGTGACACGACAGGCACCACACATACCGGTTCCATCTACCATGATCGGGTTCAGGCTGACAATCGTCGGAATCTCCAGTTTTTTCGTCAGCAGGCAGACAAATTTCATCATGATCATCGGTCCGATTGCAACACAGACATCGTACTTGCGTCCCTGTTTTTCAACTAAATCCTCGATGACACCTGTAACCATACCTTTAATGCCAAAGCTGCCATCATCGGTTGTGATGTAAAGGTTTCCGGCTGCCTTCTCCATCTCCTCGGTCAGAATCAGCAGATCTTTGGTCTTAGAACCTACGATAACATCTACATCAATGCCGTGCTCATGCATCCATTTTACCTGCGGATAAACCGGAGCCGCACCGACGCCGCCGGCTACGAAGAGGTATTTCTTCTTTTTCAGCTCTTCTATATTCTCATGAATAAACTCGGACGGATTTCCAAGCGGTCCTACGAAATCATGGAATGCATCCCCAGCCTTGAGGGTGCTCATCTTCTCGGTAGAAGCTCCCACGGTCTGGAATACGATCGTGATCGTTCCTGCCTGACGGTCAAAATCACAGATGGTCAGCGGGATTCTCTCGCCCTCTTCGCCCATCTTGACGATGACAAATTCGCCCGGCTCACATGCACGCGCTACACGCGGTGCTTCTACAACCATCAGATAAATCTTATCTGCCAGTTTTTCAGCTTTTAAAATCGGGTACATTCTATTCCTCCTTACTGTTATATGAACATTTTATTGTTTGACTTTTCAGAATTCTCAATTATTTTACCACTTTGTCCTATTTTTGACAACCTTAGAGCGATTCCTTTTCCAGCTTCCGATATTCCCTGAATTCATAGCACAAATTGAAAAATGTCTGCTCGCCGCTTCGTCTTACCAGTTCCCAGCCTTCTTTCTCCAGATCAACCATGTGTGTGTCTGCCACATAGGAAAAATCAATCCAGGTGATCTGCGCTGTGTCGCAGAACGGAAGGAACTGCCGGTAAACCGACTCGCCGCCGATGATGACGACGTCTACATCTGTCAGATGTTTTTCCTGTTTCAGCTCGTCAATCCGCACCAGCGTCTCCTCGACACTGTGGCAGATCTCTGCCCCCTTTACGCTCAGAGCCTTCTTTTTTGTCAAAATCAGGTTGATTCTGCCATCCAGCGGTCGCTGAGCCGGGAAGGTCAGAAACGTTTTATAGCCCATCACGATGATTTTTCCCATCGTTTCCTGCCGGAATAATTTCTGATCCGCCGGGATCACCGTCAGCATCTGCCCTTTATTGCCGATACCCCAGTTCCGATCCACTGCCGCAATCAGCTGAAAATGTCTCGGAAACCGTTCCGGAAACTGTCTTTTGAGTGTCTTCATCATGCTCGCCGCATTGATATAGAATGCCTCGTCTGGCTGTTCTTTCTTATCTACATGAGAATGGAACACGCGCTCCATCTCCCGAAGCGCCGCCTCTTCTTCCGGGAACCGGTTCATAATATCAATCATGGCATCACGCTGTCACGAAGCTTCTGCATCAGGACATCCCAGATCGCCGCCTTATCCGCTTCACTGACAAAGCCATAGTGGTTTAAAATAATCTCTTTTGCATCCAATTCCGATGAATACTCGATCGATTCTTCTGCCGCCTTATAGTCTACCAAAAACGACGGCATATAACTCCCATCATGCCCCATGACGCCTACCGTCTCACTGCACAGCATCAACTCATCGTCAATCAGGTAAGACATGGAACATTTCGTGTGGCCGATCGTCGCAAACGCGTAGATCGTATGGTCGCCCAGTTCGATCGTCTCGCCGTCCTCCAGCGATACATCAATCTGTAAATCTGCATCGTCATATTCCGAATCCCATGGAAGCCCCGCCGCTTCTGCCGCCTCGCCGCTTAGACGCCGGATCGTCTTCAAAGCGCCCGGTTTCACTAAAATTTCTTTTGCGCGCTCGGAAGCATATGTTTTCACCCCCGGCCATGCTTTCCGCACCGCCGGAAGCCCCGCTACATGATCATAATGGGAATGGGATAAAAGAACCGCGTCTAACTCTGCATCGCCTAGTTCTCTTTTTATATTTTCCACCATCTGATCGGCAGCATACGCCATCCCCGCCTCGAACAGGAGATTGGCTTTTCCCTTTATCAAAAACACCGCACCGCTTCCGCAGCCAGATACATCGATCACCGTCATTGCTTTCTCATCCTTTTTGTTTGAATTTAAAATCGAACCGAGAAAATTTGAACAAAAACAAATCCTCAAATCCATATTTCGTATTTGATTTTACTGGATCTTTATGAAAAATACAAGGACTGGTTCAAATCAGATGAATGTAAGGAATAATAGGGTAACTGTTCACAAATAGGAATTTTCTGAACTGAAAATTCCGTACGATACAGTTCTCGCAGCAGATTTTGCCGATTTGGAATGCGCAGCATCGGCAAAATCCCGTTGCTGGGCACACATGTGTGAGCAGTAACATAATGGGATTTTTAATAACAGAATGCCGCAATTTCATTCCAAACAAACGGAACAATATCTGAGCGGGTGTGGCTGGGATACTCGGACAGATTTTCTAAATTATAAAAAGGATCGGCACCGATATGAAATCGTGTGTTTCGTTACACAGATTCCGGATCAGCGCCGATCCTCTGGGTGGTTGGTTTTAATTTAGTAAATTATGGGGAAGAGCTGCGCCCCAGCATGCTCAGTGGCTTCAGCGTGCTCAGTGCCCCAGCTCAAAAAAGCTGCGCTTTTTCGCTGGACGGGCTGCGCCCTATAAATCAGTCCAGCAAGACAGTTCCTTATGGGCAAGCACAACGTTCCTGTCTTACTGCCCTGCTTTGCACTGCTTATGCCTCAACCATGTACGGATATGTTACATCCAGGCACGGTACTCTGAGTTCTTTGATGGTTCTCGGGCTTAACCAGCGATACATGTTGATCTCGCTGCCGGCTTTGTCGTTGGTTCCGGATGCTCTTGCACCACCGAACGGCTGCTGGCCGATAACTGCACCGGTCGGCTTGTCGTTGATGTAGAAGTTTCCGGCTGTTCCTTTAAGTGCATCTTCCATCTTAACGATAGCTTCTCGGCCATCTGCAAAGATTGCTCCGGACAGACCATAGGACGTTGCGGTATCGCAGCTTGCCAGAGTCTCATCCAGTTTGTCATCCGGATATACATATACGGTCATAACCGGTCCAAAAATTTCCTCTACCATAGTCTTGAAATCTGGCTTCTTAGCCTCAATCAGGGTCGGATATATGAAATATCCCTTGGAATCATCGTATCCGCCGCAGATAACTTCTGCATCCTCGGATGCTTTTGCATAGTCGATGTACTCTTTGTTGGTCTTGAATGCGGATGCATCGATAACAGCGCCCATCAGGTTTCTGAAATCGGTTATATCGCCAATTTTAATCTTCTCAATCTCTGCCAGCATACCCTCTTTAACCTGCGGCCAGATGCTTGCCGGAACAAATGCACGGGAAGCTGCGGAGCACTTCTGTCCCTGATACTCGTAGGATGCTCTTGTCAGAGCTGCTACCAGACCCGGTACATCTGCGGAATTGTGAGCAAAGATGAAGTCCTTTCCACCAGTCTCGCCAACCAGACGCGGATATGTTTTGTATTTCTTGATGTTCTCGCCTACTAAGGAGTAAACACCGCTGAATACTTCGGTAGAACCTGTGAAATGGAATCCTGCCAGATTCGGATCGCTTAATACGTACTTGCTCATGTCAGAACCACGGCTCGGTACGAAGTTGATAACACCTGCCGGAAGTCCTGCAGCCATCAGGGCCTGCATTACATAGTAGTTGGAAAGAACTGCTGTGGTAGCCGGTTTCCAGAGAACTACGTTACCTGCGATCGCCGGAGCGGTCGGAAGGTTAGCACCGATGGATGTGAAGTTGAATGGGGAAATCGCGGTTACGAAACCTTCCAGTGGACGGTACTCGATGCGGTTCCAAACATTCGGTGTGTTGTTCGGCTGTCTGTCATAAATCTGCTGTAAGTAGTATACGTTGAAACGAAGGAAATCAATCAGCTCGCAGGTATCAATCTCAGCCTGATATGCGGTCTTGCTCTGTCCTAACATGGTAGCTGCATTTACTTTATCTCTCATCGGACCAGCGATTAAATCAGCTGCTTTTAAAAAGATAGATACGCGGTGTTCCATCGGCATCTCGGTCCATGCTTTTCTAGCTGCCAGAGCCGCTGCGATTGCATCCTTTAACTCTTTCTCACCGCCGGAAGCTGCTTCTGCGATTACATGAGCATGGTCATGCGGCATAACTGCTTTGGTTTTTCTCTCTGTCCAAACTTCCTTACCACCGATGATCATCGGAACCTGAACAACCTGTGCGGACTGGCGCTCCAGTTCTTTCTTTAAGCTGGCTCTCTCCGGGCTTCCTGGAAGATATGCTTTTACCGGCTCATTTTTCGGCATCTCTACTTTGAAATATCCATTGCTCATTGTTCATCTCTCCTTTTTGACATTTTGTCTCATTCGTGATTATGATATGAAAACTTTTCTCGCTTTATTTTCATTAAATCTAACTCTTTCTTGTTATTTTTCATATTAATGAATTTCTATGGCTAAATATTAGCACGTTTTTCATTTTGTGTCAATACTATTTCATATTTAAAAATACATATTTTCATTATGTTTTTCTGTGCATATCGCATAATATCTTTGCTTTTTCCTGTATTCTGTTTTGGATTGTAATTTTTATCGATCTTACTGTTCACGCATACGTGCCCAGTAACGGAATTTGCCGTGGCTTCGCATTTAAATACGGCAAATTCCTGCTGCCACCACGTTTTCTTACGGCACTTTCGCTTCCAAAAGTGCCCACCCGGGAACAGTAACTATCGATTCTTGTAATTCTGTATGTTTTTTTATGCTTTGTTTACGGGACATGGTTTTTGTGGTATACTGATCCCGCCTGAAACAACTCACAAAAGTGAGTTTATCCTGAAAATAATTCACTTATATGAAAAAGGAGTTTGATTATGCTTAAATTAGAACGTACCAGCGTCATGAATCTGGAAAATGCCATGCGCGGTGCCCGCAATCCGATGAACAGCTGGGGACGGATGGACAGCTTTTATGATGAGAATGGCAAATATAAACTGGGACCGAATGATCTCGACCTTGCGAAACGTCTCCGCAAAGCAGGCAGCGACCACCGCAAGTTTCTGCGCCAGGTATTTGTCTCAGTCGATGTGACCGCACCTCTCTACTGGTGGAAAGAATATGATACTTATAAAGTAGCGACCGTCGCCAATTCAACCAGCACGATGCACAAAATCGCCAGCAAACCGTTTTCGATGGACGATTTCAGCTGCGACCACATGACAGCCGGAACACGCGCATTTATGGAAACAGTTGTCGCCAAGCTGGAGGAAATCCGCCTGCGTTATCTGGAGACAAAGAATAAGGATGACTGGTATGATATGATCCAGCTGCTGCCGAGCAGTTATAATCAGATGCGGACTTGTTCGTTTAATTATGAGACACTGATTAATATTTATTATGCCAGAAAGGATCATAAGCTGGCGGAGTGGCATACATTCTGTGACTGGATCAAGACTTTGCCGTATGGGGAAGAATTGATTATTGGGGAAGGAAAATAGATAATTAGTTTGATTTTCGTGAGAGGGACGGAGAAAAAGCCGCCCGGGCAAAAATGATCAGGTTTCGAGGACTGGGATTTTCTAGGCATCTTCGGTTTGATTAAAAACAGAAAGAAATCCTCACAAAGCAAGTTTGTTGCGGTTTCTTTCAACATCAAATCCGAATCTGCCAAGTAAATCCACAGTCTCGAAAATTCCATTTTTGCCCGGGCGGCTTTTTCTCCTGTTTATTGGATGATAACTTGGTAAAATTTAAGATCCTGGTGTCATCCAGCGCATGAATGCGGCTGGATGACGGCGTAGGATCTTTTTTCGTTCCGTATGATAAATTACTTTGTCCACCATCTACTTTCTTATCTAACTATATTCAAGAAAGTCCCCCATGTCTTTCTTCTAAATACTGAATGTGCGCTTAGAAGAAATGTTTAGTTATGGCAGAGAACTGGCATTCCCTTGTATACTTTCTCGTAGAGAAGTTTTGCTTTATCAACCGGCAGATTGATGCAGCCGTGGCTGCCGGAATACTGGTAGATGGTTCCGCCGAATTTACTTCTCCAGCTTGCGTCATGGAAACCGATGCCGCCGTTGAATGGCATCCAATAGTCTACGTGACTTTCATATTCATATGTGCCGTCTGCCCGTTTGGCGCCGCGCAGAACGCGGTCGGCCTGCTTGTAGGTCAGGCTGTAAATACCTTCCGGGGTTGTGTAGTTTTTGGATACGTTTCCGGTTACGCACGGAGCATCCCAAGTCAGGGCGCCGTTTTCGTACATATATACATGCTGGGCGCCGAAATCAACTTCTGCGTAGGTATTGCCCCAGTCTGCGTCTGAATGGCTGGCTGCCTGCTGGGAGAACTGGACTTCACGTTCCTGATTGATACCTGTCTGCGCCATCAGAACCAGGTTGTCTGTCTCTGCAGTCTGGTCAATCTTCCATCCATAAGGGCCTGTCAAGGCTACCTCTTTTCCGGAAGTGGTATGGAAAGTACGGGTAGTTCCAGCTGTGTCGTATTTCGCTGCCAGCGCCTTGATGTAAGCAGCTGCCTTATCGCGGTCTACAGTAATGACACCATTCTCGCCGCCTGTATACCAGCTGACATATTCAGTACCGGACAGTGTCTCGGTCGCATCACCGATATGGAAGGTGATGGTCGCATTTTTAGCCTGGTTCATCTGGGCGCAGAGTGCTTTTAAGGATGCATCGCCGGAAGTCACCTGGAGCGGTGTGTAACATCCCAATGCTTCCAGATCGATCTCTGTCATGCCGGAGGCGATCGCCGCATTGATCGCCGTCTGTACCTTTGCCTTATCCACAGATTCTCCCTTTACTTCCGGAACAATCGTGAAATCTTTTCCTTCTTCCAGGCGGATATATGGGCATCTACCGTCGGTGCTACACTATCTGACATACAATTTAAGGAAGCAATGCGGTTTGCAAGCATCGTCTGATCGCAGGAAAGCGGCATCGCGATCGTCAGCGCTCCTGCTCCAGCTACCCCTGCTGCCTGCTGGTCAATCGCTGCCTGCAGCTCATTTGTAATCACTACTTTATAGCCGATCTCCGCTGCGGTGATCTCTTCTGTCTTGCCTCCACGTTCTTTAATCGTTAATTTATAAGAACCGTAATTCTGCTCCAGCTTTGCCTTCGCTTCCTCGTTGCTCATTCCGCCGACTGCGACGCCATTTACACTTGTTCCATTTGCAAAACTGCCATCTGCCAGTACTGGCTGTGCAAACATCAGCACTAGTGCAGCTGCCGCACCAGTCATTTTAAGTATACTCATACTTTTATTTTTCATTTTTCACAAACCTCTCTGCCGCGCCATCCGGCTGCGACCTGCATGTATGGATTCTGAATCCTTATTATAGCAGAGTCGGAAAAAAAGTCCAGACCGATTCTAAAAAAGATCGTCAAAAGATCCAATTCGTAAGAATTTCTTAACGGTTCCTTTTTTCTTTCATTTTTTCCATATTCATGATTGCAGTTTTTCCATTTTGCAGTATGATGGTATTCATTGCAAATGGGAAGTATAACTTTCAGGACGTCCTTAAAAATGTTTAAAATTTTCATGTTCCCAAAAGCGCCAAAAGGACCGCCGCATCTGGCATGCCCTCTTCTAAGTAAACAAGATTTTTATTGTTATCTTGGTCTGCTTAAAAGGAAATATGCCAGTCTGCGGCAGTCCTTCTTTCTATTTCCGGTCAATTTCCGGATTGACATGCACCATAATGTGTTTTACCTTCGGAAATGTCTTTTCAATGCTGTTATGCACCAACTCGGCAATCTTGTGCGCCTCCCGCAGCGGCATGGAACCGTCTACCTCAATCTCAATGTCCGCATAAATTTTATTGCCAAAGATCCGCGTCTGAAGCAGGTCAATCCGCGCCACATCTGGATTCTGAAGAACGCAGGCGCGCAGCTGTTCTTCGGTCTTCTCATCACAGGAATGATCGACCATTTTATCCATCGCATCTTTAAAAATCTCATACGCTGCTTTCACGATAAAGACGAAAATAACCAGGCTCGCGATCGGATCCATGACCGGAAATCCCATTCTCGCGCCCACGATTCCGACCAGCGCACCGATCGAGGAAAACGCATCGGAACGGTGATGCCATGCATCTGCCATCAGTGCGCTGGAATCAATCTTTTTCGCATAATATCGGGTGTACCAGTACATCGCTTCTTTACTGACAATGGATATAACAGCCGCTGCCAGCGCCAGCATTCCCGGAACCTGCAGGTGACTGTATTCTCCCTTGAGCACGTCCGTAAGCGCCTCCACGCCAATCCCCAGACCTGTCATAAAGAGAACCATCGAGAGGACAATCGCAGCCACACACTCCATCCGCTCATGTCCATACGGGTGCTCCTTGTCCGGCTGTTTGGACGACAGCTTAATTCCAATCACCACGATCATCGTGCTGAACACATCGGACGCCGAATGGATACTGTCACTGATCATCGCATTCGAATGTGCGAACACACCCGCTAACAGCTTCATAAACGACAAAAGGATGTTCACTACTATCGTTACAAAAGACACCTGATTTGCCACCTTCTGAAAATCGTTCTGTTTCATATTCGTTACCTCCAAAAAATATCTCATGGCACTAACGATAGGTGGGTGCTGCGGTTTAACCCGTAAAAAAGTATAAAAAAACACCCACGAACCAGTATGAGTAACTACTGTCCCGTGGATGAAACTAACTTCCACTGTCGCTTCTGCGACCCGACCCCATGATATTCACGGTCTGCTCAGTTTGTACTGTAGTTTGATATGCAGTGCAAAGAGTTTATGATGAATAATAGCACAAGTTTACTTAGTTGTCAATATCGGGAAACGCCCTTTCTTCCATAATTTATTTCTTCAATTCCTTAATCCCAGCCTCAAGCCCTGCCGCCGTCAGCGGAAACATCGGGATCTCATCTCGGATCAGGCTGATCGTGTACGCACCGTAGGCATATGCCCAGTTATTTTCCCGCATCGGGTTCAGCCAGATCGCCGACGGAAAACGCCGGTGCATCTCCTGCAGCCAGTAAATGCCCGTCCGTTCGTTGCTGTGGAAATAGTCGAGACTGCCGCCGCGGTACAGAAGTTCCGACGGCGCCATCGACGCATCCCCGACCAGAATTACCTTGTATTCCGGTTTCAGGTTGTGAAAGACCCACTCGGTCGAGATCTTATCCCGCCAGGAGCAGGACGGCGTCGTAAACAGCTGATCGTAGAAACAGTTGTGGAAATAATAAATCTTCAAATCCTTAAAATGGGACGACTGATTGACCGCCTGGAACAGCCGGTTGCACAGATCCGCATATGCCCACATCGACCCGCCGCTATCCATCAGAAGCAGGAGCTTCGTCTGGTTCTTTCTAGGGCGCTCCATGACGAGCTCCAGACGTCCGCCTTCGTCACAGGTCTTCTCGATCGTTTTCTCCACATTGAGTTCCGTTTTCGGTCCATCCTCACGGCAGGATAAAAGACGCAGCTTTTTGAGAGCCACCTGGAACTGCCGGATCTGGATAACCGCATCGTCGCGGAAATCGCGGTAATTCCGCTGTTCCGCCACCTGCAGCGCGCTCCGGTTTTTGCCCGGTCCGCCCACGCGGATGCCCTTCGGGCTGTAACCGGAATGTCCAAATGCCGACGTACCGCCGGTTCCAATCCACTTATTGCCGCCGTGGTGCTGCTCATGCTGCTCTTTCAGTCGTTCCGCCATCATTTTACGGATATCGTCCAGATCAAGTCCCGCAAACCGCGCATCGACCTCATCCTTATCATACGGCGTCTGCGCGTGCGCCTTGGCAAGCCAGTCTAAGACCTCCTTCGGAAGTTCCTCAAACGTCTGCACATTTTTAAAATATGCCAGAAATGCCTGGTCAAATTTGTCATATTCGGACTCTTTTTTGACCAGAACCGCCCTCGCCATATAGTAAAACTCCGTCAGGCTCGCGTCGTTCAGGTTCATTTCCAGCGCATCCATCAGGCTGTTCCACTCATTGAGGCTCGTCTTCATCCCGTAAGAACGGAGTAGATACAGAAAATCAGTAAACATATCGGTTATTCTCCACCAGCTTTAAATCCTCTGTCTTTTTTAAGAGTACCCCCGCAAACGGGATCTCCTTTTCCAGCTTCTCCACCGGCACGCCGCCGATCACAAGCGCCTGAATCCAGTCCAACACCTCGGAGGTACTCGGCTTCTTCTGCAGGCCGCGCAGATCGCGCACCCGGTAGAAGGCGTCCAGCACGCCGTCGATCAGCTTCTGGTCGAGATCCGGGTAATGTGCCTTGATGATCTTCTCCATCATCGGCTGCTCCGGGAATGCAATATAATGGAAGATACAGCGGCGCAGGAACGCATCCGGCAGCTCCTTCTCCGCATTGGAGGTAATAATCACAATCGGACGGTGCTTCGCTTTGACAGTCTTTCCCGTCTCCGGAATGTAAAATTCCATCTTGTCAAGTTCCCAGAGCAGGTCGTTCGGGAATTCCAAATCCGCTTTATCGATCTCATCGATCAAAAGAACCGTCTGCTTTTCCTTCTCAAATGCCTCTCCCATCTTTCCGAGGCGGATATATCTGGCAATATCATCAACGCCATCCGCACCAAACTGGCTGTCGTAAAGACGCTGTACCGTATCGTACACGTAAAGACCGTCTTGTGCGCGGGTCGTCGATTTAATATTCCAGATCAAAAGTTCCATATCGAGGGATCTGGCAATCGCCTCCGCGAGCATCGTCTTTCCAGTGCCCGGTTCTCCCTTGATTAAGAGCGGCTTTTTGAGCGCCGCCGCAATGTTAACGCTGCGGATCAGTTCATCCGAAGCGATGTATTCGTCACTGCCGTGAAATTGCTGCATGGTAAATTCTCCTTTTAGAAAGTTCTCCTTTTACATAACTGTAAACACTAACAAGGGCAGCATAACGATTCAGGATCCATGCTGACTGCGATCGGTTCGGATCCATCGTTCCTCTCGATCGTCATACATAATCCTGCCCGTTTGCCACCCTATTGATTTGCGATACCAGATTGCTCCGCACTATATGCTCCCGCAATCTTCAAAACCATTCGTAATTCGCTCATTTTTCTTTGAAAAATGGCTACTTACTCATGTTTTTGGCGGGTCAAAAGGTCAAAAATTCTCCTGCAAGCAAGCTTGCGTCGAACTTCTGACCTTTTGACCCTGGTATCATCATAATATAGCAATATTCTAATAGTTTGTCAAATCGTATATATGTTAGGATTTCATTAGAAAAACACGATTGTTACTGCTCACTATTCTACTTTGCCACCCGGATATTCTTGCTGCCGCTAAATCCTTCCGGCGGCTCTGTCTCCGTGAGGATCGTCGCTTCTTCAAACCCCCCGAACGTCACCGAACTTACCATGCCGAATTTCTGGCTGTCCGCCAGCACATAGCAGCGCTCTGTCTGGCGCATCGCCTCTTGCTTGACTAATGCCTCATTCGGATCCGGCGTCGTGAAACCGTGGCGCTTGCTGACGCCGTTGGTTCCAAAAAATCCCTTTGTAAAATGATAGCTCTGGATCATCAGGATCGCCTGACTTCCGATGACCGCCTCCGTCGTGCCCTTTAACTCACCGCCAATCAGAATTACGCGGTTTCCGGCGGCTGCCAGCCGTTTGGCATGTGATACCGCATTCGTCACAAACGTGGCGCTGCGCGCCGGAAGATAGTCTAAGATATACCCGGTCGTCGTGCCCGCGTCCAGATAGACAAAATCATCCGGCTGGATAAGTCCCGCCGCAAACTGGGCGATTCTCCTTTTCTCCTCCTGCTGCAATTCCATCTTCTGTGCCACTGACGGCTCGGTTCCCGTAAATGTCCCGTCCGAGGACACCGCGCCGCCAAACACCTTGGTCAGGCGCCCCGCCTTGTCAAGCGCATTCAGATCCCGCCGGATCGTCGATTCCGAAACTCCCAGCACCTCTTTAATCTCAGGAACTGTCACACTCCTCTTTTTATCCAGAAGTTCCAAAATCAGTTCGTATCTTTTTTCTGTCAGCATGACTCTTTTCCTTTCATCTTCTGCTGTGGTTGAACTTTTTTTAGCTCAATTTTTCACTTCTCTCTGTCTTAATATTCTTATCAACTGCAGCTGCTTTCGACAATGACCTTCCGAATCGGCAGCACACGCCCCGGCGATACGGAAAGCTCATCCACACCCATTTTCAGGAATTCTTTTGTCAAACTCAGATCCGCGCCCAATTCGCCGCAGATACCTGCCCAGATGCCCTCAGCGTGCGCATTTTCGACAACCATGCGGATCATCGCCAGTACCGCCGGATGGTGCGGATCGTAAAATGCATCCAGCTCCGGGTTCTGACGGTCAACTGCCAGCGTATACTGGGTCAGGTCGTTCGTTCCGATGCTGAAAAAGTCCACTTTTTTCGCCAGATCCCGGCTTACCATGACTGCCGCCGGGGTTTCAATCATAATGCCCTGCTTCGGATCGCCAAACTGGAGATTCTGTGCGGTCAGCTCCGTCTTGACCTCCTCGACAATCTTCGCAATCGCCTCGACCTCCCAGACACTTGTGATCATCGGATACATGATCTGGAGATTGCCATAGGCACTTGCCCGAAACAGCGCGCGAATCTGTGTCTTGAAAATCTCCGGTCTTGTCAGGCAGATACGGATCGCCCGGCAGCCCATCGCCGGATTTTCCTCTTTTTTCAGTTCAAAATAATCGCACTGCTTGTCCGCGCCGATGTCCAGCGTGCGGATAATGACCGGTTTGCCCGCCATCGTTTCCGCTACCTGTTTATATACCTGGAACTGCTCCTCCTCCGTCGGAAATGTTTCTTTTTCCAGATACAAAAATTCGCTGCGGAACAATCCGATGCCCGCCGCATCGTTCTGAATGACCGACGCCAGATCCTTGCTGTTGCCAATGTTCGCATACAGGCGGATCTTCTTGCCATCCAGAGTGACTGTTTCGCGCCCTTTCAGTGTTTGCAGCAGTTCTTTCTTCTCCTGTTCCTCCCGCTGCCGGCGGCGCATTGTTTCCAATGTCTCCTCATCCGGTTCCACATACAGGACTCCGTTCGTACCATCCACAATCGCAAATTTCCCATCTACCGTCTCATCGAGCGCCACGTCCGTTCCGATCAGAGCCGGAATGCTCATCGTACGCGCCAGGATCGCCGTGTGGGAATTGACGGAACCGTGTACCGTCACAAAGGATAGCACCTTGTCCTTTTCAAGCTGTACCGTCTCTGACGGTGCTAAATCATCTGCCAGAATAATCACCGGCTCGTCCGTATGGATGCCCTGACCTGCGCCTCCGGACAGAACGCGCACAATCCGCTCCGAAATATCTTTGACATCCGCCGCGCGCCCGCGCATATATTCGTCCTCCATCGCCGCAAACATCTGGGCGAAATTGTCACCGGTCACCGCAACCGCATACTCGGCATTGACCTCCTGCGTATCGATGATATTCTGAACCGCGTCCAGATAGTCCTCGTCCTCCAGCATGATCTGGTGAATCTCAAAAATCGCCGCATTCGCCTCGCCAACTTCTTTTACCGCCTTTTCATACAACTCGCCGAGCTGGCGGATGGACTCCTGAACTGCCGCATTAAACCGCGCTTTTTCCTGCTCTGTATTCTCTATTTTCGTCCGCTTTACGGTCTGCTCGCCTTTCTGATACACACATATTTTTCCAACTGCAACACCGCCAAATACACTTTTTCCACGATACGTCTGCATGACCATTCCCCTTTCCATTGATCCATTGTCGAAAAATGCCGCCATGTAATAATCCCTTACATCGCGGCATCTTTGTTAAACTACATATTTTCCTTCATAAACTGGCTGACTGCCTCATAAGCTGCTTCTTCATCCTCACCCTCAAAGGTCAGGGTTACTTCCTGCCCGTTCTTTACTGCCAGTCCCATGATACCGAAAATCTTTTTGCAGTCGCCGCTCTTTCCGTCTTTCGTCAGTTTGATCGTACTCGTAAACTGTTTTGCCGCCTTTACCAGTTCACCTGCCGGGCGTGCGTGGATTCCTTCCGGGTCTGTAATGGTATATTTAAACTCTTTCATGATGATGTTCTCCTTCTCATTATAACCTATTTTGATTGATTTGACCAAAAAATTTCTAATAAAGATTCACATTCCGTCAAAAAAATTATTTATCTATTCTTCTACATTCTTCTTGAGAACTCCTAAGAGTACCGTCGAGATCGCCATGCCAACCACCAGTGCCAGCAGATAGAACAGCGGATTTCCCATGACTGGGAATACGAAGATTCCGCCATGCGGCGCCATCAGTGTGCAGTTAAATAACATGCTCATCGCTCCCGCAACACCCGAACCGACGATGCAGGCTGGAAGCACGTGTACCGGATCGGACGCTGCAAATGGAATCGCGCCCTCCGTGATAAATGCCAGACCCATGATGAAGTTGGTCGGTCCTGCCTCGCGCTCTTCCTTTGTAAATTTCTTCTTAAACAGCATTGTTGCCAGCGCAATCGCACACGGCGGTGTCATACCGCCAATCATAACAGCTGCCATCACATCGTAGTTGCCGGAGGCGATTGCCGCCGTACCAAATACATATGCCGCCTTGTTGAATGGACCGCCCATGTCGATCGCCATCATCGCCGCCAGCACAAAACCAAGAATCAGCTTACTCGAACCACCCATGCTGCTCAGACCATCGTTTAACGCCATATTGATCGCGCCCATGACCGGCTCTACGACGAAGCTCATAACCAGTCCGATGAGCAGGACGCCCACAACCGGGTAAATCAGGACCGGAGCAATCTTTTCCAGTGCCTCTGGAAGATTCTCGCACGCTTTCCGAAGCGCCAGAATCAGATATCCGGCAATAAAACCTGCCGCCAGGGCGCCAAGGAAACCTGATTTTCCCTGAGAAGCAATCATGCCGCCGACAAAACCGACTGCCAGCGCCGGGCGGTCTCCGATCGCCATCGCGATGAAACCAGCCAGAATCGGGAGCATAAAGCCAAATGCCACACCGCCGACATTTTTAAACCATGCCGCCAGCGGGGTAATCGTACCAAAGTTTACACGCTGGTCGAGCGGAAGTGCATTCATATCCACACTAAAACCATCAATCAGAAACGCAATCGCAATCAGGATGCCGCCGCCGACTACAAATGGGAGCATGTGGGAGACACCATTCATCAGCTGCGTGTAAATCTGGTGTCCGACACTGCCCGATTTGCCGCCAGAGGCTGCCTTTGCCGGGCTGCTGTTTCCAGATGATGCTGCGTGGTAAACCGGTACCTCCCCGGACGCCGCGCGCTCCAAAAGCTCCGGTGCCTTGCTGATACCGTCCGAAACCTGACATTCGATCACTCGTTTTCCGTCAAACCGATCCATCGGCACCTGTGCGTCCGCTGCCACGATGATGCAGTCCGCCGCCTCGATCTCCTGTGCCGTCAGCACATTTTTTGCTCCGGCTGAACCGCGCGTCTCAACTTTGATCTTCCAGCCCTTCGCGCGTGCCGCTTTTTCCAGGCCTTCGGCTGCCATGTAGGTGTGCGCGATACCGGTCGGACAGGAAGTAACCGCTAAGATCTTCGGTCCGGCTGTCTTTTCCGTCTCTGCACCCGCTTTTTTCGCCTGAATCTCCTGACCACCTGCTTGTGCGGCATTCTCTCCATTTGTATCTGCCGCTTCTTCGACGGAATCAGCCGCCAGTCTCTCATCGATGCCTGCCTGTTCTGCATCTGCCTTATCAATAATGGAAAGAAAGTCTTCCACCGAAGAAGCATTTCGCAGGGAATCTGAGAAATTCTCGTCCATCATGAGAACGGAAAGCTTGCTCAACACATCCAGATGTACGTTATCTTTTGTATTTGGCGCTGCAATCAGAAACAGCAGAGTGACCGGTTCGCCGTCCAGGGAGTCGAAATCCACGCCATTTTTGATGACCATCGCCGCCAGCCCCGGCTTTTTGACCGCATCACATTTTCCATGAGGAATTGCAATCCCCTCGCCGATACCGGTCGTGCTCTCTTCTTCTCTCGCATAAACCTGCTTGCGGAATGCCTCGACATCCGACAGCTTTCCGCTCGCCGCCATCAGCTCTACCGCCTTGTCCAGTGTCTCCGATTTGCTGGTGGGTGCCGCATCCAGCGATATACTTCTCGGATCCAGTAAATCAGTAATCTTCATATCTGTTGCCTCCCTATTTATGCCCGAATGTCAGGTATGCATTGCATATCCGGCAGTACATTCTGCCAGCTTCAAAAATGTCTGCATACAACCTCATCCGATTTTTGTGATTTTACAGGTCTCATACACTTTCTTTATCTCATCCTTCGTCGCCAGCTGCTCCGAAAAGGCGCTCGCGCTTCCAGCTGCCAGTCCCATGCGGAAGGCGTGTTCATAATCTCCGCTCTCCCCGTATCCGGCCAGGAAACCGGCTACCATCGAATCTCCGGCTCCGACACCATTTTTCAAGGTTCCCTTCGGTGCTTCCGCCGCATAGACGCTTCCATCCTCCGCCAGAAGAACCGCGCCCTTGCCTGCCATCGAAACCAGCACGTTGACCGCACCTTTTTCCTGCAGCTTCTTCGCATACGGAACAACTTCCTCCCGCTCCGAGAGCTTCACGCCGAAAATGTCTCCCAGTTCATGATTGTTCGGTTTGATTAAAAATGGATGGTGTCCCAGCACATTGAGCAGCAGATCCTTGGTCGCGTCCACAACAATCCGGACGTCCCTGCCATCCAGGCGCTCCATAATCTTCTGATAAATATCATCCGGCATCGACGCTGGAATACTTCCAGCCAGCACCAACGTATCATCCGCCCCCAGCCGGTCAAGCTGGGTCATCAGCGCATCCACCGCTTCCCGCGGAATCCTCGGTCCCCGACCGTTGATCTCAGTCCCGTCGATGGATTTCAGCTTCAGGTTGATGCGGGAGACTCCCTCATCCAGGGAAATAAACTCGGCTTTCACGCCCAGCTGCTCCACTTCCTTCCGAACCTCCTCGCCGACAAACCCGGCAGTAAAGCCAAACGCCGTATTGGCAATTCCAAGGTTTTGAAGGACCGTCGAAACATTGATTCCCTTTCCGCCCGGAAGCAAAAGCTCCGAATCTGTCCGGTTGGTCAGTCCGAGCTTAAAATCGCTCACTGACACAATATATCTAACGATGGATTAAAGGTTACCGTATAAATCATAAGCCTTCATTCCTTTCTTATCTTGATTGATTCTGACTGTATTATAAAATCATTTTCATTCAAAATCAATCAAACTTATTCACAAACATGCTGCCTCTTTTTGGGTTATATTGCACAATTTTGATTTTTTATGATTGTTTTTGATTGATTGTTTCGTGTGAATTCCGGCGAAACGATTGCTGTCACTGATGGAATAGTGTTTCCAAAAACATCATTTTTACTCAGTTTCATCTCCTCTTCTAATCGTAAAATCCCCCTTTGTTGACAAGGATTTCCCCATTTGCTATAGTAAATGAAGAATTTTGTAATATCTTTGTAATATTTCCAAGATGTTTTTATATCAGAAAGGATATACAATATGAACGATTCCCCTTTGAAACCTGCTTCTTCCAGGCGCAAAAAAATGGATAAAACAATGATGGCGATCTATTTCCTGATCCTTTTTATTGTGGCCGGGGCGGCTCTGCTGGTATTTCTATGCCTCTCTAAACCTTCTGATAAGAAGAACAAAGCAGGCTCTGATCCTTCCATTGCTTCTTCCAGCACCTTAAAAAACAGTCATCAGACCGGGACCGATGCTAAAAGTACGGCGAAAGCCAAAATCAAAGAAGAAAAGCCGGTCGATCCGTATGAAAATCTCGCGGTCGCCAATGTGGATGATGCGCTGAACCTGAGAGAAAAACCAGATACAGATGCCAAGGTACTCGGCACCTGCTTCCGCGGAGGCGGCGGTACCATTTTAAAACGCAAAAATGGCTGGACAAAAATCCGCTCCGGTGGGCTGGAGGGATGGCTCAAGGACGATTATCTTGTATTTGGCGATGATATCAAGCCGCTCGCCAAAGAGCTCGGTCTCTATATCGCTACCGTCAGCACACAGACACTCCATGTACGTGAGGAAGCCAGCACGGATTCTGCCATCGTCGGTCTGGCTGCCGCGGAAGACTACTATCCTGTACTGAGCCAGGAAACTGGATGGGTCAAAATCCAGCTTTCCGTTGACACCTCCGGTTACGTTTCTTCTGATTATGTCACAATCAGCGTCAAGCCAGGACGCGCAATCAGCATTGAGGCTGAGATGGCAGCGCTGGAGGCGGCACGGCAGGCTGCTGAAGAAGCTGAGCAGGCATCCAGAGCCGCCGAGGAGGCCCAGATTGCAGCCGCAAAATCGCAGGCAGAAGCAAACGCGGCTAAAGGTTCCTCCCAGACTTCGGGAAAATCTGGAAATTCTGGAAGCTCTTCGAAAAAGAGCACGGCTGCACCAGCCGCTAAATCATCCTACGTGATCTCCGCCTCCGAGAGCGACGTTTATCTGCTCTCCGCCTGCCTCACGATGGAAGCCAACGGCGGATCCTATGAAAGCTATCTGGCAGTCGGAAGTCTGATCGTCAACCGCGTCAAATCTGGCAAATGGGGCAAATCCATCTCCAGCGTCATCTACGCGGACGGACAGTTCCCAGGCGCGACCTCCGGCCTGCTTGACAAATATCTCGATAGAGGACCGTCCTCTACTGCCACCAAGGCGGCAAAGGCAGCGCTCGCCGGGGAGAATCAGATAGGCGACTACCTTTATTTTACCTCGACCAAATCAGCAAACTACGACAGCTACTCCAGCTATCAGGTGGTTGGTGGGAATTGTTTCTATAAAAAATAAAAGGCTAAAAAAGGCGGATTTAAACGCATTACATTAAACCTCATATACATTCCCATCGCCTTGTGATATGATAATCATATCAGCCAAACATACAGGCAGAGGACATCTACTGTCCATACCTTATTGATAGGTACTCTCGGAGTCTTTCCTGCAAATCATCTCACAACATTAAGCACAGAAAGCTTCCGGGAGTCCATTAATTGCAAATGGAGGAAATTATGAGAAAATCAATTTATACCTTGATGGTTTCCACTCTCATCGCAGCCGCCAGCATGACCGCCTGCTCCAGCCAGCCGTCTGAAACAACCACGGCTGAAACAACTGCCGCTGAATCCACACAGGAAAACGATACATCAGCAGAAAGCAGCGATGCCAGCGAAACAACTACTGCCGGAGAAAAAGAAACCGCCCAGACAACGGATGCAGATTATGCAGAAGACGAGACTCTGAGCGAAAAAGAAATCACAGAACTTTACCGTGGTTTTGCCAGATCCCTTCAAAGCATCATCGCCAATAAAAATATGAACGATTTAGCCGAGCTGCTTGTCTATCCGTCCTACATCGGCATCGATGACGGGATTGTCGTAAATAACAGAACTGAATTTATGGCTCTCGACGCAGACAAGGTATTTACCGACGCGCTGATTGAGGCAGTCAAGACAGCCGATGTTTCTTCCACCGAACTGACCAAGGCAGGTTTCATCGTAGGCGATCCATCCGGTAAACCGGCAGTTACCTTTGGTCTGGACAAAGAGGGATCTATCGGTATCACAGGTATTAACTACTAATCAGATATAAAATAGTGAAAAAGAGCGCCGCAACACTCACAAACCGGCTTTCCATTTCTGGTAAAACCGCTCCATGAGTGCCGCAGCGCTCTTTTCTACGTTACAGCCAGACAACTGCATCCATCAATCCGGCTGACTGCTTCTTCTACATTATCCTTCAATCGCAATATATTTTTTCTGCTCGACTTCCGGTTTTGCTTCTTTCTTCGGAACAAAAATCTTCAAAATACCATGCTTAAATTCCGCCTTGATATCTTCCTCTGTTATATCATCACCGACATAGAGCTTCTCGCACAGGAACCTGCGTAACGCTCTCTGCGGATGTAACGACCGGACTTTTTCTCCTTCTCGTCCTCATCCAGTCCCTTCGCAGCCTGAATCGTCAGATTACCATCTTCCAGGGAAATCGAAATCTCTTCTTTCTTAAATCCCGGCAGATCCATCTCCAGCTCATAGCCGTCTTCCATTTCCTTGATATCGGTCTTCATCAGGTTCTGTCCATGGCGTCCATACAGCTTTTTCTCTATCTTCTGTCCGGCGTTATCATCATAAAACGGAAAATCATTAAAGAAATCATCAAACAAATTTTCTCCAAAAATACTCGGCATTAACATAAGTCATCTCTCCTTTTCTAACTTCATTTCATTATGTTTATTTACCAACATTTTCGGAACCGGGACGGTCTGGGAACTTTTCTTTTCTTCCTCTTCCTTCGTTCTGGCTATGTTATAGCACTTCTTATTAGCACTGTCAAGAGGCGAGTGCTAATTTTTTTTGTGAAGAATTTGTGAACGCTACGAGCCATGCACATTTACGTGAAAGAGCCATCTTTCAAGCTTGCTTGATAAAGATGGCTCTTTCATGGAAATGTATAGGCGACAGCCCTACAGCGAGGGAAGTCTTTCCCGAGCTGTGCATGGCGTATGCCACTACTTCACAGGGATTTTTCACTTACTTTCGCACTCGATTTTCTTGATTTGACCACATTTTTACCACAAATTCTTGGAAAAATATATTCGTCTGATTTTCTTACCACATTTTACGACAACAACTTATGGTTTATACCACAGCAGGTACGGTTTCTGGCAGGTTCATTTTAGACATCTCATTCTCCACATGAGACTTATCTGAAATATGATTATAGACATTCATTGTGATCTGTGCATCTGAATGGCCCATCACATACTGCATAACTTTGGGATTGACATTGTTCTCACCCAATCTGGTACATCCCGTATGACGAAGGGTATGCGATGAAATAGGAGGCATCAACTCCGGCTCTCGCTTCTCTTCTTCTGCCAATTTGCTTTCTTTTTTATTATAGGCATTAACAATATTTTTCAGAAAGCTGTTCACTCCCGCTGGCATAATCGGACGTCCATGCTTTATATTAAAGATGAATCCACTGCGTCCACCTATCTCAACATTACTCTGTAAACCAAACATCAGGTTCAGTTCTCTCTGCTTACGGAACGCATCATATACCATCTGTGTCATAGGAATATTTCTGATTCCTGCATCCGTTTTGGTTTCTGAATCATGGAAACAATATCCGTCATCACCTTCATAATACACAAGCTGTCCACCTACATGGATCTCCCTGTTCTTCATATCCACATCTGACCAGGTTAAGCCGATGGTTTCACTCACTCTCAGGCAAGCCCCAAACATAACCTGCATCATTGGAAGATGAGGCTTATACACATTACTCTGTTCAACAAACTTCAAAAGTTTTTCCTGCTGTTCCAGTGTCAATGCTTCTTTCTCCTTTGCCGGAGCCCCATAATCTCCAAGTGTTCCTGTTACTGGATTCTTGCGGATAATCCCATCTTCCACTGTCAGTTCAAAACTGGGATTCAATAAGCCATAAAGACCTTTGATCGTACTGTGTGCCAGTCCTTCATCTGACAATGCAGAAAAGAACGTCCTTACGTGAGATGTCTTAAAATCCACAACACGTAGCAAAACTTAAATTCACTGCATTTTTCCTCTTTGGCAAAAGGAAAAGCACTGTAAAACCCATAATCCAACGGTTTTCAGTGCTTTTTTCATATTACATTATTGAATATCCCTCATTCTGCCTATATAAGTGAAACTTAGCGAAACTTAAATTAAATCTCTTTCAGACAATTCAATTTGGATATTCACCGACTGTAGATTATTTCTCAGTGCACCAGTTTCCAACTTACCGCCTGCTGCCTTGCATCCACAAATCTCTTATAAATACCTTCCTGTTTCATTAATTGCTCATGTGTTCCCTGCTGTGCAATTCTTCCTTTTTCAACAACCACAATCTGGTCTGCATGTCTGACTGTTTTTAATCTGTGGGCAATCATAATAATCGTTTTTTCCTTTGTAAGTGCATCTACTGCATCCATCAGCTCCTTTTCATTCTCCGGATCAACATTTGCCGTTGCTTCATCCAATATGACGATTGGCGCATCCTTCATAATCGCTCTGGCTATCGAAATACGCTGCTTCTCACCACCGGAAAGTGTGGCTCCTCCTTCTCCGATCACTGTGTCATATCCATTCGGAAGTTTGCTGATGAAATCATGACAACATGCTTTCTTCGCCGCTTCCACCACTTCCTCATGACTTGCATCCTGGCGTCCGAATTTAATATTATTCTCAATGGTGTCTGCAAACAAATACACCGACTGAAACACAAATGAGAAATTACTCATCAGACTGTTCATGCTGTAGTCTTTTACATTCACACCTCCAAGTGTCACTTCCCCGGAATCCACATCCCAGAACCTGGCAATCAGATTGCAAAGTGTTGATTTTCCTCCACCAGATGGTCCAACGATTGCTGTCGTCGTTTTCTGCGGAATAGAGAGCGATATATCATCAATGATCTTCCGTTTGTCATAAGAAAACGAAACATTAGAAAGTCTGATATCGTAATTTTCCGGCTGTATTTCTTTACCGTCGATATCCATGGTATCCAGCTCCAATATTGCATTTGCTTTATCTACACATACGCTTACCACATGTAAAAGAGATGAATAATTTCCTGCACATTCCAGACTGGCATAAAGCATAAATGCTGAAATTGTCATACCGATCGCATAGACCGCACTCATAGTTCCATTAATATAAAAATATGCACTGCAAGCCACGATCACAGCACCTGTAATTTTGGTTATCACACTTTGCAGAAAATGATAGGGCACAAACACCATTTCCATCTTTGTATTGATCTTTTCACATGCTTCATTTGCATCATTTAATCTTTTCGCCTGTTTCCCAAGCAAGTTATATGATTTAACTTCTGATATTCCCTGCAGATACTCCATGATCTGGTTTACAAGCTCCATATCGCATACCACTTTTTGCTCTGAATCTTTTTTACCCGCATTCTGCATCACAGAATTGACCCCAAAGAAAATAAGTACTCCTGCTGCAGCTATCAGTCCAATTCTCCAGTCAAAAATAAACAGCATAAAAATGATCATTGATGTTTCCAGAATTCCCTGCATTGTCAGCATAACCACTCTCGCAGCCACATCGCCAAGTATTTCCATTGTATTGGTTGTAATGGAAGAAATTTCCCCGATACTATTGGAATTGAAATACCCCATCGGCAGATATCGCAGATGTTCTGCAATCTTGATTCTCATAAAAGCACTTGCATTATATCCTCCCTCTGTCTGAAGCACTGTAGAGTATCTCTTGCAGATTACGTCGACTACAATTGCAAGAACCATAATCGCAACGGAGCCTCCAATATATTTTCCTGTCGGTTTCCCACTCAGCAGACCAATCAGTATGTACATAATAGCCGGAATCTTCATTGCTGAGGCAAGAGCCTCTATGAGTCCGATCACTATCGACAGTTTAAATTTATTGCCATTTTCCCTGCCTGAAAAACGAAAGAATTTTGCCAGAATCCCAAACATATCATTCTCCCTCCTTCACCGTATCTTTTACAGAAATATGGGCATTCCACATTTCCTTATAAAGCGGGCATGACACCAGAAGTTCCTCATGTGTGCCATGTGCTGTTACATTTCCATCATTTACAACAAAGATCTGGTCACTGTCCTTAACAGTAGAAAGTCTGTGTGCTATTACGATCAGGGTCTTCCCTGCTACCAGTTTTGCGATAGAATTCTGCAGAATTGCCTCATTTTCCGGATCTGTGTAGGCAGTTGCCTCATCAAGGATCACGATCGGAGCATCCTTTAACATTGCTCTTGCAATGGAGATACGCTGTCTCTCACCACCTGACAGATGTCCTCCTGCACCTCCTACAACCGTATCAAATCCATTCTCCAACTGCATGATAAATTCATAGCATCCACTTTTCTTTGTCACCTCGATGATCTGTTCATCTGTAGCATCCGGATTTCCCTGTCTGATATTTTCACGGACTGTTTCATTAAACAGATAATTGTCCTGTGCAACATATGCAATTTTCCGATTAAAATCTGCAAATGCCAGTTCTTGGACATCAACTCCACCGATTTTGATGCTTCCGGAATCCACATCCCACAGGGACGCAATCAGCTTTGCGATGGTCGACTTGCCGCTTCCGGAAGGTCCTACGATTGCATTTACCGTTCCTGCTTTCAGCTCCATAGTTACTCCGTGCAGGATTTCTTTGTCGTGATAACCAAATCTGACATCTTCAAGAGTAACGGAGTTATCTTTTGGAACACTTTTACTTTTCTCTGGACGTTCAAGCTCCGGCTGTTCCAGAATTCCTGCCACTTCACCAACAATCACTCCGATCTTGCCAAGATCATCTGTATAGGAACCCACTGTGATCAACGGTCCAACGATTCCAAGTGATAAAATAATGCAGATGACAAAATCTGAAATCGCAAGTGTTCCATTAGCTACATAATGTGCCCCAAACGGCAATACCGTAAGAAGCGTATAAGGTGTGACCACCATCATCAGTCCATGAAAGATCGAGCACCGTTTCATCCAGGAAATAAAGGAATCTGCATAAGCCATAGCCGCCTTTGTAAATTTTGCATAAGAACTTTCTGTCTTTCCAAATGCCTTGATCACTTCGATTCCGTCAATATATTCCACTGCCGCATCATTCAGATCTTTTGTTGTCTGAACCGTTCTCTCGAAGCTTGGTTTATAATCCAGCATCATTCCAAAATAGGAAAGAAATCCCACTATAACCGGCACCAATGACCAGAGTGCCAGTCTCCAGTCTGTCAGGAAGAAATAAATCAAAATCACAATCGGTGCCAGCAGATTGGACGTGAATTCCGGGACAATATGCGCCAGTGTTGTCTCGATACTGTCGATTCTTTCCACCATAATATTTTTAAATGTACCGGAAGGTGTGTCTTTCACATAGCCAAGAGGTACCCGCGCCAGCTTGTCACAGCAGGATTTTCTTATATTTGCAAGTACTGCAAACGTTGCTTTATGTGACAATGCTGTCGAAAGTGAATGAAGCAGTTCTGCAATGATAAACGATAATGCAATCAGAACCGCTTTTGCAAGATATATTTCAAACTCCTTTTCACCATTTAAAAACAGCTTTACTACATCTGCAATAATAAAATACGGCAAAATCTTAAAAATCACATTTCCTATTGCAAGTAACACACTCCACACATAGGCAATTCTTTTTTGTCCGGTCCACGTCAGGATCCAGCTGACTGCCGACTTCTTTTTTTCTTTCACATCTTTTCACTCCTTACGTTCGTTTTATTGTTTCGTTTTATTATTTTACCTTCTGTTAGTTCGAGCTAACCAACATATAATAAAATAGGTGGTCTACTGGCATCAACCACCTGATATTATTATCCTGTCTGAACTTTATTCAGAAATCCAGAACCTGCAACACACATAACCTATTCAGAATTCCTGCATCAGTTATACTGGAAATTCAATATTCCACAATCGTTCCCAGCCACCTGTATTAAATTCTTTCAGTTGATGTACATTTTTCTTTGCAGTCTCCCTGTCTATATCATGCTCAATGATCTGAAATACTGATGAAAAAAATCCCGTATAGATCATATGCATAAGGCTTTCCTCTACAATCGGTATTTTTACACCGTTCTCTTTCATCTTTTCCATATAATTCAGGCTGGACTTCATTTCCCGCTCTACCATATTGTGTATGAATAATTCAAATTTTCCACTGTCTCCGCATTTCAACAATAATCTGAAATTATCATAATGATCATAGATATAATCAACCATCTGCTCCATCCCATCACTGGATGTATCCGACATATTCCTTGTCTGATCACTGGCAGAAAGCTTTTCAAACTCCTCAACGATCTGGTCATAAATCTGATAAATATGTTCCATATAAGGATCCGTCAGTGCATCAAAAAGTGCCTCTTTCGTCGGATAATATTTGTAAAATGCGCCAGTAGTAAGTCCTGCATCTTTTACAATATTTCTTAAAGATGCTCCTGTCAAACCATCTTTCAGAAAATGTTTTCTGGCTGTATCTAATATGTTTTTCTGTGTATCTTCTGCTTTCGTCGACATTCTTTTCGTATCCTCTAAACTTCTTTTCAAAATATAACAGCGCTATATAACACTGTTATATTTTAACTCATTACAGGAATTTGTCAAGTCTTGGTGTTTCAATTTTTTATTTTCCTCGTGTATTCAGTTTCCACTCCGCAGATGCTTTCTGCAGTTTTACAAGTCTGTTCTATTCAGACAGATTTTCTGTTCCTCAGATCGTCGTTGCTCTGCTGAAGCGATTGATTCAGCTTCTGCGTTTCGGACAATTCGGTTGTCAGACACTGAATTCCTACGGTTGATTTCCGAACTTCTTCTCGCAATCTCTGCCTGTCGGACAAGATCGTCTGTTTCTCTTCTTCCAGCATCTGTATCTGCTTTTTCTGTGTCCGCATGAACTCTTTCGCTCTCTCGAAACTCTGCATTAGAAGATCTTTTTCTACTTTGAGCTTGATCGGTGATTCCTCCGGCAGCTGCGATGGCTGTGTCAAGTTCTCTGTAATAATTTGTAAGTTCTTCGGCTGCTCTGCTTTCTCTGATTTCAATATCTCTGGATTTTTTCCTATTTCTATCAAATTCATTCTCTAGTCCCTCCTTGCTGATATCCAGATGAAATGTTTTTGACAGATTGCTGTCTCTTACCTTCTTCCCATCCTGGTTCTGAAAAGTAATGTGCTTCCGTTTCTCTGTCCAATTTACATTCCATCCAAACTGTTTCATTTTTTCCTTAAACTTTTCTTTGCTGATACAATTTTCCAGTGCTTTTAACACTGCCATTGCACAATCCGCTACTAAGCTGTCTTTCACCTGCTGATGGAACAGGTTATATTTATCTTTGCTCCATGCAATGACTTCCCCTTTTTCAATCTGGCTTCTTATTCTTGAAATGGTGATTACTCATTACCGTAAAATTCTTAGTTCTCTCTACACGAAAAATCTGTGCCATTCTATCTCACTTCCTTTCCAGACAGAAAAAGACGCAAGCCACATTTCTATGACTCACGCCTTTCTCTGCACTTCATTATTAAATTGAAAATTTCCATTCTTCTTTCCTTTGTTCTAACAATTCTCTCGCATTTGCAATAGCAAGGGATAGCTTCTGTTCTAAAAGTTCTTTTGGAGGCATTTTGGTCATATACTGTCCCACATGAATATTTCCATGATCCAATTGCATTAATTCTATAGTTTCCTGTGATTTTTCTGCACATAATATAAGTGCAACCGGACTTTCTTCACCTTCCACTCTTTCATTCTTTTCCAGCCATCGCAAATACAGCTCGACTTGTCCTTTATCCTGCGGTTCAAATTCCCCAAGCTTTAGTTCAGCAAGAACCAACCTTCTCAAGCCTCTATGATAGAATAATAAATCCATATAGTAGTCCTTGCCATCCAGTACAAAATGTTTCTGTCTTGCTAAAAATGCAAAATCCGATCCCATTTCCAGAATAAATTTTTCTAATTCTGCAAGAATAGCATTTTCTAAATCTTTTTCACTATAAGTATCACGTAAACCGAGAAAATCAAGCATATATGGATCTCTGTAAAAAAGATCCAGACTCATTTTTCCATCATCTCGTAATTCCGCAATTTCATTTTTAATCGTTTCTTCTGGTTTCTTCGATATTGCAGTTCGTTCATAAAGCATGGATTTTTTTCTTTCACGCAGTGTTCGCACTGACCAGTTTTCCTGCATACACATTGCAGCATAAAAATCTCTTTTTAACTCATCTTGTATTGGCAGAATCTCTACAAAATGCGACCAGGTCAATTGTTGCGACAATGTCGCAACTTTTTCGAAGTCAGGAAATTCCTGATAAAACTTAATCATTCTTGAAATTGATGTTTTATCAAATCCCGAACCATACTCCTGTTCCAGCCGTTTACTGACTTCTGCAACAACCTTTTTTCCATACTCAGGCTTATTATTTCCAGTTAACTCCACACTAAGTCTTTTTCCAATTCCCCAATTAAGAGAAATAATGGCATCATTCACAACTTTTTTTATACTATTTCATAATCAAAACCGTCGCCAGAATACAGACGAATCCAATCAACTCTGCCGGTGTAAAAACGGAATTCAGCCAGACCGCTGACAGGCACGCCGCCGTCAGCGGTTCCAGGCAGGCAAGCACCGAAGCGCGCACCGGTCCCGTCAAAGAAACTCCCTTTAAAAAAAGAGTATACGCAACCGCACTTCCCAGTATCACAAGCACACCCAGATAAAATGCGGCATGACCGTCCAGCTCCGCCGGAACTTCCCAGATGCGGACGGCTCCCGATAGAAACACGCCGCCGATAAACATTCCCATCCCGGTTGCAGGAATACTTCCCCACTGCTTCACCGGATTTTTTGAAAGCAGGAAATACGCAGCTGCGCCGACACCTCCCATGATTCCCCAGAAAAGTCCCTTCGCCGTCAGTTCCATGCCGTCCAGTCTTCCTCCCGTCGCGATCAGCCAGACTCCAAAGAATGCCAGACAGATACAGAAAAACGTCCGTTTCGTGGGCAATGTACGTTCTGCCGCGCATACAAAGACCGCCACGAAGATAATCGATAAATTCTGCAGCACCGTCGCCGTTCCCGAATTGGTCCATTTGATTGCATTTAAGTACGCATACTGGGACAGCACCAATCCCAGAAACGAAAACAGCACCATCTGAGCCATCGCTTTCTTATCCTGAACCAGTGCCCGCACCGGCAATTTTCCCTTCGCAGCGGCAGCAAGCAGAAGAATCGTCCCCGCCCCCAGCATTCTAAGCGCCGTCACCCACGCCGCATCGATCGGGTAGGATGAAAACAGTGCCTCCCCGCATGTTCCCGAAAATCCCCAGCTAGTCGCGCCGATCATGCAGCAGAGAGCGCCGAGGCGGGCAGACGAAGAAGGAACTTCTGTGGAATTTGATGCCTGTTTTTCTGTGGCATGATTCGACTCCTTGATGTTCATTTGATTCTTTCCATCTCTATTCCTTTTTAACATCTTTCATTTCTCCACTATTCTTTTATGAGTTTCGTTCTTTTTCATTGACTTTATCATTATATCGGTATTATCTTTATTTATATATAAAAATATCGGCTTGTTTTTTCATTATATTGAGGTTATTATGATTACAAACTATCTCTCCATAAATTCTGACCGGGAGGAAAACCTGATTCGTATTTTCCCGGATTTTCCGGTTTCGGTGTACCGAACCGACTTTTCCGATCCGTCTTATCAGCTTGTGAGCTGGCACTGGCATGAAGATTTCCAGTTCTGCCTGGTCGAGCGCGGCGAGGTCTGTTTTCAGACGCCTGAAAGAGATTTTTCACTACTTGCAGGCGCATTACTCGCAGAAAATCACCCTGCGCGAGATCTCTGACGCAGTCTGCCTCTGTCCGGAAGAATGTGAACGTTTTTTCAAACGGATGACTGGCATCACGATTTTCCAGTATCTCCTTGAATACCGGATCAAAAAAAGCCAGGAGCTTTTGAACAACTCCCGCCTATCTATCGCGGAAATTGCCCAAAGCTCCGGCTTTACAACACAAAGCTACTATTCTTCCTGTTTCAAACGCCTGACCGGATGTACACCGGGGGCGTATCGTAAGCGGAAAATTTCTCTTATAACTTTTCTTTAAGGAATTGCTTCTTCTTGAAACTTCCTTAACCGTGTTCTCATCCGATTCTTTCCATACACAGCACAAACGAGACACTTTGCATCCCTGTTTTATCAGGGATTGCAGTTCTTACATGGTTCATATCCATCTGCAATCACTTCATCGCGCGTACCGGTAAATTCCTGCCGGTTTGCCGCCTTCATCTGGGTGACAGATGTGCAGCTTGGAAGATGAAATTTTTTCGAGTTGGTATTGAGAATGTAGGTCTGAACCGTCGCGCTGCTTCCAGAGGATCCAGCGCCGCCTCCCGACGAACCAGCTGCTCCCGATCCAGCCGATTGATTCTGGCTGCTGCCATTTCCAGCCGTTCCCTGTCCGGCTGTGCTTCCCGCACTTCCAGAACCGTCCGCGCAGCTTTCTCCTGTCGCATAATCGATCGCAATACCCGGCTGGACATTATAGACGTACACGCAGAACAGCACTCCCTCGCCCTGATCCTCGACGGATTCCGCCTCCATCAGGACGCCGGAGGCAACCAGATTATCGCCCTCAAAAACCGGCGTCACGCGGTACATAACATGGTTTCCGGTTTCTTTCACGTAATCGGCTGTCAGATTTTCAAATGGCAGCATTCCCTGTACGTTCAGATAGCGGGTTCCGGTAATCAGGTTTTTGACATTGGCATTCTCCGCCGTGAGCTGGTAGCCGATCAGATGACAGCGGTTATAGAGATACTTTCCATCCACATTGTCATACTTCGCCGTATGCCAGCCCGTCGGCTTGACTTCCCCGATCGAGCCGCGCTTCTCCGTCGGCATCGTGTCCTGCGAAACCGAAGCATATGCCACGCCGCAGCGCCCCAGGCTGTCCAGATCACTGTAACTCTCAAATGATACATCCGTCAGGTCCGCATCGGTAAAATACGGCACATTTCCATTGACTGCCACATACGGCTGACCGGAATATGCCGGTACATCCGCCAGATTAAATGACGTTCCCGAAGCAGAAGATACACGGTTTCCACCATTTTCTGACGATGACACCGCCTGCGAATCTCCGTCCGCACTTTCCGCCTGATTTTCCTCCGCGCTGACACTTCCGTTTCCATTCAGACTTCCCTCTGGAATCTCCTGCGCGCACGCTGAAACAGACAGCATCGCCGCTGCAGCCAGCCCCAGAAGCCACATTTTCAATTTTCTCATATGAATTACTGCCTTTCCGTTTAAGCCTATCCCTTTCAGAGCCATGTAGATTTGTGCGTTCTGGCGCCTGATTTTCAGGTGCAGAACCGGCTCTTTTTTATATTTGACTTGTTTTTTATGTTTTTCTTACTCTTTTATATTGTACTTACTTTTTATGTATATTTTTTACCTTCGCACATACCGCTCTTCTGTGATTTTCTCATGCGAGGAACCCGCATATTCCTGTGTTTCTGCCAGCTTCCAGCTGCCCAGATCCATCTTAAAATACATATCTGCCGGATAATCCCGGTTCCAATGACAAAGAATCACTTCTTCGATCCGGCTCTCATACGGAACAACATCCTTGTCCTCGACAAAACAGTACTCTCCCGGCCCCGCCTTTTCCAAAAACGCTTCATCTGCCTGAATCTGCCCGGATTGTTCCTGTTCTTTTGACATATTTCCATTCACCTGTAAAAACTGTTTCTGGCTGTATGCATTCATCCACAGTTTTTTCCCACCTGTCAGCTCCAGAATACGCTTTCTAAGCACGCGGTCCTGGCTCTGCCGTCTGTGATTGAACATCATGCCGTTCTGATTATCCACACATACAATTATCTTCATCTCTCTTTTTCTCCCTTTTTCTGTCTGCTGTACGCTTCATGTTTCCCAAGGAATCAAAGCAAGCGTCAGCTCCTCCATCCAAGTCCGCAGATTGGGACGTCTGACTGCCAGCGTATTGACAATCACCGATCGTACACGCACTGGCATCGTTTCTCCTTCTTTTACCAGCCTGCTCACATCGTTTATGACATAAAAATTGCCATTCTCATATCCCAGATACATCATCACATGTCCCGGAAAATATAGAAGTGTGCCCGGTTCTAATACTTTTAAAATCTGCTTTTTTTCTGAGCAGCGCCGCCCCGCCAGCTCTATTTTTCGAACTGGCATCTGCAACTGCCCGGTCGTATTGCGAGGCAGGATCCATCCAAAACAGCGGTACACTTCCCGGATATAGGAAGAACAATCCCGGCTCTCCAGCATTCCGCCCCAGCCGTAGCGGTCTCCCAGACACTTGAACGCCTGTTTAATAATCTCCTCATTTGTCAAGCTCAAATATCCCACCGATACGTCCCGGCTCATTGGAATCAATCCTTTTTGCCGGAAGAAACTGCCATCCGGAGCGCGGCATGGAAGCCAGACGATGTAATTATTCCAAGACAGTCTGTTCTGTACCCTCTGTTCTGCCTGTGCTTCTGTTGTCTCTATTAGCGCTCCTGTCCCTTTTATTCTGTTTGTTTCTATTGTTTCTTTTATCTCTGGGATTCCTTCTTCCACGCACAATTCCAACACCGTACCCATCCGAAGCCGGTATGCACTGGTTCCCGGATAGACCGCACTTGCTTCCAGCCAGACCATGTCCCCTGTCACTACTAACGGATGGATCGGAAATGCCGCCATCAGCCATTCCGCCCGGTTCCGACAGACTGCCACCGACTCTGCCGATATCCAGCCCTCGCTGCATTCATTCCGGACATACAGATAACTCTCCTCCTGCACCGAACCCAAAATCAAAAGCGGTTCCCCGACCATACAGAGACAAAGTGCTGCCTCATCCCACTCCGGATCGGATGGATCCTCCTCATCGGCTAAAAAAGTCTCCATCGGAAACTGTTTGATCAACCCCTGTGAAGTCGCGATTCCATATTTGATATGAACATTTTTATTCACGGAATTTTGAGCATCACGCACAGTCCAATTTATCCCCTGTATCCCAAATGATAAGAAATTTCCACACCATTTATCATAAACAACTCTCTCTTCTTTGGCAAAGGCTTCATTTTTCAAATCATGCATTTCCGTTCCAGGTGTCCGTAAAATCCGTGCATTCAAATTTTCAATTTCTTCCGGCGTCATTTTTACTGATTCTGACACATTTTCTATATCGATCCAATGCTCTGCCTGGCATTGTTCCTTCGAAACATCTGGTGCGAATGATAAAAAAGACGATCTCATATGAACTGATCCAAAACAGCCTGCTTAATTTTCGTATCTTTTATATGATGCATCTTCCTTTTTTATACACAATAAGGAATCGGCAGCACCCCCAGCTGGCGTCTCATCGTTTCCGAAAGTGCCCCAGCTGACTGACCAGCAAATCCATCAGATCCTCGCCGTCCATGGCATATCCACTCTAACTCACATTACTTATACTCAATCACATACCAAATACAGAACTACCTCTTGCGTCTCACATTCCCACAAAAGGCATCTGCTTCCACGATTGAGTCCCCAGATTTAGTAATTCTTTGCATGAACCTCGAAATAAGCCTGCGGATGCGCGCATACCGGACAAACTTCCGGTGCTTTCTCTCCTACTACGATATGACCGCAGTTGCGGCATTCCCATACCTTCACTTCGCTCTTCTTAAATACTTCCTGCGCTTCCACATTATGAAGCAAGGCACGGTAGCGCTCTTCATGGTGCTTTTCGATCTCCGCTACCATACGGAATTTCGCTGCCAGTTCCGGGAATCCTTCTTCCTCAGCAGTCTTGGCAAATCCATCGTACATATCTGTCCACTCATAATTCTCGCCTTCTGCAGCAGATGCCAGATTCTCTGCGGTATTTCCCAGACCGTTTAATTCCTTAAACCACATCTTTGCGTGTTCTTTCTCATTGTCTGCGGTCTTTAAAAAAAGGGCGGAAATCTGCTCAAATCCCTCTTTTTTTGCCTTGGATGCAAAATAGGTATATTTATTTCTTGCCTGTGATTCACCAGAAAAAGCCTCCCTCAGGTTCTTTTCCGTCTGGGTTCCTGCATATTTGTTAGCCATTGCATTGTCCTCCTTTTAATTGCATGAAAACAGTTCGTCTTTTCTTTCTATTATAGCACGCTTGAATGTTTTTAATATGTTTTTCAAAAGCATTTTTTTCCAACATCCAGACAAAAACAGGGATATCAGACGTTCAAATCTGATATCCCCGTTTCTTTTCTAAATAGGAATCTACTACCTACCGCTTCCCTTACGCCTCATCAATCGCATGCCCGATATCATGGCGCATATATTTGTTAGCGAAATCGATCCACTCGGTCGCCTTGTATGCGTTGGCGCGCGCCTCTTTCAGGTCTTTGCCCTTTGCAGTAACGCCCAGCACCCGACCGCCATTTGTCACGATATCGCCGTCTGCATCGAACTTCGTGCCTGCATGGAATACATAGTAACCGTCCGTGTCTTTGAATTTCTCCAGACCGTGAATCTTGAAACCTTTTTCATATTTCACCGGATAACCATCCGACGCCAGAACAACACAGACTGCCGCATTGTCCTCAAATTCCAGCTGGATCTGATCCAGGGTTCCGTCGATACATGCCTCAAAGACTTCCACGATATCGTTCTTCATGCGCGGCAGGACAACCTGTGTCTCCGGATCGCCGAAACGGGCATTGTATTCCAGCACCTTCGGACCATCTGCGGTCAGCATCAGACCGAAGAAAATGATGCCCTTGAAGGTACGTCCTTCCTTCTTCATCGCGTCAACCGACGGCTGATAGATGTACTTTTTGCAGAATTCATCTACTTCTTTTGTGTAGAACGGGCTTGGTGAGAAGGTTCCCATACCGCCTGTATTTAAGCCCTGATCGCCGTCCAGCGCCCGCTTGTGGTCCTGGGAGGAGGTCATAATGCGGATCGTATCGCCATCGACGAAGGAAAGGACAGAAACCTCGCGTCCCGTCATGAACTCCTCGATGACCATCTGATTGCCAGCAGAACCAAACTTCTTGTCCTCCATGATCTCCTTGACGCCTGCCTCTGCTTCCTCTAAAGTATTGCAGATCAGAACACCTTTTCCAAGTGCCAGACCATCTGCTTTCAAAACGATCGGCATCTTAGCGGTCTGTAAGTATTCCAGCGCCTTGTGCGGATCGGTAAAAGTCTCATAGGCTGCGGTCGGAATGTTGTATTTCTTCATCAGATCCTTGGAAAATGCCTTCGATCCTTCCAGAATCGCCGCATTTTTTCTCGGTCCAAATACACGCAGTCCCTGTGCCTCGAACACATCCACGATACCGCCAACCAGCGGATCGTCCATGCCGATCACGGTCAGGTCAACCTCATGCTCTTTTGCAAATGCCGCCAGCTTATCAAATTCCATCGCACTGATCGGCACACACTCTGCATACTCTGCAATTCCCGCATTGCCCGGTGCACAATAAATTTTATCTACCTTCGGACTCTGAGCCACTTTCCATGCGATCGCATGCTCACGTCCGCCGCTGCCAACGATTAAAACTTTCATGTTCTTCTCCTTATATTCTTCCGTTTGCAATCGCATCGATCGCCTGCGGAAGCAGTACCCACTCTGCCTGTTCCATCACGCGCTGCTGCAGCGTCTTCGGCGTATCATCCGGCTGCACCTCTACGGCTTTCTGGAAGAGGATCGGACCGGTATCGGTTCCTTCATCCACATAGTGAACCGTCGCGCCCGTCACCTTGACGCCGCGCGCCAGTGCCGCCTCATGCACCTTCAGTCCATAATAGCCGACGCCACAGAAAGACGGAATCAGGGACGGGTGAATATTGATAATTTTATTTCTGTATGCCTCGATCATCGCCGCCGGAATCTTCACAAGAAATCCAGCCAGAACGATGAGATCCGGCTTACACGCCTTGACGGTCTCTAAAAGCGCCTCATCGAATGCATCTCGCGTCTCATACGCCTTCGGAGTCACAACAAATGCCGGGACACCGTGTTTTTTCGCGCGCTCAATCGCATAAACGCCCTCATTGTTGCTGATAACCGCTGCAACCTCTGCGTTCGTGATCTTGCCGTTATCAACCGCATCCAGGATTGCCTGCAGATTTGTACCGCCTCCAGACACCATTACAACGACTCTTAGCATAATGTTACTCCCTTTTCTCCTGCCTCAATAGAACCGATGATGTACGTTGTATCGCCAGCGGACTTCATTGCCTCCATCGCACGCTCTGCATCAGCCGCATCGACTGCTACAACCATGCCGATACCCATGTTGTAGGTATTGTACATCATATGCTCCTCGATATCGCCTTTCTTCGCCAGCATACCAAAGATTGGCGGAATCTGATAGCTGTCTTT
The DNA here is from genome assembly GCF_003477445.1 of Clostridium sp. AF50-3. Lineage (NCBI taxonomy): Bacteria > Bacillati > Bacillota > Clostridia > Eubacteriales > Clostridiaceae > Clostridium > Clostridium sp. AF50-3. The sequence goes on along the minus strand of NZ_QUDH01000004.1, from coordinate 18,650 downwards.
CTTGATGACTGCGCGGACGCCGTCTTTCAGCATACGCGGAACATTCTCATAGAAGCCGCCGCCTGTGATATGGCTGCACGCTTTCACAGTCACGCCTGCATTCTTCACTGCTTTCAGCGCCTTTACATAGATACGGGTCGGTGCCAGAAGTGCCTCGCCAAGCGTGGTTCCCAACTCCTCATAGTAGGTCTCCAGCCCCTCTTTGTTAAGTTCCTTCTCAAACACCTTGCGGACCAGGGAGAAACCATTGCTGTGAACGCCGGTGGATGCCATACCGATCAGTACATCACCCGGTTTCAGGTTTTCGCCGGTAATCATGTCTTTTTTATCAACCACACCGACAGCAAAACCAGCCAGATCATAATCTTCCTCCGGCATCAGTCCCGGATGCTCGGCTGTCTCGCCGCCGATCAGAGCTGCCTCCGACTGTAAGCAGCCTTCTGCAACGCCTTTTACGATATCCGCGATCTTTTCCGGATAGTTCTTGCCGCAGGCAATATAGTCTAGGAAAAACAACGGCTCGCCACCTGCACATGCAATGTCGTTGACACACATCGCAACTGCATCGATACCGATCGTGTCATGCTTGTCCATGATGATCGCCAGCTTTACCTTTGTGCCGCAGCCGTCCGTACCAGATAAGAGAACCGGCTCTTCCATCTCTTTAATCTTTGCCAGGGAGAATGCACCGGCAAAGCCTCCCAGACCTCCCAGCACCTCCTCGCGCATCGTTTTCTTTACATGCTCTTTCATCAGTTCTACTGACTTATAACCAGCCTCAATATCTACTCCGGAATTCTTGTAATCCATGGTTTTCCTCCGTATGTCCTTGTTTATATTTTTTGTTTTTATTTCTGTGCCAGATACTCTTTATGTCCCAGCTTCTGTAATTTCTCATCCTTACCGGCTACTTCATTCTTCATCTCCTCGGAGTATGCCTTTAATTTCGCTAACAGCTCCGGATCGGAAGTTGCCAGAATCTTGGCTGCCAGAATACCCGCGTTCTTACCGCCGTTGATCGCTACCGTTGCAACCGGAATACCGGATGGCATCTGTACGATCGAATACAGAGAATCAACTCCGCCTAAATCCGAGGTTTTCATCGGAATACCGATCACCGGCATCGGGAACAGTGCCGCGCACATACCCGGCAGATGCGCTGCCTTACCAGCACCTGCAATGATAACCTTAAAGCCTTTCTCCTCAGCGGATTTTGCATAGTTAAAAAAGATGTCTGGCTCACGGTGTGCAGAAATGATTGTCATTTCATAATCAATCCCCATCTTGTCCAGAAAATCTGCTGCCTGTGCCATGATCGGCATGTCCGAATCGCTTCCCATTACAATTCCTACTTTTGCCATCGTTCATTCTCCTTTTCTCTGCATTGTATTTATTAGTTCTACTTATAAGTAATTTGAATAAAAACAGCTTTACTTATTAGTAATGATACTAGGTTTTTGATCGCAAGTCAATAGGGTTTCGAGAATCCTTCAAAAAATACTATGAGATTGCAGCCTCCTTGCTTTTATGTTATCCTTATTGGCATCACAATGATTACAAAGAGGTTCCCTAAATGAAACGGACATTATCATACACTATTACAAATAAAAACAAAGCTGACACCATCGGCGCCTTCCTCCGCGATGCCGGATATTCCCGCCGCATCCTCATCGAACTCAAACAGAACCCTGAGCAGATCTGCCTGAATGGGACTCCATCCTGGCTGAACACACCGCTTCAGATCGGAGACACCCTGACACTCTTTCTCCCGGACGAACCCGTTTCCTCAGATATTCTTCCGGTCAATCTTCCGATCGATATAGTATATGAAGACGAAGATCTCATAATACTCAACAAAGCCGCCGGAATGCCTGTCCACCCGTCCCAGGGACACCATGAAAATACGCTGGCAAACGCCCTCGCGTACCGTTTTGCCTCGCGCGGCGAACATTTCGTATTCCGTGCCGTGAACCGCTTAGACCGAGACACCACCGGTCTTCTGCTGATCGCTAAACATAAAATAAGCGGCGCATTTCTCTCCGCCATGACTGCGAAAAAAGAAATACGCCGCGAATATCTCGCGATTGTCTCCGGGAAACCAGAAGAATACGGCACCATTGACCTGCCGATCGCCCGAAAAGATGGTTCTACCATCGAGCGCTGCATCGATATGGATCATGGGGAACACGCCGTCACCCATTACCGGTGTCTCGATTACCGGGACGATCTCGACTGCTCCCTCGTCCTGCTGCGTCTGGAAACGGGGCGCACCCACCAGATCCGGGTCCACATGAAAGCTATCGGACACCCGCTTTTAGGTGATTTTCTATACAACCCGGATTACCGCTTCATCGGACGGCAGGCACTTCACTCCTATACGGTGGCATTCCGGCATCCGATCACTGGGGAAGCAATGGAGTTTACGGCTCCGATGCCGGAGGATTTTTCCTTCTTCTATTAATACTGCTTCCGCAGTCCCTTCGGATAATGGTTTTTCAGCGTCCCGCCGCTCTTCTTGCCCCATCCGAGCGAATACCCGTCCACACTCACAAGGCACCAGCCTTTTCCGGCGTCTTCCTCCGAAAGCTGGATCGTCTCGCCGCGCAGGTATGCCGCCGTCTCCGGCGCGTCGGCAGACAGGTTCACGTTCTGTTTTACCTCCGATGAATGCAGGGCAAGTGCCAGCGCGTGGGACGGCTCAAAACGGTTTTTCTTAAATTCTCCCATCTGAAGCCCCGGGCGCAGCACCCGCAGCCCCTTAAAATCGACCATCTCCTCCGGCGTCCGGTAAAGCTGGTCGCCAAACATCGTCATCGTACTGTCCGCCGTCCATTTCTTCGGCTCTATAAATATCTCCTTGCAAAAATCCTCATAGACTGCCAGAAGCTTCTTGTCTTTCACCGAAGCCGGATATTTACGCTTCACGCTCTCCGGCTCGCCCGTTTTTCGAAGAAGTGCCGCATAATGACCTTCTCCCTCGGTCCGGTGCGGCCAGATACGGATCGTTTTCTCAATTCCATCCGTCACACCCGCGCCCCAGGCTGGAACGCCGTGCGAAAGTCCCGGATAGTCCGGCGTTTCCTCTAGCGCAAACTCTGGATGTGCCTCTAAGAAACGTCCGATCGCCTGCTCGTCCTCCTCCGGTGCAAAAGTACATGTAGAGTACACCAGCCGTCCGCCCGGTTTCAGCATCATCGCCGCATTTTCAAGAATCTCCTGCTGCCGCCCAGCACAGCGACGCACATTCTCCGGGCTCCATTCCGTGACCGCCGTCTCATCCTTGCGGAACATTCCCTCGCCGGAACACGGTGCATCCACGATGATCCCATCAAAAAATGCCGGAAAATACTTCGTCAGCCGCCCGGAATCTTCATTTGTCACAACCGCATTCCGGATTCCCATGCGCTCGATATTATGCGAGAGAATCTTTGCCCGCGCCGGATGGATCTCATTGCTCACCAGAAGTCCTTCTCCGCCCAGTCTCGCCGCCGCCTGCGTCGATTTTCCGCCCGGTGCCGCACAGAGATCCAGAATCATTTCCCCCGGCTGCGGGTTTAAAAGCGAAGCCGCAATCATCGCGCTCGGCTCCTGAATATAGTAAACGCCCGCATCGTGGTACGGATGACGCCCCGGACGATCCTCCGCCCCATAAGCGAATCCCTCCGCCGCCCACGCAACCGGATTCAGAGAAAATGGAGCCGTCTTAGCAAATTCCGCCGGATTCGTTTTCAGTCCGTTCACGCGCAGTCCCTGTGAGCGCTCCTTGTCGTAACTGGCGATAAACGCATCGTACTCCCTGCCGAGCATCTGTTTCATTCGTTCAGTAAATGCTGCTGGTAAATTTATCATGGTTTTGTATTATCCTTCTTAATCAAACATATAATTCATCTTTCCTAAATAATAATACTATTACATAAACAGCAATTCCGTCAACTATTTCTGCCTCTTCTTTCCAGTATCTTTTCCGCCCCATTTTCCCACACTATCCTCATGATTCGATGGATATTTACGTTCGTTCTCCTCCCATTTTTTAGTTTCTCACTCACACGCGGATGCAATCTGTTTTCTTCCAATTTTTCCAGTATCAGCATCGCACTGCACCGACGCGGCGAATTTTTTCTCTGGTGCCTGCTCTGCGGCGGCTTTTTCTACTCCCAACTCTCCCTGTACCGCCCCCGCCAGGCAAAATGCTGCCTGCTTCTCCTCACTGCCGCTGCCCTGCTGCCCTATACCCCGGAGCACCTCCCAGTCTGTGCTATCCTTCACACGCTTCTGGCGCTGGCGGCTGCACTGTTATTTCTTTATAATCTGTTTTATTTAAGCTTGCAGTTCTATCTTTCGTCCCCAGCTCCTGCCCGTTATTCCCAAACAAACTCCCATACTGCCTTTTTCAGCAAATTGACTCACTCTTTGGATTCTCCTGCTGCCCGTGGGCGCCTCTGCCTCCTGCTTCTCTGGATTTCTTGTGTTTTCTGTCTGGACAGCTGGATTTTATCGGGAATCATCAACAGTGCCATGGAAATTTGCCTGACCTTAACCGCTGGCGTACTGTTCTGGCTGTTTTTTCCTTCACTACGCCTGGCATCGAATCATCCGCATTCCCTGTTGTAATTCTTGCAAAGCGTTTTTAAAACATCTCCCTATCAACAAAAAAGCCAGTTCTATATCTCTCTTAATACACCAAAGATATAAAAACTGGCTTTTTACCATTCTTAGATTTTTATACCTGCTCCCTCATTTTAAGCAGATATGGTATGTAACCTTCCCGTCATACAGAGCCGGAAACTTCACCGAACGCCCACCTTAGTACACAATCTTGTACTCGCTGGAACCTTCTCCATTTACCACATAGTAAACGGCACGCTCTTCCGGTTTAACATACAGGGTCAGAGTCTCAATCTCGTCCTCTTTATGTCCCAGAGCTGCATATGCTTTCTTTGCTTCTGCCTCCAGCTTCTCGATAGAAATCTCAGCACCTGCGTACTGTACGTATGCAACTGTCTTTACTTCCTTCTTCGCAGCTGTCTTCTTTGCTGCAGTGGTTGTCTTTGTGGTTGTCTTTGTAGTTCTCTTTGCAGTTGTTTTCTTTACGGTCACATCTGTCTCCTTTTTCTCTGCGGCTGCTGCCATCTCTTTCTTCTCTGCGAGGGCGGTCTCCTTCTTCTGTACCGGCGCTACGGCTGTTTCTTTCTTCTCTACATGTGCCAGTGCAGTTTCCTTTTTCGGAACGGATGCTACTGCCGTCTCCTTTTTCTCCACCGCTGCAACAGCTGTTTCCTTCTTTGCCACTTCCGCTACCGCTGTCTCTTTCTTTGCGACTGCTGCCACTGCCGTTTCTTTCTTCGCCACTTCAGCTACGGCTGTCTCTTTTTTCTCCACAACAGACGGAACCTTTTTCTCTTCCGTTGAAACAGATTTCTTTGCCGCTGTCTTGGCTAATGTTTTCTTTCTCTGAACCATATATCTCATCCTCCTTCTCTGCTTTCTCCGCAACGTCTTCCGGCTTGTGATTCTGTGCTCACTCACACGGCGCAGCTTTTCCGCCTGCGGCAATGCCTCATATCCGATTCATTCCCGACAGTCGAAGTAGGGACACCGCCTAATCACATCCTTGTCATTCTGCGGTATCCCCATAATTTAATTGTCTTATATTCAAGTTTCCCCAAGTTGTCTGTCCATTCAGATTATCACACAAATGGTCTTTTTCCGCCCTTGATCCACCGTCAAGCACATCCTATCCCTATTTCCATGACCTTGTCTGAACTTTAACAAATTATACGGCAATTTCCTGTTTTTGTCAACAAAACCGCTCTTCCTACCGAATCGCCAAGTACAAATTATAAAATCCAGTTACACTGACGATTCCCACCATAACCGGCGTCAGGAATCGGATGCAGAACACCCAGAGTTTTCCCAGACGGAACTTCGTACCGTCCGCCTCGATCTCCGCAAGCAGATACTCCGGTTTCCATTTCCAGCCTACATAGTAGCACATCGTGAGTCCACCGAGCGGCATCAGAATATTATCCGTTACCAGTCCGGCGAAATCAAAGACCGACTGATTCAGGATTGTGACATCACTCAGGACGCCGAAGGACAGCGCACTCGGAATGCCAAGCAGCGTGATCGCCGTACCAATCACAAGCGCCGCATGCTTGCGTTCCCAGCCCAGCGAATCAATCGCAAAAGATGCACAGACTTCCAGAAGTGCGATCGCACTCGTAACGGCTGCGAAAAAAACCAGCGCAAAAAACAGAATTGCAAAGAAAGTTCCTCCCGCAATATTCGCAAATACCATCGGCAGTGTGCCGAAAATCAGTCCCGGTCCCTGTCCCGGCTCCAGACCGAAGGCAAATACTGCCGGAAAGATCGCGATACCCGCGAGAACCGCAATCACGGTGTCCAGACCACCGACGATCATACAGCTTTTTGGAATATTTTCCTTTCCACTCAGATAGCTTCCGTAGGTGATCGTGATACCCATACAGAGACTCAGGGAATAAAACACCTGTCCCAGTGCCGCGCTGACAGAAGAAAGCGTGAACGCCGAAAAATCCGGCTGGAAGATAAATAACAGTCCTTTCGAAGCTCCCGGAAGCGTCACGCTTCTGAAAATGATGACAAATAACAGAACCAGAAGCATCGGCATCATCAATTTGCTCGCTTTCTCAATGCCATTGATGCCAAAATAGCAGACAGCTATAGTCGCTGCCATAAATACAATGTGCCAGATCACCGGCTCGCTGCTGCCGATAAAGGCGTTAAAATCCGGCGCTGCCGCCGTCGTCACATAGCTGGCAATATACTTTAAAATCCAGCCGCCAATGACGCTGTAATAACTCAAAATAATAAACGCCGCCAGTACGCCGAATATACCGACAATCCGTGCGTGCGGATGAATGTCCGCATATGCCTGCACCGGATCATGCCGCGTCTTCCGTCCCAGGGACATTTCCGTGATCATAACCGGCAGTCCGAGAACGACGATAAAAAACAGATACGCAACCAGAAATGGAAATCCACCGTTCTTTCCCATCAGATATGGAAATTTCCACAGATTTCCCAATCCAATCGCCGCCCCAGCCGTCGCCATAATAAAGCCCAGCTTACTCGCCCATTGTTTGTTTTTACTCATGTGTAGCCCTCTTAGTATTCTTTCATTTCATATTTGATATAGCCTTGCGTTATAACGCAATACAGACTATTATATCGAATTTTAGGGACTATGTAAACCATTTTTAAGTGGGAATCACGCAAAAAAGCCTGTCCCCCGACACCTTTCCCATGCCAGAAGACAGACTTTTCTCTATTTCTTAATTCAATTCATTTCCGGCAGCACACTCCCGGCATTCCAGAAAGCCGCGCCGAATTTCCACTTTTTCTCTTAGTCCCCGATCGTATCGATCAGACTGTCATCATCAAAGTAATTGATCCGCATTGAAGCCTTCACATCGCGAAGCGTCTCCGCAGCCTTCGCCTCTGCTGCCTTGCTTCCCTCTTTCAGAATGTCAAATACATCCGGGATTCTCTTCTCCCACTCCTGACGTCTTGCACGGATCGGTGAAAGTTCAGCCTGCATAACATTATTTAAGAACTTCTTCACCTTCACATCGCCCAGACCGCCTCTCTGGTAATGTGCTTTCAGCTCGTCCAGGTTCTGGTAATCCGGCAGGAACTCTGCAAAATACTCCTGACGGCAGAATGCATCCAGATAGATGAAGACCGGATTGCCCTCGACTTTACCCGGATCCTCGACACGCAGGTGATTTGGATCTGTAAACATGGACATGATCTTCTTCTTCACATCTGCTTCCGAATCAGAGAGGTAGATGCAGTTTCCAAGCGATTTGCTCATCTTTGCCTTTCCATCGATACCCGGCAGACGCAGACACGCCTTGTTGGACGGAAGCAGAATCTCCGGTTCCGTCAGGGTCTCGCCGTACACGCTGTTGAATTTGTGGACGATCTCCTTGCACTGCTCTAACATCGGCATCTGATCCTCTCCAACCGGAACGGTCGTCGCGCGGAATGCAGTGATATCCGCCGCCTGGCTAATCGGATAAGTAAAGAATCCAACCGGAATGCTTGCCTCAAAATTACGCATCTGAATCTCTGCTTTTACGGTAGGATTTCGCTGTACACGGGATACCGTAACCAGGTTCATATAGTAGAAAGTAAGCTCTGTCAGCTCCGGCACCATCGACTGGATAAAGATGGTGGATTTCTCCGGGTCAATTCCACAAGCCAGATAGTCCAGGGCAACCTGCAGAATATTTTTACGCACCTTTTCCGGGTGATCGGCATTGTCCGTCAGTGCCTGCGCATCGGCAATCATAATATAAATCTCATCGAACTTGCCGGAGTTCTGAAGTCTCACTCTCTCGCTCAGAGAGCCAACATAATGTCCGACATGTAAGCGTCCTGTAGGACGATCGCCGGTTAAAATAATTTTCTTCATCTATTTGTTTCCCCTTCCATTCTGGTGTTTTTTCTTTAATGGATTTTTGCGCGTGACTGTTAAGGTACTGAACAGTTACGAAAATATTATATATCCTGGCTGGCAGACTGTCAACATTCTGAGACTCCATCTTCCCCAGTAACTCTGTAACTCTGTTACCATTCTTGTCTTGCATATATATGTTAAACACCAGAATTTCCAGTTCCGGAAATTTACTTGCTCTGCGCAAACAGCCAGTCTCTGACTACTTCTGGCTCTTACTCCTGCAGGTTTACCATCACATCCGAAACATCCACTTTCTTATCGATCAGCCCGCTCTCGCTCATCCAGTCGATGTTTTCCTGCCAGCACTCTTCGGTCTGGGTCAAAAACGGAACCTCATCGCTCTCCATGAGCGGCAGAAGTGTCTCACAGGACTTCTCCTCCACGCTCTGGGTCAGAGGGAAGTTTTCCTCATTCTGATTATTCATCAGGATTGCCAGGCAGCCATTCGGATCGTTCTTAAAGTCTTCAAAGCCCTTCTTCGATGCGCGTAAGAATCCTTCCAGAACTTCCGGCTCCTGCTGGATCATTTCGTTGTTGGCAAGGAATACTTCCTCATAATAATTCGGGATTCCATATCCAGCTGCCATGAAGTAGTTGACATCAAAGCCCTCTTCCTCCATCTGCGGAACCTCATGGTTAACAAGGCATCCGATCGTCGCATCCACATTGCCGGTCGTCATAGAACTCATCAGTTCAAATCCGACATCGATCAGGTTTACATCCGATGCATCCGCTCCCACATATTCCATCATGCTCTTGACAACCGCCTCGCTGAGTGCTGTTCCGCCGTAACCAACGGTTTTTCCAACCAGATTTTCCGGTCCTGTGATATTCTTATCCTTTAAAGAAAGAACGACACTTAACGGGGACTGCACGATCGCACCGATGGATTTGATCTTCGTTCCCTGATTGGCAACCGCCTGGATCACATCCTGCTGATAGTACATGCCGATCTCCGCCTTTCCAGCCGCTACCAGTGATAACGCATCGTTCGCATTGGCCGGAAAACGCACTTTCACATCCAGTCCTTCTTCCGCATAATAACCGCGCTCGATCGCCGTATAAATAAAGGTATGGATCGCATTCGGATACCAGTCAAGAACCACATTGATCTCCTTAAGATCCTGACTTTTTCCATCTTCCGAGGTCTGTTTCGCATCCGTGCCCTCTGCCTGAGCAGCTGTCTCACTCTTTTCGCTGGCCGTTCCACATCCGCCAAGTGTCATCATTCCCATCACTGCTGCCATCACTGCGGCAGCCATTTTCATTCGTTTTTTCATCTCATATCCTTTCATTTTTACAAATTTCCGTTTATATTTCCCTATCACTTACCTGTTTTCCAGTTCTTTTGGCATATGACTTGCTGGATTCACATACCAATCTCAAAGATCTGCACTTCTTCACAAGTAGCTTTTTTGTGAATACACTTTTTTCGGTCTGCAGCACACATTTCAAAAATACAGACTTTTCAATATCCGCACACATACTTCAAAATTTCATCCTATATCACAATTTCCTACTCATTCCTCCAGAAAATCATCCGCTTTTCAAGCAGCGAGACAATCCACGTTGCCGCCATCGCCACTACCGATAGGAGCAGAATCGGTGCAAATACACCGGCTCCATCTAACTGGGTCATCATTCTCCGGCTGAAATATCCGAGTCCGCTCTGAGCGCCCAGCCATTCTCCAATCGCCGCTCCGATGATCGACAGCGGTACCGCCATCTTGATCGCTGAAAAAAAGTACGGAAGCGTCGCCGGAATCTTTAATTTCAAAAAGATCTGACGTTTATCCGCTCCAAATGTAAACAAAAGTTCTTCCATTTCCGTCTTCACCGACCGGAACCCGTCAAATACCGTGATCGTGATCGGGAAAAACGTAATTAGTACCGTTACCAGCACCTTGCTCCAGATCGTGTAGCCAAACCAGAGGACAAACAGCGGTGCCAGCGCCGTCGTCGGGATTGTCTGCGAGGCGATGATCAGCGGATACAGCGCCTTTCTTGCCGTCTCACTGGCATCCATCAGCACAGCCAGTCCCACGCCCAGCACGATCGAGATCAAAAGTCCAATCACGACTACCGACATCGTCGCCGGCAGATGTGCCGTAAATAATGGACCCCGAAGTTCCCACAGCCGTACAACCACCTGAACCGGAGACGGGAGAATATAGGCCGCATCAATCCCCATAGCCGCTGCCTGCCATGTAAACAGAAGCACCGCCACCAGAATCAGGGCTGGAAGATTCGCATTCATCCGGCTTCCCATTTTATTTGTTTTTTTCTGTTCCATCACGCCTTCTCCTTCTTAAGCATTCCGATCAGTTCTTCCTTTAAGGACAGAATCTCCGGTCTGCGAAGCTCTTCCCGGGATCGCGGATATCCCGCCGGGACCTCGATGGAGCGCAGATGTGTGATCGGTGACTGTTCCACCACGAGAATCCGGCTGGACAGAAACACCGCTTCTTCCACATCATGCGTGATGAAAAGAACCGTCTTTTTCTCCTTCTCCCACTGTTCCAGAAGCCACTCCCGCATAGACAGTCTTGTCAGATAATCCAGGGCTGAAAACGGCTCATCCAAAAGCAGAAGGTCTGAACCCGTCAGAACCGTTCTCGCAAAGGCGGCTCTCTGGCGCATACCGCCGGAAAGCTCTTTCGGCGTCTTATCTCCCCAGTCTGCAAGTCCAACCGATCGAAGCGCATCATCCGCTTTTTTCTGCATCTGTTCCTTCGAATATCCGCCCTGAATCTCCATCGGAAGCATCAGATTCTCCCGCACGGTGCGCCATGGAAACAGCAGATCCTGCTGCGGCATATATCCGCAGTAATTTTTCTTCGTTTCGATCGATTCCCCATCCACCCGGATCACACCGGAAGCCGGGGTAAAAAGCTTATTTACCAGCCGGAAGATCGTACTTTTTCCACAGCCGGAAGCGCCGATGATGGACACAAACTCCCCATCCTGGACTTCAAACGACAGATGGTCAATGATCGAAAAATCCTCTACCGCATATTGGAAACGCACGTTGTCAAATGTAAGCATATTTACCGCCTCATTTCCCACGCCATATCCCAGAATGCCGCTTCATAGCGGGAGCAGGCCACAAAAATATCCACCAGATGTTTCTTTTGTTTCTCAGACAGATCCTCTGCCAGACGGTTCATCCACTCTACAAGGACTTCGTTTTCTTTGTGGTAAGACTCGGAAGCGTATCCCCGGATCCACTCCCCATAAAATGGATGTTTGTCGGCATCCGGTCTGTCTGCTGCGATTTTCTTCGCAATCCATTCATAGCTGAGGGCGCAGGACAATATCGCTGCTGCCGCCTCCGGCGCGCCCCCCTCATAAGCGATGCGAAGCATATAAGAAGTATAAGAAAGGTTATCCAGAGCGACCGGCGTCTGTTCCGCCTCTTCTCTGGTTATCCCCAAACGTTCCATGTAAGCACGGTGAATATCCATCTCCCCATCCAGAATCGAGTGGGTATATCCGGCAAACAGGCGCATAAATGCGAGATCCGTTGATTTTGCCGCCCCGATGGAAAACACCTTTGTGTAATCAATCAGATACAGATAATCCTGTATCATATAATATTTGAATTTATCATGATCCAGACTGCCGTCCGCAATGCCTTTTACGAACGGTTTTTCATTGTAACCAGCCCAGATCTCCTTTGTGGCTTCCAAAAGCCTCTCTGTCATTGTCATACGCGTTCCTCCGCAAATCCTTTTCCCCGGAAATCAAATCCATGATCCATCGGACCGGATCCTTTGCCGAGATCCAGCATCGCTCCCAGTGCGCCGGAAATATATGCTTTGGCACGTTCCACCGCGGTGTCGAGATCATAGCCCTTCGCCAGATTGGATGCAATCGCGCTGGACAGGGTACAGCCCGTCCCATGGGTGTTGGAATTGTGGATGCGTTTTCCGTTAAACCAACGGTATCCGCCGTCCCGGTATAAAAGATCGTTGGCATCATTTAACTGATGTCCGCCCTTGCAGAGAACCTCACAATGGTACGTTTCACTGATCCATTTTGCTGCCGCAATCATATCGTCGGCAGACTTAATTTTCATTCCCGATAAGACCTCCGCCTCCGGAATGTTCGGTGTCAGAACCGCCGCTAATGGAAAAAGCGATTCTTTCAAGGTATCGATAGCGTCGTCGCCGATTAACTTTGCTCCGCTCGTCGCCACCATAACCGGGTCCACAACAATGTTTTCTGCCTGGTACTCACAAAGCTTCTTCGCAATCGACTTGATCAGTCCGGTTGAAGAAACCATGCCGATCTTTACCGCATCCGGACGGATATCCGTAAATACGCTGTCAATCTGCTGTTCCAGAAATTCCGGGGTTACCTCAAAAATCCCCTGGACGCCGGTTGTGTTCTGGGCCGTCAGCGCCGTGATCGCACTCATTCCATATACTCCATTGGCGATCATCGTCTTTAAATCGGCCTGGATACCGGCGCCTCCGCTGCAATCACTTCCAGCGATTGTTAATGCTGTCTTCATAATTAACTCCTTTCAGGCATCAATAACTTTTATAAGGCGACACAAGGTGGTGCCCCCAATGTGCCGCCATAAAAAACTTTTTGCAAAGTTTCTTACCATTTTTTAATGAAGCTTTTTTCACAAGCTTTTTCTCATAAACCTTTTCATGCCATTTTTTTGACAAAATGACAACGTTTTCATCTTTACAGAACCTTTTTTACAGCTTCCTTCAGTTCCTCTGCTGCCTTTTCAATATCATCGGCCGCAAACAAGGCGCTGACCACTGCAATGCCGTCCACACCTGTTCCTTTTAACAGTTCCAGATGTTCTTTATTCAGTCCGCCGATCGCAACAACCGGAATATCGACTGCCTGACAGATCTTGGCAAGCATCCCCGGCGTCACGGCATCGGCGTCCTTTTTGGTTCCCGTCGGATAGATGGCTCCGACTCCCAGATAATCCGCCCCATGCTTTTTCGCAAGAAGCGCCTGTTCTACATTTTTGCAGGAAACGCCGATGATCTTATCTGGTCCCAGCTTTTCCCGGACCTTTCCCGCTTCCATATCGCTCTGTCCCACATGGACGCCGTCCGCATCCACCGCCAGGGCAATCTTCACGTTGTCATTGATCACAAACGGAACCTGATACTTTCTGCAAAGTATTTTAAGCTTCTTTGCCTCCTCCAGAAACTCCGCCTCGTCAAGCTCCTTTTCTCTCAGCTGGACAAACGTCGCCCCGCCCTTCAAAGCTTTCTCAACCTGACTCTCCAGAGTTTCCCCCTTCAGCCATGCGCGGTCTGTCACCGCGTAAAGCAGCATATCTTCCGGTCTGCAGTTCATCTGCATTTCCTCCTTTTCTCAGCTGTTCTTATAAAAACGGACACTAAAGCTCTATTATCTTACTTCAAATTTTGCTCCAGCCTCCAGCGCTTCTCCGTTCATGCGATAAATAGCATCAATGATATAATTCCGATAAGTCGCATTGCCGTCCAGTTCACTTAAACGGGCGTATGCCGTCTCCCCGGCCAGTCCCATCGCGCAGACTGCCGCAGCAGCTGCCTCAAGCGGCTGTTCCTGGTTGGCTGTCACAAAGACCGCCGTCAGAGCCGAGAGCTGACAGCCGGTTCCCGTGATGGAAGACATCTCCGGACGACCGTTGTAAATGCAGTATGCCTTCTCCGCATCCGCCACAATGTCGATCGCACCGGTGATCGCAACGACCGCATTCATCTTTCCGGCAAATGCCTTCGCAAAAGCTGCCGCCTCGTCCAGATTTTCCTTCGTCACCCGGTCTGCCAGATCGGCATCCACGCCCTTCGTCGTCCCATTTCCAAGTGCCAGTGTCTTGATCTCCGAAATGTTCCCGCGGATCACGGTAAACCTGACTTCCTTTAAAAGCTGATTGGCGGTCTCTGTTCTGAGTTTCGACGCACCGGCGCCTACCGGGTCTAAAACTACCGGATGACCCAGCTCATTTGCCCGCTTTCCGGCAAGCAGCATGGATTCGATGGTCCGGCTGTTTAATGTGCCGATATTGATATTCAGTCCGCCGCAGATGGTCTGGATATCCGAAACTTCGTCCTTATCATCCGCCATGATCGGGGACGCGCCGCATGCGAGTACCACGTTGGCACAGTCATTGACAGTCACGTAGTTCGTAATGTTGTGGATTAACGGACATTTTTCTCTTACATTATCAAATATTTCTTTAAACATGTGCTGGCTTCTCCTCTCTCAGTGCTTCCTGCATTCCTGCTAAAATATTGGCTTTCTTTAAACTTAAAATCAGAACCGCGCTTATGATCGCGCCTCCCGCGGTCGAGATCAAAAACGGAACCACATAGGCATAGACAGCCAGTCCCGCCGCGCTCTTTCCCATCAGGAAAACTGCCACCGGATATGCTGCAAATCCGCCCAGAATGGACGTTCCAAGCACCTCACCGATCAAAGTTGCGAACACACTCTGCGTTTTCTTGTAAACCAGTCCGCAGATCAGGGCGCCAAACATACTGCCTGGAAATGCCATCAGGCTTCCAAGTCCTAACAGATTTCGGATCAGCGCCGCTGCAAAGGCCGCTCCCAGTCCATAGCCCGGTCCCAGAAGAACGGCACACAGGATATTTACCATATGCTGTACCGGGGAACACTTACTTCCGAACACCGGAACGGAAAATAAACTTCCTACGACGGCAACGGCACAGAATACAGCCGCAATCGCCAGTTTTTTCGTGTTTGTCTTATTCATTTTTCTTCTCCTTCTTTGAAAATTTGCAACTGTTCTGTTTCTTTGATATTCTTGAACAGTTACGAACAATTTACGTTTTCTGCATGAAATTCGGTCGATACTCTCTGGTATCCTCTCACGCCGGAACACGGCTTCCCATCGCTGCCTACAAAGCCCAGGGCGCTCCCCCTCAGCTCGCCGCACACATGCGGAATACGTTCCCCCTTTCAAAGAATTTAATTTTAAAAGAATGTGCCCTGGCACATTCCCGCGCCGAGCGCGGTTGCTTGCGACATGATTCCCTTCCGCCGCAGTGCGATCCCGCCCGGTAGGGCTTTTATATAACAGGAAATTTCAACGGATTTTCCTGTTATATGAAAAAACAGGAGATACCCCTGCGGATATCTCCTGTAAAAATTCATCTCATGACTTCCTACGACGGCATTATCCGCATCAGGTTAAAGGGTCGAAGTTCGATTACTTCCTCTCAGCCCGCTAACGAGCTCCCCTGTTTTTATCAAATTTGCAATGTTTCCCTGCTGAACCATCGCCAGACTTATTATAGCGCATCTGGCGAAATTTTCAAGTGCGACTTTCTGGTGCACTTTTATCCCCTATCCTTTCACGATCAAGGTCAGCGTAAGCGCCCGCCAGATTCCGGTGAGTCCCATAATGCCACCCAAAAGAATCGCTAATGGGATCCTGAGACCGGTAAATGTAATGCTGAGCAGACTGCAAAGGCGCGTCTGCAATCAGCTGAGGCGTTCCATTCGTGTTATTACACAAATCCCCCAAAACCTCTACACAACTCACTACACACTTTTTTACACAATTCGCATAAGAAGATATAATAAATTGCAACAAGTTATATAAAAAAGTATCAAAAAACAGTACACAAAAAAGTGCTGAAACCCTACATAAATACTGGGTTTCAGCACTTTCTAATAAGTTATATGAAGTTACAACAAGTAGTTCGCTTACTGTGCCATCTGCTTTGCAACTTCCTCTGCAAAGTTCTCTTCCTTCTTTTCGATACCTTCACCAGTCTCGAAACGAACGAACTTCTTAACAGTGATCTTCGCACCATTCTCTTTAGCAACCTGAGCTACATACTGAGCTACGCTCTGCTTGCCATCCTCAGCCTTAACATATACCTGATCCAGAAGGCAGATCTCTTTGAGCTCTTTCTTGATACGACCCATAACCATGCCGCTGATGATCTTGTCGTTTGCGTCCGGCTTCTCGTTCTTAGCTGCTACAGTCAGGATCTCTTTCTCTTTTGCGATGTAATCTGCATCTACTTCGCTGTCGTTGGTGTACAGCGGTTTCAGAGCTGCAGCCTGCATAGCTACGTTCTTAGCCATCTCTTTGATTGCATCGTTTACAACGTCAGTCTCAACGTCTACCAGAACGCCGATCTTGCCGCCTGCATGGATGTAGGAAGCAACGAAACCATTCTCCTCAGCTAACTGAGCAAAACGACGGATTTTCATGTTCTCGCCGATGATGGAGATCTGGGAAGACAGAGCCTCTGCAACTGTCAGGGACGGATCCTTTGCCCATTTTTCAGCCAGGAATGCGTCAATATCTGCTGCGCTTGTGTTCAGCGCCTGCTCAGCAACATCAGATACATAGTTCTGGAACTTCTCGTTCTTAGCTACGAAGTCTGTCTCTGCGTTTACTTCTACTACAACTGCCTTCTTTTCATCAGCGGTAACCTTAGTCATAACGATACCCTCTGCTGCAATACGGCCAGCTTTCTTAGTAGCGCCTGCAAGTCCTTTTTCTCTCAGGAACTCAACAGCTTTGTCCATGTCGCCATCTGTAGCTGCAAGAGCTTTCTTACAGTCCATCATACCAGCGCCTGTCATTTCACGTAACTCTTTTACCATTGCGGCTGTAACTGCCATCTTAAATCCCTCCGTGTATATAAATTCAGGTACACGTTCGTATACCCGCGCGGAGCACGCTTTTATGCGGAAAACCGCGGCGTGCTCCTGGTCTTTTGGTTTCAGTTTTTAATTTTGGGGTTAATTAAGCCTCTGTAGCCTCTGCTTCGCCCTCTGCTGCAGCTGCCTCAGCCTCGCCCTGCTTAGCTTCGATAACAGCGTCTGCCATTCTGGAAACGATCAGTTTTACGGCACGGATAGCATCATCGTTACCCGGGATTACATAATCCAGCTCTTCCGGATCACAGTTGGTATCGATGATACCGATCAGCGGAATACCCAGAGTATGAGCCTCCTGTACGCAGATTCTTTCCTTCTTCGGATCTACTACGAAGATAGCATCCGGGATCTTCTTCATATCTTTGATACCGCCCAGGTTCTTCTCCAGCTTCTCCCACTCTTTTTTCAGCTCGATAACTTCTTTCTTCGGCAGAACGTCGAAAGTTCCGTCCTCAGACATAGCCTCGATCTGTTTTAATCTAGCGATACGGCTCTGGATGGTCTTGAAGTTTGTCAGCATACCGCCTAACCATCTCTCGTTTACATAGAACATACCACA
This sequence comes from Clostridium sp. AF50-3, assembly GCF_003477445.1. NCBI lineage: Bacteria > Bacillati > Bacillota > Clostridia > Eubacteriales > Clostridiaceae > Clostridium > Clostridium sp. AF50-3. Next base: position 921 of record NZ_QUDH01000004.1, on the reverse strand, counting down.
TCTCTCAGCCTCGGTCTTGATAGCGTCCTGAGCCTGCTTCTTTGTACCAACGAACAGGATTGTGCCGCCGTCTGCTGCGATATCGGATACTGCCTTGTAAGCCTCATCTACTTTACCTACAGATTTCTGAAGGTCGATGATGTGGATACCATTTCTCTCGGTGTAGATGTACGGAGCCATTTTCGGGTTCCATCTTCTGGTCTGGTGTCCAAAATGTACACCTGCTTCGAGTAACTGCTTCATTGAAATAACGCTCATGTTTCTTTCCTCCAATTTTGGTTTTTCTTCCGCCGTCTTCTCATGCTTTCCGCGGGGACTCATAATGAGCACCGTCCTGCGTAAATCCGACCGGCGTGAATTTTCAGCCTTTATACTATATCACAGGCACGGTATACATGCAAGTGGAAATTAAAAAAATCACGCATTTTCCTTCATTTTTCTTCGTTTCTTGAATTTCTTCCAGCAAGCATATACGGAATGATAATACAAAACCTTCAGTAAAAACTTTTAGCAATTCTATGTAAATTAAAAGCGGGCTCCGAAAACCTCGGAACCCGCATAAATCCTAGAAATAAAAAGAGCGCGAGACGGGACTCGAACCCGCGGCCTCGACCTTGGCAAGGTCGCGCTCCACCAACTGAGCCACTCGCGCATATTTGTAAGAATCGGGGTGACAGGATTCGAACCTGCGACCTCCTGGTCCCAAACCAGCGCTCTAGCCAAGCTGAGCCACACCCCGTCATCCACGTTTATATTTGATTTTCTTGAAAGTTTATATACCTTCAAAACTGCACACTGAATTTCTTCTACTTTCTATCTTTCATCCTTCAGGAAATAACTTCCTCTTACCTATCCTTAACCATAACCTTTTGGTTAAGCCCTCGACCGATTAGTAACAGTCAGCTTCACGTATTACTACGC